>QBYK01000060.1 GCA_003282865.1 SAR116 cluster bacterium AG-325-I21 | reverse complement strand
GGACCCGCCCAACGCGCTATGTTGAAGAGTGCGCTCGAGGATGCGGGAATTGAGCCACATCAGGTGGATTTCGTTGAAACTCATGGTACGGGGACGCCACTTGGCGATCCAATTGAAGTTAGCGCAATTGGGCGAGTGTTTTGTAAAAACCGGAAAAAGACACTCTATTTAGGGGCAGTTAAAGCCAATGTTGGACATCTTGACTCTGCTGCTGGAATTGCAGGCTTAATTAAAGTTGTATTATCGCTACAACATAAAACCATTCCTGCACATCTTAATTTTTCTGAACCGAATAGGCGTATCCCATGGAATGATTGGCCCATCAAGATCCCGTTAGAAAATACCACTTGGGAGGGCAAAGAACGCGTTGCAGGTATTAGCGCGTTTGGAATGAGCGGTACGAATGTTCACATAATTGTTAGTGGAGCTCCAGAGCCAAACGTACTCGATGGAGACCAACTCCAAACCTCCGCAACAACGCAATTGTTGACACTCTCTGCCCGTACCGATTTAGCTTTGTCTGACCTTGTAAAACGATATGCTGATATGCTTGGTGCGGAAGAAAATTTGAAAGAATTGAATCTTGATAGCCTTTGCTATTCAGCGGCCAGCGGTCGTTCCCATTTTTCTCACCGTGCTGCGTTTACGTCCGACGATCCCTCGAAGCTAGCAAGCACACTAATTGATTTTGCTGCTGGCAGAGAGACGCATGGTGCTATAACTGGGGTCGCAGGACGTCGCGCGCCTAAATTAGCCTTCCTTTTTACCGGTCAAGGTGCTCAATCCACAGGAATGGGCAAAGAGCTCTACGAAGCTCACCCAATTTTTCAAGAGGCACTTGACCGATGCGCTAAGCTTTTTGACAACCACCTAGAGAATCACCTCCTTGAAATTATGTGGAGTAGTGAGAATTTGAGCCAAACTGAATATACGCAACCTGCTCTGTTCGCGATCGAGTATTCACTTGCAAAGCTTTTCGAGGAATGGGGCATAGTTCCCGATTTACTTTTGGGTCATAGTATTGGTGAATACGCGGCTGCATGTGTTGCTAAAGTATTCACACTTGAGGATGCGGTTCGGATGGTAGCTGCACGTGGGCGTTTAATGCAGTCCCTACCCATGGGTGGAAAAATGGTCAGTGTTGGTACTGATGAGGTCTCAGCCAAAGCCGCGATCGCCGAATTTCCATCTGTTTCTATTGCTGCGGTCAACGCGCCACAAAGCATCGTTCTTTCCGGTGAAGGCCAGGCGATTGATTTAATTGTGGGCCGCTTAAACAGTCAAAGCATCAAGACAACTGAGTTGAATGTAAGTCATGCGTTTCACTCACCATTGATGGAACCAATCCTTCATGAATTTCGTATGATTGCGGAAAGTGTGAATTTTAACCCACCAAACATCAAACTCCTTTCTAACGTCACCGGTGAGCCTTGGAATGATAGACAGCTTTCCCCCGAATACTGGGTGGAACATTTGCGGAGTGCGGTCAGATTTTCGGATGGTATCGATTACGCAAAGTCCAAGAACATTGGGGTGTTTGTGGAAATTGGCCCCAAACCAACGCTTCTTGGGTTAGGTCGTACATGTGTCCCGTCTGAGTTTGGCGTTTGGCTGCCAAGTTTAAAGCCAGAATTTGAATGGTCTACGCTATTGGAGTGTATTCAAAAACTTTATGTGGCTGGTGCCGATCTTAATTGGAAAAAAATTTTTAGATACTCCAAATTAAAACGCATTCACTTACCAAATTACCCCTGGCAATATCAACGTTGTTGGACTGAAGTGGTTACTAGTGGACAGAATGGACCAAGGCTTCATCCCCTACTCCAACAAAAGATTGAGAATGCGAGTAAGAGCAGAATTTTTGAGTCTAGCTTAAGTGCCAACAATCCGGCGTATCTCAATGATCACCGGGTTTTTGGTGAACCAGTTTTCCCTGCCAGCGCATTTTTTGAGATGGCAACAATTGCTGCTAATTCGGTGTTTGGTCACGATGAGGTGGCCTTAAAAAATGTTACTATAGGTCGTGCTTTACCGCTATCTGACGAACCAGTTAAAGTGCAGGTAATCGCCACATCAAACGGTAATCATTTTGACTTTGAAATTTTTAGCCGTTCTGCTGAGGGCACGGACAGAAAGTGGATCCAGCATGCAGCAGGAACACTCGAACAGAAGTCGCGTCGCGCCCTAACCTCCATTAATATCGATGAAGAATTAACCCATTTCACTCAGCCTGTTGACATAAAAGAACTTTCAGGGTGGTTTAAGACCCGAGGTCTCGAGTATCTCCCCCGCTTTGAGGCGATTGAAACTATCTTTTTACAAAAAAGAGACTCAAGTGATGAGTTTAGGAGCGCCTTGGCACGTGTCAGGCTACCGGTTAATACAGTCTTGGCGGGTGAAAGTTACCAAATGCACCCTGTTATCACCGACTCAAGCTTCAGGATTTCGGAAGCTCTTTTTCAAGAACAAGAAGTCGATCGGATCTTTCTCCCGTTTGGCGTGTCAGACTTCAGTTGTAATCACTCAACCAGTGAGTCGTTTTGGGTCAAAGTAACTGCGCGACAAAAAGCCCAAAGTCGGATTTTAGATTTACAACTCTTTGATGAGGGCGGCAAACGAGTTGCTACAGTAGAGGGTCTATCATTACGTCCAGTCACCATTTCTGGCCTGAAAAATACCATATCTAAGCAAAAAACAATGCGCGCCGCACTGGCTGATTATTTGTATCGTCCTGGATGGGAAGAGGCAGAGTTGTCTGAGTCCGCTGCGGAGTTGGGAAACTGGCTATTGTTGTCGGACAAGGGCTGCATATCCGACTCTCTGTTCTCCACAATGAAAATGGCTGGGCACGAGGTACATAGCGCTAGTTCAGCAGATGCTGCATGTGAATTTTTAAGCTCAAAAAACGCCCACGATCTAAACGGAATTCTGCACCTTTGGGGAATGGACTCCAGCGAAAAAGATCAAGATGGCCCCCTTTTGGCAAGTTTGAGAGTCGTGCAAACGTGCATTAAAAACAATATTTCCGGAAAAAACTGGTTTATAACAAAAGGGGCGCAAGCAGTTGAAGCCCAAGACACCGTATCGCCTTGGCAAAGTCAGTTTTGGGGCTTTGGCCGGGCATTGCAATCAGAAAATCCAGCAAAATTTGGCGGTTGTATTGACCTTGACCCAAATGCTAACGCAACATCTAGTATTTTTGGAGGGCTTATCAACGAACTGTGTTACTCCAGCAACGACACAGAAATTGCGTTTCGTCGCGAGGCGCGGCACACTGGTTACCTCCAAAAATTTGCGCCCATTGAGGGTCTGGAGCCTTTTTTAAAGTTAAGCCCAGATGCTTCGTATCTAATAACTGGTGGGTTAGGTTCACTTGGATTAGAAGTTGCGCAATACTTGGCAATTCATGGCGCTCGTCATTTAGTTCTAACAGGTCGCAGTGGCGTTTCAACCAAATCTCAACGTAATGCATTGGAAGCTATTGGGGATATCGGCACCAGCGTTGAGGTTGTTACCACAGATATCAGTAATGCAACCGGTGTCAAAAAGTTGTTGGCAAGCTTGCCGCGGCTGCGAGGAATTGTCCATGCAGCGGGCGTTTTAGCTGACGGAATGTTGATCCAACAAAGCTCTGAGAGCTATGAGAAAGTCGCTGGGCCAAAGGTCAAGGGCGCTTGGCACTTGCACACCCAAACCCAAGATCGGGCGCTGGATTTCTTTGTCCTTTTCTCTTCGGTTGCTAGTATTATTGGATCTCCTGGTCAGTCGAATTACGCTGCTTCAAATGCCTTTATGGATGGCCTGGCTCACTTTCGTAAAAGGAGGGGTTTGGCAGCAACCGCTGTTAATTGGGGACCTTGGGCCGATGTTGGTATGGCGGCTTCTGATCTAGTAATGCAACGTTTATTAAAAGATGGCTGGCAGCCAATGAATGCAAATGAGGGCTGCAGTTACATGGGACAACTTTTGACAATACATGATTTACCACAGGCTGCCGTTTTGCCAGTTGATTGGATGCAATTTGTTGCAAACACACCCGGAGCCAACGAATGGAGTACATTAAAGCATTGTATTCCGGAAGAACACGCAAACCCTCCAGTTGATGATTCAGCAGAGTTAGCCGCACAGAAGGTAAAAGATGCGCATCCTAATCAACGAATTGATTTAATTATTTTTTATCTTCTCAAACGCTTCGCCCAAACCTTGAGGGTTCCTGCTACTGACCTTGATGAGCTTGCAAAGCCCACGGATCTCGGCATCGACTCATTGACTGCTGTTGAAGTTCAGATTTGGGTTAAGGGTGATCTTCAAGTGGAAGTCGACGTTGAACAACTTTTCATCACCCCAAACATTAGAGATCTTGCCATTACTATAGATCAATTATTCGAGGGCGCTTTGGATTGTGTCGAGCTGGGCACATCGCCTTTGCCCTCAAATAAAGGTAGCTGGGTGATTTGCCCTCACCCGCGTCCAAAGGCAACGCTTCAGCTCTATTGTTTCCCATATGCTGGAGGAGGAGCATCCGCATTTAATGCATGGGGTAAAATGCTTGCTGATCAAGTTGAAATTTGCGTTATTCAAATGCCGGGGCGTGAAGAGAGGCTGAATGAAAAATTGATTAAGAATATGCCACAGCTTGTGGACACCCTGGCACAAGAGATAAGTGCCATCTCAAAAAAACCGTTCGCTTTTTTCGGTCACAGCATGGGTGCAATTGTCGCTTATGAAACGGCTCGTCGGTTAACCGCCATGGGCGTTAACGAGCCGGCGCATCTATTCGTTTCAGCCAGAGCCGCCCCACATTTGCAAAAGAATACTGGTCTACTTCGTTTTCTTGATGATGAGGCTTTTGTCGATAAGCTGCAGGCAACTTATGGTGCGGTCCCAGAAGCTGTCCGACAAAATCCAGAGGTAAGGAAAATCTTTCTTCCTATTCTCAGAGCCGATGTCGAGTTGCTAGAAACATATGACGAGACCTCCTCTGAACCACTTGATTTACCAATAACGGCACTGGGTGGAATTAGTGACCCCGCCATATCGAGAGTCCAGTTGAAGGGTTGGCAGGCTCGAACAAATGCCAAATTCACATATCATGAATTTCCAGGCAACCATTTCTACATAGATGAAGAGCGCGAGGCAGTAATGGCAGCCATCAAAAATGATCTCGCCCACAACCTCTAACAGATAGGGCAAGAGATTATGAATAATGATAAGGTGATCATTGCCGGAGGGGGGATTGGAGGGCTGACTTTGGCCTTAACATTTCACCAAATTGGAGTGCCTTTTTTAGTATTGGAAACATGGCGAACCATGCGTCCACTGGGGGTAGGAATAAACATTCAACCTAATGCAATTAGAGAATTTTTTGAATTGGGCCTGACTTCGGAAGTACTGGATACAATCGGCGTGTCGGCTAAAGAATGGGCTTTAGTTGGACTCAATGGCCGAGAAGTCTACGCAGAAAAGCGCGGTTTAGATGCTGGATATAAGTGGCCACAGTACGCCGCACATCGTGGCAAGTTACACATGCTTCTATACAGAACTTTGATAGAGCGTGCAGGAGCCAAGTCTGTAATGTTAGACGCAAAAGTTGACAAATATTTCAAACAACCATCTGGAAAGGTGGACGTATCGGTAAAGCGCAGTGATGGTTCACAGTTTCAAATTTCGGGTAGCCTACTTATTGGCGCGGATGGAATCCACTCTGCCGTGCGAGCTCAAATGCACCCAGATCAGCCCCCAATTCACTGGGGCGGGGCAATTATGTGGCGAGGCACAGTGCGCGCGAAGCCTTTACGCACAGAATCATCCTTCATCGGTCTTGGCACTCATAAGCATCGTATGGTGATTTATCCAATTTCGAGGCCAGAGGCCGATGGAATGGTTCTTACTAATTGGATTGCTGAACTTACAATGGATATTAACAAAGGCTGGTCGGAAGACACTTGGTTCAAAGAAGTACCGATTCAGAGTTTTGCTAATCATTTTAATGATTTTCGTTATGACTGGCTCGACGTTCCGTCGATGCTGTATAAATCAGATTATGGCTACATGAATCCGATGATTGATCGCGACCCAGTTGCAACCTGGGTAGATGGGCCCGTCGCATTAATGGGCGATGCTGCGCACGCGATGTATCCAACAGGGTCTAATGGAGCGAGCCAAGCCATAGTCGACGCAAGGGTTATCGGCGCGACGATTCTTAAGCTGGGTCTAACTCCTGATGCCCTTAAATTATATGATAACCTGTTGTGTAAAAAAGTATCAGAATTAGTGCTCCGGAATCGATCAGCTGGGCCATTTGGCCTGCTCGATATCCTGAACGACAGATGCGGTGGGATCTTCGAAGATATTGAGACCGTAATTTCTCTAGAAGAAAGAAACGAATTTATGAGCAAATATAAGATAGCGGCAGGCTTCGCAATCGAGGCTTTAAACGAAGCAAAGCCAACAATTCCGCAAAATGCCAAGTTCAGATAGTTTAAGTGGTCAGTGCTATCATGAGCTAAATTGACGAGGCAATTTCAAATAAAGCCATCCTCAAATAAGTAAGCGTCGTATAACCCATGCTAGCGCCGAGAATCACGGAGCAATATTAATCGCTTTAGATCCTCGGATCTCTTCAGTAGACACGCGTTGTACTCTCAATAACTAGGGTAATTTCATCAACTAGCAGAATCGTGAAAGCTTTAAACTTAGACGCCGGGTGCCCTGTCTCTTGTCCAAAACCAACGCAAAACACCCAAAATAGATGTAATATAATGCATTAAGGTGATGAATATTCTTTGAAAATAGGATCATAATCTCATTAAAAAGCACCATAATGCATCAAAAGTTTGACGATCAACCAAAGGGTGGGGTAAGTATGGTTTGCATCAGGAGAGCGAATTTATGGGTGAAATAATTAACTTTGAGACTAATCCATCTCAATATCGGCACTGGCGCGTCGAATATGACGGTGATGTGGCGCAACTTTTCATGGATGTTGACGAAAATGGTGGTCTCTTTGGGGGCTATAAATTGAAATTAAACTCATACGATTTGGGTGTTGATATCGAACTGGCTGACATTGTCCAACGTATGCGGTTTGAGCATCCAGAAATTCGAGTTGTGGTTCTTCAATCAGGCAAGGATAGGGTATTCTGTGCTGGAGCAAATATTCGGATGCTAGCTGGTGCGGCACACGCTCACAAAGTCAATTTTTGCAAGTTTACGAATGAAACTCGAAATGCAATGGAAAATGCGGAGACTGAGTCAGGCCAGAAATACGTCGCCGCAATCAAAGGGGCCTGTGCCGGCGGTGGCTTCGAACTCGCACTTGCTTGCAACCACATTATGCTTGTGGACGATGGGGCATCTACCGTGGCCCTCCCTGAAGTGCCTTTGCTGGCGGTTTTACCGGGCACCGGCGGTTTGACCCGACTAACCGACAAGCGGCAAGTCCGCCGGGACCTCTGCGATGTTTTCTGTGCGATGGAAGAAGGAGTGCGTGGCGCAAGGGCCCGTGACTGGCGCCTTGTTGATGAGATTGTTGGCAATTCTAAATTTGATGATGTTGTTGCCCAACGTGCGGCGGGATTTGCGTCCGAATTAGTCAAGCCAGTCCACGCTGGTATTGCGCTGACGCCCCTTCAAAAAACCATTGCTGAGGATGGATCAGTAAATTATTCGACTCTTACAATAGAAGTTGATCGGGCAGGAGGCACGGCGACGCTTGTGATAAATGGTCCAAATACTCCGCCACCAGTAAGCATCGATGACTTTGTGAAAGAGGGCAGTGAATCCTATATGCTGCGTCTAGCACGCGAATTGGACGATGCCATCCTGCACTTGCGTCTGAACGAGCTTGAAGCCGGTCTGTTGTTATTCCGTAGTCAGGGTGATCCAGCGGCTTTTCTTGAGCATGAGAAGCAACTGCATAAAAACTCTGGTCATTGGCTGGCGAACGAAGTGCTGTTATTTTGGAAACGGATTCTGAAGCGTGTTGATGTTACTTCGCGCTCCATGGCTGCGCTGGTTGAGCATGGGTCGTGTTTTGCTGGACTTCTGGCTGAGCTGCTTTTTTCTGTAGATCGCACTTACATGATGGAAGGTGAATTCGAAGGTGATAACCGTCATATCGCTACCATAATTCTTTCATCATCAAATGTGGGCACTATGCCGATGGCGAACGGCTTAAGCCGTCTTTCAACGCGTTTTCTGGGTGAGCCAGAAACACTCGCTGCAGTTGAAGCCTCAGTTGGCATACCGCTAGATGCCGACGCTGCACGCAACCATGGCCTCGTCACATTTGCCTATGATGATGTCGATTGGGAAGATGAAGTTAGGATATTCATTGAAGAGCGTGCCAGCTTCTCTCCGGACGCGATGACTGGTATGGAAGCAAATTTGCGGTTCGCTGGTCCGGAGACGATGGAAACACGTATTTTTGGTCGTTTGACTGCTTGGCAAAACTGGATTTTTCAACGGCCAAATGCGGCAGGTGAAGAGGGAGCATTGCAGCGTTACGGCACAGGCATGCGGGGTAAATTCAATATGGAACGCGTTTAGTGGCAACTTAATTAATGGATGCTTTGAGCGTCGACAATGTTATTAAATAAAGGCTTTGAACTATGCAGAATGTAATGAACGTAAGTTACGACACAAAAATCCCAAACAATGTCAATCTGTCATCTGATAGGCGGGTATTGAAGGCGCTCGAAAAATGGCACCCAGGATATATCGATTGGTGGACTAGGTTAATCCCAAAACACTTCCAAGAGGCTAATGTTTACCTTCGTACTGCTGTCGGCGTTGAGACTGGTGGTTGGGCAAAATTCGATTATGTGAAAATGCCAGAATACCGATGGGGTATCCTTCTGGCGCCTCAGGTAGAGGATAGAAAAATTGCTTTTGGAGAGCATTCTGGTGAGAAGGCTTGGCAGGAAGTGCCCGGTGAATACCGAGCTATGCTGCGCCGCTTGATCGTCATCCAGGGTGATACTGAGCCTGGCTCGGTTGAACAACAACGCTTCCTTGGGCTGACCGCTCCGTCTCTATATGACATGCGCAACCTGTTTCAGGTAAATGTCGAGGAGGGTCGACACCTGTGGGCAATGGTATATTTGCTGCAGAAATACTTTGGCGCAGATGGACGTGAGGAAGCAGATATGCTTCTTCGTCGCAGTTCGGGCTCTGATGATGCGCCTCGCATGCTGGGCGCGTTCAACGAAGAGACACCAGACTGGCTGTCATTCTTCATGTTTACTTACTTTACTGACCGTGATGGTAAGATGCAGCTGGAAAGCTTGGCTCAGTCAGGATTTGATCCGCTAAGCCGCACATGCCGTTTCATGCTGACCGAGGAAGCCCATCACATGTTTGTTGGTGAGACTGGCGTTGGTCGCACCATTCAGGCGACTGCCGAGGCGATGAATAGAGCCGGCATCACCGATCCCTATGACATCAACACCATTCGCGAACTTGGGGTAATTGATCTGCCGACGATTCAGAAAAAGCTGAACCTGCATTATTCCTTGTCGCTCGACCTGTTCGGTCAGGAAGTTTCGACCAACGCGGCGAACGCCTTTAATGCTGGCATCAAGGGTCGTTATA
>QBYK01000059.1 GCA_003282865.1 SAR116 cluster bacterium AG-325-I21 | reverse complement strand
CGTAGGTTGGTATGGTTCATGCCTCCCTTTCTAATTTATAATGTATTTATGTAGTAGGCTCATTCCACCACCACTGCATATCATGTGGCTTATATCTGTGTAATGTGCCAGAGGCATAACCCAAAATATGATTAATACTTACTTGTTTTAAATCGTGGATATTTTTCAAATAAATTTGAAAGGTTTTGGCATCAGGATACGCCAAAAATGCCGAATTTAAGTTTTTGCTTTTTTGGAGAGTTTGTTCGATAGACAACCACGGAGTTTAGATCTAATAATTTTATATTGAACGTATAAAAGATGGTTTGGATAAATGTCATTAAGACGTGCGGTTAAAGCCTTTGGGTTCAAAGACTTTGTGAAAATGGGTTTTGCAGTTGCAACAGCCAAGAAAGTAACTGTGTCTTCACTGCCAAAAAATGAAACTCAACGACGCAATAAGGTCAGAGAAGTTTGCGTCATTGGTCGTGATTTATCGCAGCAATTCGAAATTTTTCCAGAAATGGTTAAGATGATCACCGGGGTGAATATTGCCATGATCAATATTCTTGATGGCAAAAATCAATTTACTATTGGGGGATCTGGCATACCGGTCGATCCACTTTTGTCTATGCCTCAGAAAATGTCATTCTGCCAATACGCGCTTTTGTCACCGGAGCCTCTGATAATTCCAGACTTGTCGAAGGATAACAGATTCGCTGGCTCCCACTTTACAAAGCCACCGACCAACGCAGCGTTTTATGCCGGTTTTCCGCTAAACACTCCTGAAGGGCTGGTTTTGGGTACACTATGCGCTATCCATCAGAAACCTCACAATATAGATGCAGAACAGCAAAGACTTATGAAACAGCTTGCAAAAGCCGTAACAGACCAAATTTTGATGCGGAACGAACAAGCTAAATTGACGGCATCACAGGTGGCATCAATGCTGAGTAGATTTGTTCGCTTTGCCCCAAAGGGTACCATCAATGAACTCATCGGGTTTCTTGATTTTTGTGCCTTCGGGACGGCACCTGCGGAGACACTTAAAAGCCTCGAGAAGGACGGGATTGTCTTTTCCTCTGATGGTGAAGTAACTCTTACGCAAAACGGTAATGATCTTAAAAGTGAATTAAGGCTCGCAGGTAGCGGTTATCTAAGCAATCAGTCAAAAACACCTTCGGTTGGCAATGAACTGGATGAACTTTTGAGTAAACTGGGGTGAGCTGAAATGTTTTCGTCACAGTTACAGTTTAAATTTACCTCAGTGGCGCAGGCTAAAATTGCCGCGGGCAATCTTAGTCAGATGTTAAAAGAAAAAATATCAACATTCGACATACACGGCTTGCAAGTTACAGTTGGGAAGGATGGTGATCTTGCTGTCAACGTGCGATTCGACGACATGTCAGCCTTAAAAAATTTCGAACGGCAAGTGCCCGAAATGCTTGAAGATACAAAACAAGCGTTTGTATACAAATTCTCAAGGTTTTCAGGAATATGCGTCCTTTCATTTGAAAGAGAAGCAATGTCAGCATCAATACCAGTAGATGCAGTCCCGCTCAAATAAAAGCCAAAGGCCGGGTTTTAACATTATAACTTTACGGTTTCTGAGGCCTTTAACGGTTTAAAAAAGGGGATAAGGAGACCTGATTAAAAGCACCCACCTGTAAACATTATTACTTCCTAAATGAGAGCGTTTTCGCTGCATAACGCTGCCTCACATCCTATCGGACACGTGTTGTATAGTAATAGAAACCAGCCCAACAAGACACGTAACTGACATCAGCTTTGTACATCACTCACCACCTGTAAACACATCAATCTTTTACAAACAAAGAGATAGGTAATGTGATTAAGGATAAATGGTGTCCGGGGGCAAGTTCGATGCCTATTTCAGGCAAGTTCAAGTCTAAAAGCGCCCTGATTCAGACAGGTTATAAGATTATCCCAGCAAACTAAAGCACAAAGCTTGTCTACAACCTTTTCTACAGCCAAGGACCATGAACATAGGACCAGGGTTACTGGAGGCGTTTCTGAATCAGATCTAGACCTTTTTGGAGTGGGCCGCAGCGCTGTCGGAACCTACATGGCGGCCTCGCCTACTTGATTGTTTGGTCAAATTTGCTTCAGTGAAGTTTTATCTCGAAATAGTAATGTTAAATTCTGACACGCTAATATGTTGCCGGTGACGACTTGAATTGAAATCAGCGCTTATTTTTCCATACAAACAACGCGGCAAAAAAGGGTAGTCATCTGTTAAAAAATAAGCGTACTTTCCATGCAAATAACCACCGTTGCAGCGATCAAGCCTATTTTGTCCTCCCACATATTTAAAGTCTTCACTAAAAAACCCCACTGTAAACACCCGGAGGTCCCCCCAGTGGTCGCAGTCCCTGTTTGAGAGTCCATCCCGATTTTTTTTCAAATGGAAGGTAGTGGATCTCAAAACCATCTCCAGCATACCCTTCAAGGGAACTGTCGACATTTTTGATCAAGTCGGGAGCTATGCCATGGTAATGGTAAAGGCCACCTCGTCCAACATGCCCATTGTCAAAATCAAGACCAAGTTTTCCAGGTTCGCCAAATATTTCTAAACTCCAGTTTGGGTTGCCCTGACGACTATGACCCTGTCGAGCACTTGGGTCCCAAAATCCCGCTGTATTTGGCCTAAATTGCACACCATTTATTGCAATTCCCATTGTTCCTTTTATCGGTGTTGAAACCTTACTTTTGATTGGTTCAAGGAGCACACAAACACTTATTTGTTGTTCTTTGATTGCATTTGGATTGCCACGATTAGGAAATTTTCCAGTTGGATGATCAGGGATACCATTGGCTGTAAAACACCTCTTCCCATCTCGAATTACCATGTCAACTTAATTGCCACTTTTCCCCCAAGCTGGGAAAATCATTGCAATTGAGATGACACCAAAAAATATAAACCAGGCAAACACTTGATTAAGTTTCGAGAAGAGAGGGTGTCTAATTTCATAATTTTAATTCACTGGGCTACTAAAATATGCAACCGACCAACTCGCTCGTGAAGCTTATATTTAGTTAAAATTAAGTCATGTTTGGCACTCGCTAAATTAACGCGGGCATTAAGCAATTCTTGCTCTGCATCTAATAAATTTAAAAGGGTTCGTCGACCAGCTTTCAGTTCTAGTCTCACGCTATTTAGCGCAATAGATGCAGCTTTTACTTGCGCTTCATAAGCCAGAATTTTAACAGAAGCCCCTTTTTTTCTCTCCCATTCCCTCTGGAGGTTATCAATTGCCAAACGCTTCGCCGCGTCATACTCAGATTCTGCTTGCTTCAGCGCTTTTTGAGCAGTCGAGAGCTCTGTGTACTCAGCACCTTTTTGATATAAGGGTACTGAAAGGGTCAAGCCAATCGAAGAGACAGTTGATCCGGTGTTTGCAGATGCCTTGTTGTTGGTGCTTGATTTTGAAATGCTTCCTGATAAAGACAAAGTTGGGCCAAATGCATTTTCCTTGGATTGTATGTCACTTTTTGCAGCTTCAACGTTAATCGAAGCTACCAGTACATTGGGATGTTCAGTGATTGCCATCTTCTCAATTTCTTTAATATTCTGCGGAAAGTCATTTTCAAAATTCGGCATAGACAAATCGATAGGTTCAGCCCCAACTAACCTTCGATAGGTCGAGAGAGCAACGTTGTAATCAACTTGCGAAGCTAATTTATCGGCGTTCCCTCTCGCCAAACGTGACTCAGCTTGTGCTAAATCTGCATTCGTTCGTCGACGCATCTCATGCTGAATTATCGTACTGTCCAAATGAGATTTCAGAATTTCAACGCTCTTCGTTCTAAGATCCACAATATTTTTGGATTTAATAATGGCTAAGTAAGCGGTGACTGTGCTCATAAGAGTAGTTTGTTGAACTGAACGAAACGTTTGCTCCTGTTTCTGTATATTTAACTTCGCTTTTTGAAACTGCTCGTCGTGTTGCAAATTAAATAGATCCTGACTCAGTGTTAGCGTGTTCGAAAAGCTGTTCGCGCGAGAGGAGCTGTTATCATATTTATCATCAGCTAGAGAACGGTTAAGTGAAGTACTTAGGCTTAAGTCGGGCAGGTAATTCGACCACGCAGTTGGAATTTCGTCGTATGTTTGTGATAGTATTGATTTTGCCGCAGCAATTTCAGGATTCCGATCGTTAACAGCCACCAACACTTCATTTAGGCTTTGACACCAAGCGGGGATCGATTTCAAAATAATCGATATAACAAATACCTTTACGCAAACACGTTTCATGTTTCCTTTTCCACTGAAAACTTTGCTATCGCATTATTCAATATTAACAACCATACCATGGTCTAGCTTGAGTATAAAAGTCTCAAAATTAATCGTAGATGTTATATTTTATATTTGAATATTGGAGTAGACTTATGAGTGATAAAAAATTCGTTACCGTGAATGATTTAGAGCTGTCATTGAAGGAAACATTGGGCCTTGTTTTACTTTTAGACGGGTTTGAATTACGCGATACCATGAAACACTATTTTGGCATTCTTGAGTTTGCTATTTCACGAAATGTTATTCCTGCTAAGGGCGACATTCAACAGGCGCTTGATGATTTACGCCATAGTTTTGGAATGGAAAGAGCTTCAAATTTTACAGAATGGTGCTCTCAAAATGCTATTAATGAGAATACTCTCACAATAGTTAGCAAAATTAATGCATGTCTTAAACTTATAAAAGCCTCATTTCAAACCTCTGAGCTTGAGCAAGAATATGTAAAGTTTAAAAATGAAGAGACTCGCTACTGTCTATTCTGCCTTCCAATTTCAGAAGAAAAATTAGCTTCTGAAATTTTCTCAAACATTAAGGAAAAAAAAATCTCCTACGCTGAAGCAATCCAAAAATATGGTGACGATGAAGTTCTCTCTGAGGGTGGACATATCGGATATATCCCTCGTATAGAGCTTCCCAAAGAATACAGTAAAAAGGTCCTCTCTGCAGCCGCAGGGGACGTCCTAAGCCCAATTGAAGATAATGGAGAATGGTGCATACTATATCTGCACAAAATAGTTGTTCCAGATTTCCAAGACAGTGAAAAAGAATTACGTGAAAGACTTTTTAACAGATACATAAACTATCACACTGATAGAGTAGTAGTGCAGAAAGCATTCTAGGGCCGTTATGGGCGTCATTCAGCAGCTTGCTGCAATCCATTGAGGGAATAATATAATCCTTTATTATTGATCAGTTCCTCATGCTTTCCCTGTTCAAGAATCAATCCTTGGTTTAAAACAACAATCGAGTCTGCGTTTCGGATCGTTGACAGGCGATGAGCAATCATGAACACTGTACGGTCTTTGAAGTGGGTGTTTATATTTTCAATGATCATGCGCTCTGTTTCAACATCCAAAGCTGAGGTAGCCTCATCCAATACAAGAATTGAGGCTTGTTGCAGAAACGCGCGTGCCAGACTTAAACGCTGTCTTTGGCCACCAGATAAGTTACTTCCTCTTTCATCAAGCATAGCTGTATAACCGCCCGGCATTTTTGATATGAATTCATCGGCCTCAGCCAGCTTTGCAGCTTCCCTTATCTCATCGATGCTTGCAGACGGTCTTGCTATTGCAATATTATCCTGAATGCTTGCCCGCATCATCATGCTCTTTTGAGGAACAAGTGCTATCTGACGGCGAAGTGATTTTAATGAAACTTCATCTTGAGCAAATCCATCCATAAGGATTTTGCCTTCTGACGGGGTGTAGAATCCGTATAGCAATTTTACTAAAGTTGATTTGCCACATCCAGAAGTGCCAACAAAAGCGACCTTTGTACCGGGCTTAATTTCCAGCGAGATGTCTTGTAACACATTTGACTGATCGTCAGGTTCATATCTAAATGTCACATTTTGAAAGTTCACACCTCCAAGCAGGGATGGGAGCTCAATCTTTTCACTATTTACGTGCTCCTCTGAACCGGGGTCTGGAAATTCAGGTGCTTTCTCCAAAACATCATTCATTCGTTCTATGGCAATCCGAACTTCCATTATCTCATCCCATTTTCCAATTAGCGCGTTAATTGGACCCTGAACGCCATTTGCAAAAATTTGAAATGCGACCATTTCTCCAATCGTCATCTCTCCTTGTATAACGAAATAGCCAGCTAGGAACATAACTGCTACGTCTCCAAAGCTATCAAGCATGGTCACAATGATGTCAGCGATCTGACTAAATTTAGCCTCTTTGAACTCAAGGTTCGCAACAGCAGCAAAATTATTTTCGTACCTCCAGCGTGATTGATGTTGAGCGCCAAGTGCTTTAAGCGTTCCGGCCGCTTGAATCGACTCAATGGTGTGACTTTCTTGCTCAGCTCCTTTCACAAAGCTCTCTCTCTCAACCTGACGTAACCGAGGCGAAATGTATTTCACCACAAACAAGTTTAACGAAAGAAAAAACAATGCCACGAGGGACAGCCAAACATTGAAGGAAAACATTAAAATGAGAAAAGCGACGCCGGTAAGTAAATTTAAAAAGGTATCCAGCCCATCTTCTGTGATAAAATCTGTAACTTGCTCATGTTGTTCCAACCTATTTGTCACATCTCCTATTTTACGCGCTTCAAAATAGGATATTGGTAGTCGAAGTAGGCGACTATATATGTGCGAAATCATATTAAAATTGCAGCGTAACGATAATCTTAGTGCCATTATGTCACTTATGTAATCCATAACCATGGTAAGTATTGTTATCACACCCATTATGGACAGAGCTGCCCACAACCACTGTTGATCAGCTTTTAAAATAATTTCATCAATTACAAATTTTGAAAAAAGAGGTGCGGAAATTGCTAACGCCTGCATAAAAAGCGCTAGCAGAAATAATTCTAATATCGTTTTTTTAAATGGAAGATAGAAGGGAATAAAAGATGTAATTGCTGCCTTGGACTCAGGAAAATCAATAAATTTTGTAGTTGGTTCTAAAAAAATAGTATAACGGGACCAGCCAGCTATGAAGTCTTCATGAGAGTAACGCACTAGGCCTTCCTCAGGATCTGCACAAACTACATTTTTATCGGTTACCTCATATACGACAATCCAATGATAACCCTTCCAATTTACTATCGCTGGAAGGTTCTTTTTACGAAGCTGGGTCATCGAGCTTATGAAAGGCTCTGGGCTAAAGCCTAACTCATTCAAAGCTCTGAGTAAGTTAGTTAGAGAAGCCCCTTCCTGTCTTACCCGTGCTAGATCTCGGGTGGTGTTAATAGAGACATCTTTGCCATAAAACTTACATATTGTTGAGAGGCAAGCGGCACCGCAGTCCATCTGACTATGTTGTCTGATGACAGGATATTTTTTCCAACGACCAAACAGCCCCCTATTTATTTGAACAGTCTCGATTTCAGGTTTTCTATGTCGAGTAGCTTTTTGAGTTCCATCTGCTTTTGGTGGCTCTTTCTTTTGGGTTTTAATTTGTGCCGCTTTCACTGTCTTTTCAGCATGGCTCAATCTTTCCTGAGTCAGTAAACGGAGTTGTTTTGACAGTTCTTGATGTTCACTGACAAAGTTTCTGAATATATCACCAGAAACTTGATAAACAGTTGCATCCTCGATGGCAGTCACTGTTGCTGATCTTGGCTCACCCGTAAGCACAGCTATTTCGCCCAAAACTGTGCCAGGACCTGGATCTTCAAGGCGCACATTGGGTGCCTCATCACGGGTGACCGAAAATCGACCACTTTTTACAAAAAAAAGTGTGTCACCTTTTTCCCCTTGTTTAATCGCTGTCTCACCAGCCCTAAAAACCCTTGTTTTTGCCTCCCCAGCAAGGTTTGCTAGAGCCTCCCTTGGGACACCAGCCAGACTTTTTGTTTTCAGAAAGAAATTTAAGATTTCACGTAAACGTCGCCCATTTAAAACCTTTTCTCTCGCAACGGAGTTTGCGTTTAAAAAAGATTGAATGCTGGCCTTGTCAAGATATTGAATTAATCCGCCATCTTGATTAGCCCTTATCTTGTATGAATTGATCTCCTCATTATCAAAAATGTCACAAGGATAAATCGCCCCATCATGCAAAGTATTGACAAGCGCAAATTGTCCCTCTTCTGTGTTGGTCAGTAATTCTATCGAACCAGATACAACAAATAAAAAACCTGACAAGTTTTGTTGAAAATCAAGAAAAACTTCATTGGGTTTGAGCTCAACTGATTTTGCAAGTTTTGTCAGGGCCACACATTCAGAATTATCCAACATAGCAAAATCAGGAAAGAGGCCAAGTTGTTCTGGAAATCCTACAGACATAACTTTCCTAACTCATTTTCTTGAATATTAATTCAAGAATCCTTTTGCGTTCTGTCAGTAAGTCCACATCTACACTGAGACCGGGTTCCAAAGGTACCGCATTACCATTTACATTTATAAAGTTCTCTTCTAAACGGAGACGAACATTAAAAGCAGGCTTGTCAGGTTGAGGAAAAACCCGGGTTACACTGGCTTTAACGGTGCCATATTGTCGAAATGGATATGCAATTACTTTTACCCGCGCACTTATTCCCTCCTTTATTCCCGCTATATCTTTATTAGGAACGGTTACCAAGATTATTGGGCGAACATCGGTTGGCACTATTACTGCGACGCGGGCACCTTTCCCTACAAGCTGACCTCGAGAATTAAAGTTAAGGGCTGTGATTTCACCATTTACAGGGCTTCTAATTACCAGCTTTTGAATCGAATTTTCTTGGAGTCTCAGTTTGCCGCGTATTTCAGCTATACTAGCTTCACTTATATCAATTACTTTTTGAAACGAAGTTATTGATGATCCCAAATCTGAAATCGCTTTTTCAAAAGCGAGTTCTGCCTCATCAATCTGATTTTTAAGATCCCGCCTTGTTGTTTGGAAGCTGTTTTTTAGATTATTAATTTCTATAGTCGATCGGTTTATTTCCAATCGAGTGTCCGATAAAGTTCTTTTCTGTTCATTCACAGTATTTTGGGCGTTCAAAAGAGCATCCCTTGCAGCGTTGAGTTCTCTTTCAGTCAGCACACGACTTTCAGTTAATTTAACTGTGCGCTTTAGTTCACTATCTCTAAGTTTGATTGTCTGTAATGTTGTCTCAATGGTCTGAATATTTGTTTTTTCTCTATTTTTGAGACTTTTAATGGTAGTTTTTTGTAACTTAATTTGATCTTCCATCATTCGTTTTTGTTCTGCCAAATCGATATTTCTTTTTGAGCGCAATTGGTCAAGCTTTTGCATTGTGTTTCTTAGAAGGCCGATATAAACCAACGCCGGCCCAGCATCTGAGAAATTCTCCATTGGTTGCCGAGCTAACATGCTTGGATCCTTCAACAATTTGTTGACAATAAGTATGGCACTTTGTGCTTTAGTAAGATTATCTTTTTGAATATTTAATTGGTCATTTAAAGTCGTGAGGCTCACGTCTGCGGCATCTTGTCTTAATTCTGTAATAATTTGTCCGACGGCTACTGTATCGCCCAAGGCAACCTTTAGATCGCTAATGACTCCTGACGACTCAGCTTCAACAACAACACTCTGGCCCTCTGGAATTATACTGCCTTGCGATTGCACAATTACGTAGACCTTCGAAAAATATGCTAAAAGTAAGGATGCAATAACAACTGCACCAAAAATATAGATTGTTGCTCTCATATAAATGGGAGGCACTGCTTCAATGACGTCTGATTTAGTGTCTTTACCTAAATTTTCTCCAGCAAATTTTTCCAAGGTTTTAAAATCTTCGCTTCCAGGCACTGCTTCGTCCGTATCCTTAACTGACACTAATACCTCCTTGAAAAAACAATTTGTGAATAAAAAACAATATACTAACCTTCATTGGAATTAGACACTAAGTAATAATAAAAACCCTGTTTATTCATCAGATCTTCATGATCGCCTTTTTCAACTATTTGCCC
>QBYK01000058.1 GCA_003282865.1 SAR116 cluster bacterium AG-325-I21 | reverse complement strand
CATGAATGTCAATTTGTACCATTTCAATGACAGCTGGATTATGGTTGATCTTGGTATATCGTTCCCCGATGAAAGTACGCCCGGTGTGGATGTAATTTTGCCGGATTTAAAATTCATTGTCGATCGACGTGAAAAGTTGGCTGGGTTGGTTTTGACCCATGGCCATGAAGATCATTTTGGGGCTATCCCGTATCTTTGGAGCTTGATTGGCTGCCCGGTTTATGGCAGCGCGTTCACCATTGCTCTGTTGCGGCGTAAACTCGCCGAGTCACGTGTTGACTTTGATATTCCATTGCACGAAATTGCGATGAATGCCCCCTTTAATCTGGGATCATTTGAAATTGAAATGGTGGCACTGAACCACTCAATTCCTGACCCTGCAGCCCTTGCCATTCGCACTGATGCTGGCACAATCCTTCACACAGGTGATTGGAAGTTTGACAAAGTGCCGGTCCTTGGCCGAGATACTGACCGTGGGAGGCTGGCATCTGTTGGTGATGAAGGGGTTCTGGCCCTTGTTGGTGACTCGACCAATTCCATGGTTGACGGGCGCAGCGGGTCTGAAAATGACGCGAGGGAAGGGCTGACCGATGCTATCGCAAAGGCAACAGGTCGGGTAGCGGTTACATGTTTTGCAAGTAATGTCGCGCGCATTGACTCGATCTGTCGAGCGGCGGTAGCCAATGGCCGCTCGGTTGCCATTGTGGGACGTGCTTTAAACCGGGCGATTTCCGCAGCCCGTGAGGTTGGATATTTGGCCGATTTACCAGATTTGGTTCCTGAAGGTGATGTGGATTTGTTGCCACGAAACTCGCTTGTTGTTGTTTGTACTGGTACACAAGGAGAGCCACGCGCCGCCATGGCACGAATTGCTGCTGCGTCGCACGAGTCAATTAGTTTAGAAGCAGGGGACACGGTTATTTATTCCTCGCGGAAGATACCGGGCAATGAAAAGGCCATTGCCCGTGTTCAAGATATGCTGGTTCGGCGTAAGATTAAACTAGTTACAGATGAGGAAGCACCAGTGCATGTGTCCGGCCATCCATCGCGTGACGAAATGATCGAGATGTACGGCCTCATTCGGCCCAAAATTGCCATTCCTGTACATGGGACTGCTCGTCATCTTTTAGCGCATGCGTCGCTTGCCGAGGGTTGTCAGGTTGGACAAACGATTTTGCCCGAAAATGGTGCGATGATCAGGCTGTCAAGTGATCGAGCAGAAATTATTGATAATGTCCACACTGGTGCGCTGACATCTGAGAAAGGAAACGTCATCGAATTGCATGCAGATATGATGCGGGTCCGTCGACGCATGCTATGGAATGGTGCTGTGACAACTTCGGTAGTTTTGAGTCAGTTGGGCACATTATGTGCGGTGCCAAGTATTGCGCAAAGTGGGCTTGCTGATGACGATATTGCTAGCGATTTTATCGCTGCCGCGTCCATTGCTGTTGAGGACGCGATCGATGCTCTTGGTAAGGGCCCCCGACGAAATGATTCTTCGGTTGAGGAAGTTGTATCGCAGGCAGTTCGGCGTGTTGCTCGCTCGATGTTCGGATTACGGCCAATTGCACAGGTGCACATCATGCGTATTCGGGCAGAGGATGTAGGGGTATGATCGGACGAATTAATCATATTGCAATGGTTGTACCTGACCTTGACCTCGCGGTAGCGCGATGGCGTGATATGCTTGGGGCAGACATTAGTGCACCAAACATATTAGAAGATCATGGGGCACGCATCGTCTTTGTTCGGTCGGTAAATGGCCACGTTGAGCTAATGGAACCATATGGTGAAAAATCTCCGATTTCAGGCTTTTTGCAACGTAATCCTGATGGCGGCCTGCATCATATTTGTTATGAGGTCAATGACATAGGTCTTGCCCGCCAGAGCCTCGAGGCAAAGGGTGCACGGATACTTGGCGATGGGTTGATAAAAATGGGCGCGCATGGGAATCCGGTGCTTTTTTTACACCCCAAAGATTTTAATGGTACTTTGATTGAATTAGAACAGACTTCAGGAGGCGGAACATAATAGATGGATTTTGTCTCAGGTTTGGTTGTGTTTATCCTTCTATGGTGGTGGGTTTTTCTCATGTCCTTGCCATTTGGCATTAAAACGCCGGAGGAAATTGAACGTGGTCATGCAACTTCGGCACCAGAAAAGCCGATGCTGCGGCACAAAGTTTTTTTTTCAACTGCTATTGCATCGGTTCTCTTTGGCATAATTTATTGGATTATTGATACAGGGTTTATTTCGCTGAGCCAGCTCTAGGTTGAAATGTTCTAATTTGAAATTGGGTGAATGGACCTAGGGCAAAAGAAAAGCAAGGCTTTCGCCTTGCCATATTTGCTCACTACTCTTTATGGCAGCGTTAGCTCTCCCTAAACCCGGTTTTGGCAACCTGTTATCGAAATGGTAGAAAAGAATATAGGCTTTGTCGACACTAAATCGACATAAAGGACATAAAAATTTTTAAATTCAACTTGGCGGTAACGAAATATTTAAAAATAAAACAGGGCTATTTGTTTATTATCAGGGAACGGCGATTTATATCTGTGTTCTCTTAACAAACCATGGTATCAGACATTCAACTCCGGGATACTTGCGTTACATCAGTGTGACACATTGATGGCGTAGAGATTAAATGAGACTGACTCTTTAATCCGCTGGCAAAAAAGGTAAGGTACCTATGCAAAAAAGCCTGATTTATCTAGCATCTGACCACGCGGGATGTGTATTGAAGGGATTAATTGTTGCGCATCTTGGGGCGAGAGGGCATAACTTAGTGGACCTCGGCCCCGATGGTGATGTGTCCGTTGACTACCCAGATTTTGGAGTCAAGCTGGCAATGGCCTTATACGATGATGATCAGGGTTTCGGCATTGCCATTTGCGGCAGTGGTGTCGGCATTTCAATTGCGGTGAATCGATTTTCCTGGATCCGTGCGGCCCTTGTTAGCTCGCCTGAAGCTGCGAGCTTGTCACGCGGGCACAATAATGCGAATGTTTTGGCCCTTGGCGAACGCCTCATTGCACCCGATCTGGCGATTGCGTGTGTTGATAAATTTCTCGCCACAGAATTCGAAGGGGGACGGCATCAACGTAGGGTCGATAAATTGTCACTGATTGATTCAAAACAATGAAGTATTTGATAGTACGCAATTCTTGATTTTTACTATTGTGGTAACAACTTAAACGAGTAAAACTGTAACAGGGTCAGGAATAGTTCAGTTATTTATATTATCTAAGGAGATCGAATATGGACGAATTTGGCAACGCCAAGGCTGCGATGACAATGAAGGGATTTTTTAACAGCCCACTAGCACAAACAGATCCGGAAGTTGCAGGCGCGATTAATGACGAGCTGGAACGCCAACAAGATCAGATTGAAATGATTGCATCTGAAAATATCGTTTCGACTGCTGTAATGGAAGCCCAAGGCTCTATCCTGACAAATAAATACGCTGAAGGTTATTCGGGCCGGCGCTATTATGGTGGTTGTGAGCATGTCGATGTAATTGAAACTTTGGCGATTGAGCGTGCAAAAAAGCTTTTTAACTGTAACTTTGTTAATGTGCAGCCGCATTCGGGCGCACAGGCTAACCAAGCAGTGTTTTTAAGTTTGCTCAAACCCGGTGACACAATTCTCGGGATGTCACTGGCGGCTGGTGGCCATCTAACGCATGGGGCAGCGCCAAACCTCTCAGGAAAATGGTTTAACGCTGTTCAATATGGAGTTGATGAAACTACCGCTCAGATCGATTTTGAGGCCTTGCAAAAGCTGGCAGAAAAACACAGACCAAAGCTGTTACTAGCTGGTGGGTCAGCCTATCCTCGAACCCTTGATTTCTCTGCTTTTCGGAAAATTGCAGACTCAGTTGGGGCTTTGTTCATGGTGGATATGGCACATATTTCCGGGTTGGTTGCTGCTGGTGCGCATCCGAGTCCGATTGAACACGCGCATGTGGTTACATCAACCACCCATAAGACTCTACGTGCATCACGCGGTGGCTTAATTTTGACCAATGATGAAGCGCTGGCTAAAAAATTTAATTCTGCAGTTTTTCCAGGATTGCAAGGTGGTCCACTGATGCACGCGATAGCTGGCAAAGCGGTTGCCTTTGGCGAAGCACTGCGGCCAGAATTCAAAGCCTATACGAATATGGTTGTCAGCAATGCTCGTGTTCTAGCTGAAACGCTGATTGAACGCGGGGTTGCAATTGTGTCTGGAGGTACTGATACGCATGTTGTATTGGTTGATTTGCGACCTAAGGGGTTAACCGGTAACCTCACTGAAATTTCGCTTGAAAATGCAGGCATTACCTGTAACAAAAATGGTATTCCATTTGATCCGCAACCGCCAACAGTGACATCGGGTGTGCGCTTAGGTACACCTGCTGGAACAACCCGCGGCTTTGGCAATGATGAATTTGTCCGTATTGGTCACCTAATCGGCGACGTTCTTGATGGGCTGGCACAAAACGCGGAAGATAATAGTGCTAGCGAGGTGCGCGTCCGAGAAGACGTGCGGGCTTTATGTCGGGCTTTTCCAATTTATCAATAACGTTTAGAGGATCCCGACAAGCCGGTTGTTACTTGACGGACATCCGTGGCCATTGATAACCCAATGCGTATTGTTAGTTGGCAGGTTTCCTCCAGATTGGAGTAATGTGTTTATATGATCTGTCCGTTTTGTGGAAATGAAGATACGCAAGTAAAAGATTCGCGGCCTGCTGAGGATGGAGCGGCTATCCGACGGCGGCGCATGTGCAGCAATTGTGGTGCCCGTTTCACCACTTTTGAGCGCGTACAGATCCGTGAAATCACTGTCGTGAAACGTGATGGTCGCAGATCTATTTTTGATCGAGAGAAGCTGGAAAGGTCATTTGATATTGCTCTCCGAAAACGCGATGTTGATGGTGAAGTAGTCGCGATGGAAATCAATGGTATCGTAAGGCAATTGGAAAGCCATGCCGATGGCGATGTGGCAAGTGCACGTGTTGGCGAATTGGTGATGTCGGCGTTGTCTAACCTCGATCAAGTCGCTTATGTTAGGTATGCGTCTGTTTACCGTAACTTCCGTGAGGCGAAGGATTTCGAAGCTTTTGTCGAAAAAGAGCTTGGTGATTAAAGTGGTCAAGGCGCAGGGCGTCTGGTCGAATTCAGGTGCCTCTGATGATAACCGTTGGATGAGCGCAGCCATCTCAGCATCGTGGCAAGCCCTTGGGAGAAGCGGTGTTAATCCCCCCGTTGGCTGTGTTCTTATCAGCAAGGATCGCCAATTATTAGCGGTGGGCCGCACAGGCAGAGGTGGTGTGCCACATGCTGAAGTTGATGCCCTACAAAGCCTTTGTGATGTTGGCCGTTCAGCTTTAAAGGGCGGGACCGCCTATGTGACATTGGAGCCTTGCGCGCATCAGGGTAAAACTCCGCCTTGCAGCGATGCTTTGATTGGCGCTGGCATTGGACGGCTCGTTGTAGCGGTACAAGATCCAGATCAACGAGTAAATGGAGCTGGCCTGAGTCAAATAGCTGCTGCAAATATAGATATCAGGTTAGGCGTTATGCAACGAGAAGCAGAGGAATTGCTTCTCGGGTTTAAAAACAGATTACAAAAAGGTAAACCCTTCTGCTCACTTAAAATAGCAACATCTATGGATGGTAGAGTGGGGCTTTCTGATCGAAAAAAGCGCTGGCTAACTGGCGCGCCAATGCGCCGCTATGTTCATCTGTTACGTAGCCAAAATGACGCGATTGTAACGGGGGTAGGCACTGTTCTATCTGATGACCCGCGGTTAAACTGCCGAAATGAGGGCATTGCTGATGACAGTCCGCCCATTTATGTCTTCGATCGATTACTTCGGACCCCGACGACTGCTAAATTATTTGAAAGCCAACACAAAGTTACTTTTTTTTGCGGTGGCTCCGCGACACATCGGCGGCACAATGAATTGATGGCTGCAGGCGCCCTCATTGTCCAATTGCCAGACGACCCGAGCGGCAGGCCGGACGTTACTGCTGGCATGCAGTATCTTGGCGAACAAGGGGTAAATCACGCATTAGTTGAGGCTGGCCCTGGCCTTGCTACAAGTATTATTGCGGCAGACGCAGTTGATCGTATTTATTGGACTCAGTCGAACCATATTCTTGGGGCGGATTCGCTTGCTGCAATTGATAACCTTGGCACTGAACCGCTAAACGAAATAGCGATTCTGCCAGAAAAGAAGTACGTCCAGGCAGATTATCGAGTGATTGGGGATGATCGTCTAGTTACCCTAAATAAATCACATTTAAACAGCTTGTAGAAAGGGGCATAAATTCATGTTTACTGGCATTGTCACGGCGATTGGTAGCCTTGAGGTAATTGCCGACAAGGGTGACCGCCTATTGCGCATTTCTTGCGCATGGGATTGTGGGGCTATTGATATTGGTGCGTCAATAGCCTGTTCTGGTATTTGCTTGACTGTTGTTAAAACTGGAGAGCATTGGTTTGAAGTGGCAGCATCAGCAGAAACCATTGGGGTAACAACAATTGGTGATTGGCAAGTTGGCGCATCAATCAATCTTGAACGGGCACTTCGTCTTGGGGACGAACTCGGTGGACATATTGTTACTGGTCATGTTGATGGGCTGGCTCAAATCAGGTCAATAACGCCAAATGGTGACAGTCACATTGTTTGGTTGGACGCCCCGCCGTCGTTGGCACCTTTTGTGGCGACAAAGGGGTCAGTCGCGCTAGACGGTGTGTCTTTGACAGTGAATGCAGTCAAACAAGCGACTTTTAGTGTCAACATTATCCAGCATAGTTGGGATGTTACCTGTTGGGGAGACATTAAAACTGGGCAAAAGATGAACATGGAAATTGATACGCTGGCGCGTTATGTTGCTCGCCTTGCAGAATTTAATAAGGAATGAAGTTATGTCGCCACCAAGCCGCACTGGCCTGTCAACAATCGATGAAGTAATTGCGGATGCGAAGACTGGAAAGCTATTCATCCTTGTTGATGATGAAGATCGTGAAAATGAGGGAGATCTTTGTGTCATTGGCGAGTATGCAACTGCGGAGTCGATAAATTTTATGGCCAAATATGGCCGTGGTTTGATCTGCCTCGCGCTAACCCGACTTCGTACCGAACAGCTTGGCCTGACTATGATGGAACGACGCAATGAGTCTCGGCATGAAACTGCGTTTACCATTTCGATTGAAGCTCGTGAGGGTGTTACCACAGGAATTTCTGCAGCTGATCGCGCGTTGACCATCAAAACAGCTATTGACCCTGCAAGGGGCGAACGCGATATCACAACGCCTGGCCATATCTTTCCACTGGTTGCCCGAGATGGAGGCACATTGGTTCGAGCAGGTCATACTGAAGCTGTAGTAGATATTTCCCGGGCTTGTGGCTCTGCAATGCCATCTGGTGTTATCTGTGAAATAATGAAAGATGATGGTGAAATGGCGCGCTTGCCTGACCTTATTGACTTTGCAAAGGAGCATGATCTGAAAATTGCCTCGATTGCCGACTTGATTGCATGGCGACGCAAGAACGAATCCCTTGTCCAACGCACAGTTGAAACGGCGATCACGACCAGAGTTGGCGGTGATTGGCGTATGGTAATTTACACCAACAACGTCTCGAATATAGAACATATTGTGTTGGTGAAAGGCGATATCAGTTCGGGTGATCCAGTTCTTGTTCGAATGCATGCGCTTGATCTTATGGCAGATCTGCTTGGCGAGGTTTCGGATAAACGAGCAGGAGATGAGCTTACCACAGCAATGGCAGCAATTGCTAAGGTAGGGCGGGGCGTTGTTGTGGTTCTTCGCGAGTCTATTTCTGCCAGCTTGTCCTCAACAGTCAGCCAAAAATTGAATTTAGCAAGTGACACAACTGCAAATCGTGACTTGCGTGATTATGGTGTTGGCGCACAAATCTTAACTGACTTAGGTATTCGCAAAATGATTTTGTTATCTGACACGCGCCCGAATGTAGTGAGCCTAGAAGGCTATGATCTCGAAATTACTGATTGGCAACGTATTCATCAGGAGCAAATCTAGTGGCTGGGCATTTTCTTATTGTTGAAGCACGATTTTATGAAGAAATTGTGGACTCTCAGGTTGTGGGGGCAATTGCGGCGCTCGAAGCCGGTGGTGCCAGTTATGAAAGGGTTGGTGTGCCGGGTGCGTTGGAAATCCCCGGAGCTATTGCCATCGCATCGACTGGTCACCGTCACTTTGATGGTTATGTTGCTTTGGGGTGCGTGATTCGTGGCGAAACCAGCCATTATGATACAGTTTGCAATGAATCGGCGCGCGGCTTAATGGATTTATCTCTTGTTGACGGGTTGGCTATTGGCAATGGTGTCATAACTGTTGAAAATGAGGCTCAAGCGTGGGCACGGGCTGATGTGAGCCAAAAAAATAAGGGTGGTGATGCGGCGCGTGCGGCGATGGTCATGGCGGCATTAAAACAGGCATTTTGTGGTTGAACTAATGAGAGATGAAAAAGAAATATTAAAAGCGGTTCCAGTGCGCCGACGGTCGGCAGCGCGTCTGGCTGCAGTTCAAATTACATATCAATCTTTAATTACTGGGCAGTCAGCTCTTAATTTTGTGCATCAATTTTTGGCTAATTATGCTGGTGATGTGGCCAAATCATTCAAAGTTAAACACCTGGATGAAGTTCATCTGAGTGCGCTTTATGCCGGTGTTGAAAATAATGTTGCGGCTATCGACTCCGCAATCGCGGCCCAACTCGTTGATGGGTGGTCGCTCGATCGGTTGACGCGGATCGAGCTGTCTATTTTACGCTGCGGCACTTATGAAATACAGTCAATGCTGGATATTCCGGCAAGGGCAGCAGTGAGTGAGTACGCTGCGCTCAGTGATGCTTGTGGCTGTGATGTTGCGTTTGTGAATGCGGTGCTTGATCAGTTAGCAAGAGCAGCTCGCATCGTTGAAATGGACAAACAACGGTAACCCTTCGGGCGGGATCGGCTTTATTGCTCAGTTTGGCCCCGCCTTATGTTTGAAAATATCTGTTCAATAACCCCGTATGTGTCACCAGTTGTTGGCGTTTTTTCATCAATATGTTCTACAACCGTACCACTTTTTTCATCAGTTAAATCAATCGATTGAAGGAGGTTATCATTGTCAAAAGTGAATGTATAAATTGTTCGAGCCTTCGTGGTTTTGATGCCGGCCACCGGGGCTTCCATAACTTGGCTAACGTAATAGAGTTTTTGGCTATTAAACGCGCCTTCAAAACTTGGTTGACCAAGTGTACCCAGAACATCGGCCTTTTTAGACTTACCAATTTCTATTGTGTTCAACTCGACCTTAGTGATCGTATGCCCGTGTTCGCTGATCCGTTCTCCGCATCCCCCAATAAGTCCAAAACAGAAAATTCCGAAGCAAAGTGCGCCTAGTGTTCGCCTGATTTGACAGATCATGAATTTACAAGTCAATGAGACACTGGTCATTATGAAGTTCCTGCGATATAGAAGGGCCGAGCGGTCAGTTTGCTCACCATTACAATTTTGGTCAATAATGCGGGATGTTGCAACAATGAAGGAAAAAGCGCAAGCGTGGTTGGGCAATATACGGGGTTGGGGTGCCCGTCGCCAAAGTGAAAGTGCAGAAAAATTATACGCTGAAGCCATTCGATTGTCTCGCAGGCCTGAGTTTTTTCAAAAATATGGCGTGGCTGACGATGTTGATGGACGTTTTGACGCTCTGAGTTTGATGGTCATTCTTGTCATGCGGCGTTTGAAATCTCTTGATGAGGGCGGAAAAACTTTAAGCCAAGACTTATTTGATTCTATGTTTGCGGATATGGATCTGTCTCTTCGTGAGATGGGCGCAGGGGACATTGGCGTTTCGAAACGCGTTAGAGTGATGGCTGAGGCATTTATGGGACGGCTTAACTCTTATGTGGCAGCCATTGATGAAGATGATAGAGAAGCATTTTCAGCTGCG
>QBYK01000057.1 GCA_003282865.1 SAR116 cluster bacterium AG-325-I21 | reverse complement strand
CATGTCCCGGTCGGGGCTGTCTGTCTCTTGTCACACGTTTTGTCACAGGAGAGTGGTCATGAGTAGCATTAGAAAAGGTGGAGAAACATACCAGGCGCAGGTTCGGTTAAGCGGGGGCAGGGCGTCTTCTGCAACCTTTAAAACAAGAGCAGAAGCCCAGGTCTGGGTGAGGGAGCAAGCCTTCATATTAGCGCAACTGCCAAAGAACAGGGACGAGCGAACAACCCTTGGCGATGTAATAGAACGGTTTCTAAGTGACGTCATACCGCATCGCCAGTCGGGTGATATCGAAGCTCTGAGGCTCGGCGTGGTTTGCCGGCATCCGATTGCATTGATAAAGCTGGCTGAGATCAATAGCTCCGATCTTTGCAGATATCGTGATCAGCGTCTTCGGCAAGTAAAACGCAACACTCTTGTGAGGGAGTTTGGGCTTCTTCGTACTGTTGATTCAACGGCTATTGATGAGTGGCGTATTAGGGTCGACAACCCGTTAAAGAGCTTTCATATCAAAAGAGAGCCTGACCAGAGATAACGCCGGCTGAGCGTTGATGAGCTGGAGCAATTGATCTCTGCTGAGTGCAACAATCCATATACAAAGCCCATGATACTTCTCGCTCTGGAAACTGCCATGAGGCTTGGTGAGTTGTTGTCACTCAAATGGAGCAGAATCGACCTCGATAGAGGCTTTGCAGAACTTCAAAAGACCAAGAATGGCCATGGCCGAATGGTTCCCTTAACAGCCGCCGCACTGTCTGTGCTTGTTAACCTTGAAAGAGATGGTGATGTCGTGTTTCCGGTAAAACCTGGCACACTCAAGCAATCATGGGTGCGCCTTGTTAAACGTGCTGGCATTGGTGATTTGAGGTTCCATGATCTTCGCCATGAAGCTATATCGAGATTGCTGGAGAAGGGGCTGACGATACCTGAAGCAGCGAGTGTCAGCGGTCATAAGACAGCCTCGATGCTTATGCGATATGCGCACCCTGATCCGGTTAAAGTCAGGCAGAAAATGATGTTGTAACAGAGGCTGGCACGACTCTTGCCTATAGAGAAGGTAAGAGGCTAAACGCCAAACAAATGACACCTGCGCATAGGTGTTCCTCCCTTAAGACTTGCCCTTGCTGGTTAATACCGGTGGGGGTATTTCTTTGGTAAAAAGGGTCCTATACCAAGAAAAACAAACCCCCTGTATCTTCCTTAAATAGCGGTTTTCAAAACAGTGGCTAAAGGGTGATTTATTGTTATTGCTATTGCTTGGATAACAGTTTAATTGCGCTATTTATCGATGTCAGCCGCCACGGACTTGGAGCTTGCCCTCCGGATTATGAGTTTCAAAGTTATTAAAATGATCAAATGGGATGAAGAATGAAGTTAATAAGATTTATAGTTGGTCGGATAATACTCTTGTTGGATTTTCTTACAAGGCCAAGTCCGGTTGTCAGAAGTCGCGAAGATCAGGATACTGTTGATGCGGCTTTATCTGGACTTTCCCTCTATCAATTCAAAGCCTGCACTTTCTGCGTAAAGGTTCGGAGGCACATGAGGCGAAGATCGATCAAAATAGAGTTAAAGGATGCTAAATCTGATTTGGCAATTAAAGAGGAATTAGTCAGGGAAGGCGGAAAACATAAAGTGCCTTGCCTACGTATTGAAGAAAACAACAAGGAAGTCAGGTGGCTGTATTCGTCTGATGAAATCTGCAGATTCTTAGATGCTAAACTTGATCAGTTGAAGGTTATTTAATCCTATGCCGTGAGTTTAAGTGTTACGAACATAATTACACTTCTGACGCATTTAAAAAAGAGCATCCCCTATTTCGTCTTTCTTCGCCTGCAATGCTCTCAAAAGCGACTCAAGTAAACAGCCTTATGCGTTGTTACAGAGCCCAGATTGGATAAACTATGAATGCGGTTCAGGAACGTGCCCTTGGTGTATCAACTGCGGTGGCCGCTGTCACAATATGGGCGGTTTTTCTGGTCAATACACGGTTCGCAATTAGCAGCAACTTTTCTGTTGAGGAGGTTATGACACTCAGGCTGGTCACAGCCAGCGTTGTTACATTGCCATTCATGATCAAATTAGGAGTCGTCCTTCGTGGGCAAAGTTTTGTAAGCACAATGATGATAGCCCTCACGCCAAGTGCGGTTGCTCCTTACGCCATTTCATCAGGACTTTTTTACGCTTCGGCATCTGACTCGGGTGCTCTCGCCCCAGGAACATTGCCTTTCTGGGCTGCATTATTCTCCTTTTTACTGATTGGAGAGAAACCAAGTAAATTCAGGCTGATTGGATTGTTAGCAATCTTCATAGGCGCACTATCAATAGGCTTAATGCAAATGCTTGATAGCTCAAACTCAGAAACATGGAAAGGTCACCTACTATTCCTTCTAGGCGCATGTCTATGGGCCATCTACTCAATCTACTTTAAACAAGCTGGCCTTAGACCGGTTCAAGGATTGGTTGTTGGATTGTTTTGGGGAACTCTTTTTTTGGTTCCAATTCTTTTCATGACTGGAGAAGTGAGTTTCAGCAAGGCTAGTTTAGAAGAAATTGTTTGGGTATGCTTGGTACAAGGCGTGATCATTGGTGTCCTTGCAATGATACTATACTCAATTGCCATTCGGTGTTTGGGAGCAGCTCAAACTGCAGCATTTGGGGCTTTGACTCCAGTCTTAGCTCTTTTTGGTGGGATAGTTTTTCTAGGCGAAACGATTACCGCTGGAGTTGTAGTGGGTATCTTTTTGGTTGCAACAGGAGTGATTTTAGCTTCGGGAAGTTTCGAAAAGCACCATTCTTAAAAGGTTTTATCCTAGTCTAAGCATTTAACCATGCCTTTAAAAGCGCCGCGTCTAGGCGATAATTAACTTATTGGTGTTGATTTTCAGGCTAAATTTCAATCTAGTTTACTTTGTACGGTAAATTCAACTGAACGCGAACCGCACCATTGGAAGGGGGGCCAATGCGCTTTGATCTGATCGCCAATTTCAGCCCGGGGGAAACCATCCCCTGGCCCCGTACACTTGAGATGATCCTTGAGCAATGTTCCTTGGCTGAGCAGGCAGGCTTCACCACGGCTTGGTTCACTGAACATCACTTTGCCCATAACGGTTATATGAACGCACCGCCAAATCCGGTGCAGATGTGCACCCATGTTGCCGCACACTGCAAAAAGCTCCGTGTTGGGACCTCACCCATCATCTTGCCCGACTGGCACCCACTGCGCGTGGCTGAAGACGTGGCGATGTTGGATAACATGTCGCTAGGCCGTGTTGACTTTGGCGTCGCAAAAGGTATCAACGAACGCTCCACTATTCAATTTAACCCGGATGCAGACCGGCGCGACAACGGCAGAGTGATGCGGTTGTTTCAGGAAAACCTTGAGGTGATCTTGAAAGCTTGGACCAATGAAGCCTTTACCCACAAGGGCGAGTTTTACGAATTTCCTGTGCCAGGATGGAAGGAAACCAATCGTTTCTTTGAACCGCTAGACCCGCGCTATCATGGTCCCGATGGCGAATACAAAGCGATGTACGTACATCCGCGTCCCTATCAGGCGGGGCATCCACCTGTCTGGTTGATGTCAAATGCACCCCCGACGTTTAAACTAGCTGGCAACAAAGGCTGGGGTGTGATCTCGATGGCGGCGGGGGTCAAACGCACGCTTGCCTGTTGGGAGCCGTACCGCGCTGCTCTGGCGGCCAGCACAGGCCAAGATGTAACTTTGGGCGAAGGGGTGGGTGTCTGCACAGCTTTTTATGTTGGCGAGAGCATGGAGGACGCGGTCAACACTATTCGCCCCTCGATTAACGCCTATTACGAGTTCCTTGGCGGTTCGCGGCCTGCGGGGGAGTGGACTAAGCACGGATACCTAGATATCGGCGAGGAAATGACATCAGAGGATGAGGAATCCGATTGGTTTGATTTTCTGAACAAGCGCGGGATCATCATGGTAGGGGACGCGGGATTTGTCGCGGACAGGATTGCCGAGCGAAAGGAAACCACCGGCTTGGATCATCTGATGTTGATGCAGCAGCACACTGGTGTCCCATACGATAAGATCCTCGCAAGCTGGCATCGACTGTTTGAACATGTGGTGCCACTTTTTGGTACCCAATCAATTGTGCAGAAACGGGAGCTAATTGATGCTTGAGATTTGGGGGCGGCCTTATTCGTCAAATGTGATACCTGTGATCTGGACCGCGAATGAGCTGGGGTTAGAATATACCTTGCAGTTAGCAGGGGGCAGCTTTGGCAAGCTGGATACGCCAGAATATGCATTGATAAACCCCAATCGCATGATCCCCGCAATCAGGGATGGGGATTTTGCACTGTGGGAGAGTCTGTCGATTGTACGCTACCTTTGTGATCGGTATGGGGCAGGTGGCCTCAGCCCGGCCAATGGGCAGATGCGTGCCGTGGCGGATCAATGGATGGAATGGTCAGCCTCCAAGGTGTTTATGCCGGTGATCTATCTGTTTTTCGCGACAGTCCGCACGCAACCAGATGCCCGCGATCTTTCCAAGATTACCGATCTGCGCGACGAAGCACACGCGGCACTCACCATTCTCGATAACCATCTCGCGCGCCATGCCTATGTCTGTGGTGATACCTTCACCATGGGCGACATCCCCCTTGGTTGTGTCGCCTATCGCTACTTCAACGTCGATGTGGAGCGTCCCCCTTTGCCGAATGTCGAGGCGTGGTATAAACGTTTGACAGAACGAACCGCCTACCAAGACCACGTCATGCGTCACTTTGGAACAAACCCTGACGAGTGGGCAGCGCTTGAAAAAGCCTGCGCAACTGAAGGTGTGATCTGATGGATGCCCAGGATTATCGCAACGCGCCGGGGGCTTATCCCAAGGGCGTCACTATTATCACTACCTATGATAGCGAAAATGAACCATGGAGGCTAAGGGCAATTTCGTTAACGTCGGTATATCTTGACCCAACTTTCCTTTCGGTTTGCATCGCCAAGTTGGGACGGGTGTTTTCGAACCCATCCACGTTGTTCCATTTCCCCGAGCCACCTTTGGTGTTCAGTCGTGGAAGATTCTTTTCAGCATCCCAAACGGAGGCCATGGCATGACCAACCCGCTTACCTTTCACGAGGGGCACGACCCTGATTGGTTCAACGCTCAATATAACCTGCGCGCGGGCCGCCCCGATTACGAGGAAACCGTGATCCCTGGATGGGCCGCCGCTAGCCAGTTAGCACGTGATACACTTGATTGCGTCCTAGACGTGCGTTACGGAGAGGGCGAGAAGCAATTGTTAGATGTGTTTAGGTGTGGTGATGCTGATGCGCCGACCCTGATTTGGATCCATGGCGGGTATTGGCAGCGTGGTGACAAGTCAATCTATAGTTTTTTGGCAACGCCTTTTGTTAACGCTGGGGTTAATGTCGTGGTCGTGGGCTACGACCTGTGTCCAACAGTCACGATAACGCGTGTCTCTGAAGAACTGCGAGAAGCACTGGTTTATATCTGGCACGAAGCCTCAAAGATGGGCATCAACCGCGACCGGATTACGGTGATGGGCCATTCTGCAGGTGGGCACCTGACCCAGATGATGATGGCCACTGACTGGCCTGCCCGGGAGACCGCATTGCCAGCAAATCTCATTAAATCAGGCATTCCTGTCTCCCCACTTAGCTTTTTGGAACCGGTGCGTTTGACACTTGCACTTAATGCAAACCTCAAGATGGACATCGCAGAAGCACTTGCCGAGAGCCCAATGACTGATCATCCGCCGTTGACAAATTCACCACAATTGCTTGTCGTCGGTGGAGCCGAAACAGATGAGTTTCATCGTCAGTCGCAGATGTACCAAGACAAGTTTGCAACCGATGAGCGACACATTGATATGTATGTGGTGCCGAACGTGGACCACTTTGATGAACTCAATGTGCTGGCAGACCCCACCAGTCCATTCTTTACCAAAACCTATGCAATGCTTGGCCCGAAAGGATAACAATATGACAGACCTGACACGCGAATTAGTAGATGCCGTAGGTGACGCCTTTAACGCGAACGATATCGATGCTGTCATGCAATACTTCGCGTCTGATGCAACCTTTGATCACGCGGTTGGCCCAGATGCGCATGGGGTACGTTTTGAAGGTGCGGATGTGATTCGTGGAGTTTTCGCTGGCCTCTTTGAGAAAGTTGATAAAGTACATTGGAAAACGCTCGATTGCGCTTTGACCGAAAGAAAGGCCTACTGCGAGTATCGCCGCACCGCCCAGCACAAAGATGGCACCATTGAGGATTACTTGAGCGTCGATATATTGACCTTCAAGGATGGTTTAATCATACACAAAGACACTTACTACAAACAACGCACGTAAGGACTGTTTAATCAATCCAAACTTCAATTGGCGTGGGCTTGTAGCCATTGCAGGGATTATGCATTTGTGGACAATTCGACAAGACGGCCAGAACATTGCATTCGGCCCGAAGTTTAACAAGGCTGCCCGGCTTTATTGCTGCCTCGGCTACACCTGCTGCTCCATCATCTAAAACTGGAACGCTCATAAACCAGTTTACGTTTGGAACGATCGACGTGACGTCCATGCCATGCTTTTGAAGCTCTTGGGTAAAGTTCGTGTAACAAGATTCGGTTGTTTTCACACCATAACGAAGCTTGTTATTGGGATTACTGCAACATCCGTAGATCGTGTCGTGTTTCCCAACAGTATCTTCAATGACGCTTAAAAGTGGCTTGCCACTATCTGCGTATAACACCGTTCCCTTACCAACATAGACATTACCCTGAACCTTTACGGTATTGGTTGCAGAGTAACGATCTGATGTGTTGTCTGCATCATAACAAAGAAAGTCGACCGCTTGCTGGCCATGCGTATCTCTAATAACGAGCACTTGGCCTTTCTTGACCAATCCCGACCATGGCTGCTTTGCTTGTACAATCATAGGTTGATTTGGCATAATGAACTTTCAACGTTCTTAAGCTAAACGCTCAGCATGAAGTTTGGCGTTGTGATATCACCAACCGTATCACCAGCCCAGTTAAGCAGTTTCGGTTGGAAGAAGCCTTTTACTGACTTTTCGATGGGGTAACCTAAAGCCCTGATCACTGCACCAATCGCAACTTCAGCACCTCTTTTGTTGCCATCTCTTGCTTTCACTGCCGCTCCAAGCCCAAGCTCATGGAACGCAGCTGAGTAAACGCCCTCTGCACCTGTTTTAACGGTTATAGTTTCGCCGTAAGCTGCATTGATTGCACTACATGCTCTTCCATGGCCCGCAATGAATAAAGGCTCTGAAGCAATGCTTTTCCGTATCCTCTGGCAAGCCTCATGCCTCGCGTCTGGCAAATCACCACCACCAGCAAATAGAGCAAACGCCCTTGCCCAATTGCCCAGAGGCGCAGAGAACACAGGCGCACCGCAGCCATCTATGCCATGAGGATAATGCAGCAGATCCAAACCAGTCATGAATTCTATTGTACCGAGGATTCGCTGCTGAGCCGCATTCGTTAAGTTTGCATAATTGGATGTTTTGCCACTCATAAGTTTGGATAAAATCAACATACCAGCATGTTTGCCACTACAATTATTATGTACCTGATGAGGTTTATCCATGCTTCTGACCTGCGACACCATTGTCTCCTGATGCATCGACCAGTGCGCACCGCAAACAAGCTCGTCAACTGATATGTCGAACTTACCAAGCAAGCCCCGCACAGCCTCGGTGTGTAGTAATTCACCATTATGACTTGCGCAAATCAGCGCAACCTCAGCATCTGAAAACTCAGGAATATCTTCTAGTGTTTTTAACAGCTCAATAAGTGCGATTGACTGAAGTGGTTTCATAGCTGAGCGCGGAAAGATAACGCTCTCCAGATCGCCCATGCCCAATATGACTGATCCATCAGCATCGCAAACAGCCACATCGACCTGATGTAAGCTCTCTTTGAACCCATTTCTGTTGATGTGGACACTAAGGGGACTTTGTGAGTTGCTTGGTAAATCAATCAAGGGCTTAGTCATTTGCATTTTATCCAGTTGACTTTTGTTAGCAGCAGTTACGCTTATAAAAAGACCATGACTTTAATTAAGCGTCAAAAGGGTCCCATACGTCAATAAACCGATCCCCGGTACCGTCGCGAAATAGCCAGTTTCAATAGCTCCTGAGCAGTTCACGCCGTGATTCACGACAAAAACAGACCAAATGATACTGCTGGTGGAACTGAGGCTTTTGGTGATATTCGATAGTGTAGGACGTGTAGGATAAAACCCTTATTAGTCTAGAGTAATGTTCCAGATAAGTTAGGTCTTGGCCCTACACTGCCTACACTCTTTAGCTGCCTTCAGAAGTCTTCAGGATCAAAGAGGTTGTTTTCTACAGTAACAACATCCTTGTAAACCATACCTGCATTAGACCTTGTCTTCAGAAGCCCTCTTTCCTGCATACGTTTACTAAAGATTTGTTGACTGATTGTGTCGTCATCTCCATTAAGCCGGCACCAGCCACAATAGCGGTCATAGAGTTTCCTTGCAGACACCTTTGAGCCCTTTTGCTCTCTTGTGCATTCATCAAGAAAGCGTGTCGGTAGGTCATTGTCGTATCTGTATTGATCAACTTGCTCATCTATAGCCTTGCAGGGGCCAAGACCAGTTGAGCCGCTGGCAGCAAGGGCTTTGTGATAGGCCATAGCTCCATCTACCAGCCAGGCCAGGATACCACCGCGCTCCTGCCAGAGCTTGTCTGGCAAGTTGCTGTCGCGCTGCTCATCGGCAAAGCGTTGGTTAAAGGGGATCACCTTGATCCGTCGCCAGAACCCGAATGACCCATCCCCTACGAAAGGCAGCTGGTTTACAAGGAACCAGAGCTTGAATTGGGGCTGGAAACTGAAGCTCTCCCCATGCAGCTTTGCGCCCTGGAGAACAGCGTCGCCTGTCAGTTGTTTGATGAGGTCTTCTCTGAACTTACGGGTACTGTCAGCCTCTGATGCAAGCGCAAGGCGCATGCCCTTGAGCTTGCCAACAGCCTCCATGGAGCGGACGTCAGATGCTTTGCCCGAAAGGAATGTGTTGAAGCTGGCTGTCGTGCTGTAATCATTCATGATCTTTGAGACGACCTCGATTAGCGTTGATTTCCCGTTTGCTCCGTTGCCGAGAGCCGCAAAGAGAACCTGTTCACTTGTTGAGCCGGTAAGGCTGTAGCCAAGAGCCCGCTGCACCCAGTCGATAAGCTCTTTGTCGTGACCGAAGATTTGCCACATAAACGTCTTAAAAAGGGGTACTTTTGCATAGGGGTCGTAATCAATATTGATGATCTTGCTGACATAGTCTTTCGGGGCACGCCCCAGTAACTGACCGCTGGTCAGATCGATAATACCATTAAGGCAGTTTATCCGGTTTCTGTCCTTGTCGAAATCACCATGCCTGACTTGAACATCCTCATGTTTGCTGGCCATATTGATCATGGACCTGATCTTTGCCTCGCTCTGGGAGGTCTCCGACCATCTTCTGAGGGCAGAGGTTTCTGCAGCTGATAAGGAGAGGTCTGCTTCACGCTCGATTGTATCAATGGTCTTGCGGGCAAAGTTGAAGATGTCGGCCTGTGTGGCCGTCTTCCAGTATTTGCCTGTCCAGAGCCGCCATGATCCAGACGGGGTAGACCTTAAGTAATCTCTATGCTGGTTGATAAACCTCTCCATATTACCAATATCGGAGCAGGGGTAGGTTTGAGGGGTGTTGTCGTTTTGCTTTGGATTTGTCATCTTGCTTTCCTTTCCCATAGCTATCGTGGCTGTGGCGTACACAGCGTGTGTGTACTAGGTGGACACAAAAACAACTCATTGAATCTATTGAATAATATGGCACTGAAAGATGCGTAATTATCTTTCAAGGAAAGACCCCTTATGCGCAATAATATTCTGTTATGGAGGTGGGTCTGTCACACGTTTTGTCACAGTTCGCCGCAATAGAACTGGCAAAACCTCAAGGAATCCGCTAGTTTTGGATTTATAGGTGACAAGGGGCAG
>QBYK01000056.1 GCA_003282865.1 SAR116 cluster bacterium AG-325-I21 | reverse complement strand
AGCGCCAACAACTGCAGAGCCATCTGGGATATTGATCGCATTATTGCCATCTAAAACGACCATGCCAACTCCACCCATCGCAGCTGTGATTGTTAGCCATCCACTCCAGCCTTGACGTTCGCCAAGCATGAAAAATGAGAGGGTGGCCGCAAAGACTGGCATGGTGGCGACAGCTGTTAAAACGACGGTTGCTGATGTTTCAACAATCCCAATAGTGAAGGTGACTGAATTCATGCTAAACGCAATGATTACAACTAGCCCCTGCCAGCTTGCAAGGCTGCGCCATTCGCTTGACGGGTTTTGTGAAAATAACAATCTCCACCCCAATAATAAGATGGTCCCCATTAAAATGCCACGCCAACCCATAAGGGGCCATCGATCGAGTTCTGAAAGCCTTATTGCTAATGTATCAGGTGTGAGAACAAGCACGCCAAAAAGAGCAATTAAGACCCCAAACAGCGATGGTTTTGTGTGATGAATTTCGCGGAAATATTGAAGCATCTTGAATTAATGTTCTCCTTAAATCTAGAGATCAAAATGATTTTGGTATAACGCAGGGATAGGCAGACGTTAATTACAAGTTTGGCCTAAAAATAATTGGCGCTTTAACTCTTTTGGGGGCATGTCGCTATTGCGTTGCTAAGTTAACGGTGTTCCGGTATAGGAGTCGACAACGAAATAGTGATTTTGACGCTTGGAGGATTTTATGGATAGCAAAATGATCGCAGTCGCAGCTCTCGTAATAGGAGCTGGCGCAGGCTTTTTTATCGGGAAGGGAAATAAAGAGGTCGTTGAAGTAGAAAAAATCGTTGAAAAGACTGTTGAGGCAAAGCAAACCTCTACGCTCGATGCTGTAAGGTCGAAAGGTTTTGTCCAATGTGGCGTGTCACAGGGATTGCCTGGGTTTTCGAATGCTGATGACAGTGGTAAATGGGCAGGTATTGACGTAGACCTTTGCCGCGCTGTTGCTGCCGCAGTGTTTGGTAGTGGTGACAAGGTAAAATTTTCCCCATTGTCAGCCAAACAACGCTTCACAGCATTAAGCTCTGGAGAGGTCGATATTTTGTCACGTAACACCACCTGGACAATGACCCGAGACACTCAGCTTGGACTAAACTTCGCCGGTGTCAATTATTACGATGGTCAAGGGATGATGGTTCCAAAATCCCTGGGGGTTAAATCAGCGATTGAGTTGGATGGGGCGAATATTTGCACCAACACAGGGACAACTACAGAATTGAACATTACAGATTACTTCCGGTCAAATAATATGAAGTTTAATTTGGTAGCATTCGAGAAGGCCGATGAAGTTGTTGCTGCCTATGACTCAGGTCGTTGTGATGTATACACAACTGACAGGTCCGGTCTTGCTGCACAGCGAACGAAACTGACAAAGCCTGACGATCACATGGTTCTTCCGGAGATTATCTCAAAAGAGCCACTTGGACCAGTGGTTCGGCAAGGCGATGATCAGTGGTTTAATGTAGTGAGATGGACATTGCGGGCACTCATTAACGCTGAAGAAATGGGTGTAACCAAAGCAAATGCTGCAAGTAAGGCTAGTTCTTCAAAAGACCCTGCGCTCCTCAGGCTTCTTGGAAAAGAAGGTAAATTTGGTGAAGAGCTTGGACTTTCCAATGATTGGGCGTTGAATGCTATTACAGCTGTTGGCAACTACAGTGAGAGCTATGAAGCAAACGTTGGACCCAACACTCCGCTCAAGCTTGACCGTGGTGTAAATGCTCTTTGGAGTGATGGTGGCATTCTTTATGCCGCGCCGATCCGCTAATTACTGATTAGATTTACGCCCAGTTTCTAATCAGAGGCTGGGCGGTTTTCAATCTGTAAATTAATTAGATTTGAGCAATCAAATATGAACTGGAAACCCAACACATTTTCGAAATTTGCGAATGATGCCAATGTGCGCGGTGTTTTTTTCCAAGTTGTTCTGATTGCGACACTTGTTTTTTTCTTTTTTTGGTTAACCGATAACACCCTCACTAACCTCAGTAATCAGGGTAAGTCACTTGGCTTTGCTTTTTTGAGCGGCACTGCAGGGTTTCAAATTAGCCAAACGTTTGGCACTTGGTTATTTGATTATCAGGTTGGCACTTCCACTTATTTAGATGTGTACTTTATTGGAATAGCAAACACACTCTTGGTAGCAGTTCTTGGTATTGTTGCGGCAACGGTGATTGGTTTTACATTAGGGATAATGCGACTTTCGAACAATATAGTGTTCAGGGCTTTTGCTACCACTTACATTGAGATGTTGAGAAATATACCGATACTGTTGCAGTTGTTTTTTTGGTATTTTGCCGTGCTCAGATCATTGCCCGGTAAACGAGACAAATTAGAAATTATACCTGACCTGATTGGGGTGAATATCACAGGGCTGTATTTACCCGCTCCAGTGCCTCAAGAGGGTTTTGTTTATTCAGTCATTGCCTTTGCACTTGCGATATTGCTTACTTTTGGTGTTAAGCAATACGCGAAACGTGTTCAGGCGCAAACTGGTAAAATCACTCCGGTTTTTCTGATTGGTACAGCTCTCGTAATTTCTATACCATTGATAACTTTCTTAGCCACAAACAGCCCGCTTGATTGGAATACACCGGAGTTTAAAGACTCTGGCCCGATGCTGAGACGTGGTTACCAATCAGGTTCTGGGATGATATTGGTTCCTGAACTGATAGCGGTTTGGCTTGCCTTATCCCTTTACACCGCCGCGTTTATTGCTGAGATCGTAAGAGCTGGCATTCTTGCGGTTAGTCAAGGTCAGACGGAGGCTGCGTCGGCATTAGGCATTCGTCCGAATTACACACTTCGGCTAGTTGTCATTCCTCAGGCGATGCGCGTGATTATTCCACCACTCACATCGCAATATTTGAACATTACAAAAAATTCATCTTTAGCTGTGGCCATTGCCTATCCAGAACTCGTATCGGTCTTTGCTGGTACCGCATTAAACCAAGTTGGTAAAGAAATCGAGATGATTTTTATGATGATGATGGTTTATCTGACTGTTTCATTACTTACGGCCGCGTTTATGAATTGGTACAATGATCGCGTGAAATTGGTGGAGCGTTAAGATGGTTTCGAACGGAACTAGAAAAGAGCGCGCTACCGCTACTAACAATGAAAGTGCATTTATTCGCCAAGAGGATGCGCCAATACTGCCACCGCCCATCACGAGCGCGGGCGTGGCTGGCTGGCTAAATGATAATATTTTTGCCAGTATGCTCGATTTTTCGACATTGGGTGCGGCAGTGAAGTCAATTTTAATGGCCATATTCACAGCATTTGTAGCGTATATTTTTTTTGATCAAGTTTATGGACTTTTGGACTTTGCGATCTTTTCTGCTGTGTGGCAGGACCCTGAGGAACAAAAGCGCCAAGTTTGTTGGACTATTGAGCAAGGAGGCAAACTTCCAAATGGTTGGCATGGCGCATGTTGGCCTTACATTATCGCTAAAACGAAATTCATCCTGTACGGCGCTTATCCGAATGAATCACTTTGGCGTGTCAACTCGACCTATCTTCTGGGAGCCATTCTTTTAGTTTGGGTCATGATTGACAGGTTGCCCTATCGCAAACTTGTCGGCGCTGTTCTTCTTACAATTTACCCAATATTCGCCACGGTTATGCTAACTGGTGGCGGTTTTGGTCTGTCACAATTTAGTGTCGGAGTGAATACTATCATAGGGCTTGCGCTGATTTCGCTCGGTCGCGCTGGTAAAATGGGCTGGATAACAGGCCCATTTTTAGATTTGTCCAAAATGGCGGGTGTTGCGGGCTGGTTTTTTATCTTTTTTGCCGCAGCGCTTGTCAGCGTTGGTGTGGATTTCGATTTGTCAAAAGTAGACACGAGGGACTGGGGCGGCCTTTTAATTACTCTGGTGGTCGCGACAACAGCCATTGTTGTGTCGCTACCGTTGGGTATTTTGCTGGCTCTGGGGCGCCGCTCAAGTTTGCCTGTTGCCCGAACGCTATCAATAATATTTATCGAGTTTTGGAGAGGGGTTCCCCTCATAACTGTATTGTTTATGGCATCCGTAATGATACCACTCTTTATGCCCGAAGGTGTAAATTTTGACTCGCTATTAAGGGCGTTGATTGGTGTCACGCTGTGGCAATCCGCGTATATGGCCGAGGTCATAAGAGGAGGTCTGCAGGCTATTGACAAGGGGCAATATGAAGGTGCAGATGCGGTAGGTTTATCCTATTGGCAGTCAATGCGCCTTATCATATTGCCACAAGCTCTTACCCGCGTCTTGCCGGGTATCGTCAATACAATCATAAGTGTATTTAAAGACACATCATTGGTAAGCATTGTGGGTCTTTTTGATTTGCTAGGAGCAACACAGGCGACTATTGCTGATGCTGCTTGGTCAACGCCTGTACAGGCGTCAACAGGCTATCTGGTGGTGGCATTAATCTTCTTTGTGTTTTGTTTTGGGATGTCACGATACTCCATGTACATCGAACGTAAACTAGACCGTGGCCATTAATAACATCATTCGTCAGATTTGGGAGCTAGTTAAATGGTGAAAACGTCAGTTGCTAGGGATGATAATAAAAAAAACTCATCTGATGAGACAGTTGTAGTCTCTATGGAGCATGTTAACAAATGGTTTGGTCAGTTTCACGTTCTTCGGGATATAAACCTGCGTGTAGTAAAAGGCGAACGTATTGTTGTATGCGGGCCATCAGGTTCTGGTAAGTCGACACTGATTAGGTGTCTTAATCGGCTGGAAAAACACCAAGATGGTGACATAAACGTTCACGGCATTGAGTTAAACAATGACGTAAAAAACATTGATGAAATTCGACGTGAAGTGGGAATGGTTTTTCAACATTTCAACCTTTTCCCACACCTGTCGATTATCGAGAATTGTATGCTGGCACCTATTTGGGTGCGAAAGACCCCACGCGCAGAAGCAGAAGAAATTGCGATGCATTTTTTGACGCGAGTTAAGATTCCAGAACAAGCACTAAAATACCCCGGTCAATTATCGGGAGGGCAGCAACAGCGCGTGGCAATCGCGCGTGCACTCTGCATGCAGCCACAATTGATGCTGTTCGACGAGCCAACCTCTGCTCTGGACCCGGAGATGATTAAAGAGGTGCTTGACACAATGGTTGAGCTTGCAGAGGACGGCATGACAATGATTTGTGTGACGCATGAAATGGGCTTTGCCCGGAAGGTGGCTGACCGCGTCATCTTTATGGATGAAGGCCAAATTATCGAGCAGAATGAGCCTGAGGCCTTTTTCAATAACCCCCAATCTGATCGCACGAAGCTTTTCTTAAGTCAGATCCTCGGGCACTGAGCCAGGCTTTCGACATTAAGTCTACCTATCAGATGCTTGCGGTAAGTTGGGCTTTGTGTCGACGCTGCGCCATCCGAGTTGCGAGATGAATAATCCTGCCAGAATGACCGCTAATGCCATCAAGAAGTGGCCAGGTAGGGTCTCGTTCAAAATAACTGCCCCAATGATGACCGCCCAAACGGGTACCTGATAATTGACAAGAGATAAAAAAGGTGGGCCTGCGCGACGCACAAGTATGGTCAAAAGTATTGTGGCCAATGCCGTTGGAAATACCGCCAGAAAAGCAAGGCCAGTGAGAGCAATACCAAAATCTATATTTTTGGGAACACCCTCAAAAACAAGCGCCGTCGGAATTAATATTACCCCGCCAATCATTAATCCTGTCGCAGCAAATGAAAGCGCACTAATCGTTGGACATAGGCGAGTAATGATGCTGCCAATTGCATAGCAGCAGCTGGCGGTGACACAAGCCATTTGCGCAGTTAGCATAAGGGGTGATGTTGGAGCATCGGCTAGAATCTTGTCACCGCCAATAAGTAGGACTACCCCACCAAACCCGAATAGAAATCCAATGGTTTTAATCCGGCTCATGGCTTCACCCGGGACAAGAAAATGGCTCAACGGTAATACAAAAAGTGGAACAACCGCCATGCTGATGCCCGCAAAACTCGATGTTACAATTTGCTGGCCCCACGATAGAAGACAAAAAGGAATAGCATTGGTAAAAAGAGCCATACCCAGACAATGTAGCCAGATGCGCCTATCTGTCTTGCTTTGAAACCTTGGAAGCCCATCTCCATAGACCATTGTAATCGTTACTAGAATGATTGCCGCTGCTCCAACCCGGCCAGCTGCCAAAGTTATCGGCCCGAAGCCGGTTAGGGCTAGTTCAACTCCGAGGAAACTTGCCCCCCAGATCACGCCGAGCGTCAATAGTATTAACCAGTTTAAAACTTGCCCCGGGGGCAAACCAGTGGTTGTTTTTGATGACAACATATTTGCGAAGCTAATCCTCTAAAGGGCTAAGGTCATAGATAATGCAGTGGTCAATTTTGAGGACTTGTAGTCAGAATGGGTACGGCTATCTATAAAGAGTTATTACTGCCCAAATAAGATAAAGTGCGGCCAGAAAACTAATGATAAGGTGGATCTTATTTAACCCAATATCATTACCGAAAAACCGTTTTTTAGGATGTTTCTCAAGTTGTGTTTTTTCTTTGATAGGTGAACCGTAAATGCGCATTTTTAACCTGATAAAAAGTGCATACAAAGATACAGCGAGAATGGCGAAAATAATAAATTTGCCGAACATAACTATCATCCCAAGGTTTAGATCTTAACTCCATATAGCATGGTTAAACGGCAATCCCTATGATGATCTTGGTATCATTAATTATTGTTTATCCAACAACTTGCCGGGCGCGTAATCTTATTGAAGTACCTCTTATTTCTTTTCTTGGATTTATCACAAATTTTTATCCATTGCCCATCTCTGAAACCCTCGGTTATGCTCGGGTTCAAAATTTCTCTTGTAGAAGGGGTGTAAAATGGATCTCAGGGTCACTGCAGCTGAACTGGCAACACTAACGAAATGGGACACGCCCACCATATGCAATGCGTTGGAACTTGTTTGTCCAGAACGGCGTGGATATGGGTTTACAACAAAACATCTCTTCAGCCTTGATCCAAACCTGCCGCCCGTCTGCGGTTTTGCTCGTACCGCAACTATTCGTGCCGCATTGCCATCTGGAGATAGCGATGCAGAAATGGCGAAAAAGCGCTCTGCTTATTACGAATATGTGGCAAAACCACCAGGGCCCACAATTGCGGTTATTCAGGACATTGACCCTGAGCCGGGCATTGGTGCGTTTTGGGGCGAGGTGCAAACGAATATTCATAAGGGTCTTGGAGCTGTTGGGGCGGTAACAAACGGATCATTCCGAGATGTGCGTGATAGTGCGTGTGACTTTAATTTAATTGGCGGCAAAGTAGGGCCAAGTCATGCATTTGTGCACCTTGTCGATATTGGTTGTCAGGTCACGATATATGGACTAACTGTCCAGACGAATGACATTATTCACGCTGATCAACATGGCGCGGTTATGGTGCCAGCAGATGTTGTAACAAAAATTCCAGATGCAGTTGAACTGATTACGCGGCGCGAGGGGGTAATATTGAAGTCGGTAAAAGCGGCTGGATTCAGTATTGAAAAACTTAATATTGCCATGGGACGGTCAAGAGATATTCACTAATTCAATATATGTAGCTATAACGTCCAATTAGAGCGTAGTAGATTATTTTGGCGGTTTTGGAGCCAAGCTTATCTTCCTCGTTCGGCAATACATTGTCTGCACCCTGTGCTACCACGAAGATGAAGACGGGGTTGCTGTTCAAACGGTCCATGTCGACGGCAAACGATTGTCACTTTCGTCGTGTGATTTATGTAGTCAACCTGTGAATAATCAAAAGTGCCACCATGGATTTTCTGGAATTTACGGATAATAGACTCGCGATCATCCGGTTTAGATCTTGCCATATTTAACCTCTCAGTTCTGTGCCGTTTGAACTGACCCGTACTATAGCTCTTTTCTCATTTTCAAGTCATGTTTACATGCTGTGATGACTAATATTATTTGATGTCAGGTAGTGACAATTTGTTAGCTGGCAGAGAGTTCTAATCAGGTTTAAAATAAAATCGATCTGTAGGAGTGTTCAATTATGTGGCAATTGGTTGCAACGTTTTTAATTTGTTTTGTAGTTGGCGATGTGTCAGCGTCTTACAAAGCAACCACACTTGTCTATAACGTTAGCTGGGGTAACATATCGCTCGCGAAAAGCCAGCTTGATTATGAATTTGGTAAGGATTATGCTCGCATTTCTGCATATTTTGCGAGCAAGGGGGTTATCGCCCTTTTTCGAGGCTTCAAAAGCCGGTCAATTGCCGAATTAGTTCGCAAAGATACTGGCTGGGCTCCAAAAAAATTATCAATGGAACGAATATCTGGAAAAGAAGTTACTAATAGTAATGTTATCTGGGACCATACTAGCAGCGTTGTCAGTGAAACCCGTGTGCCTGAGCTGGACTTAACCGAAGTTCACCCACTTGATAACCGGATGAAAGTCAACGTGCTCGATCCCTATAGTGCGGTTTTGCGTTTGTTAAACCAGATTGAAAAAACTGGTGACTGCACATCCAGTTATGAAATCTATGATGGTAGACGTCGAAGCCGAATACATTTTGAAAAAATTGGCAAAATCGTTCTTGAACAGGATAGGCCAGGCGTTTTTACAGGCAGTGCGATGGTCTGCGGCGTTAGCTTTGATCCGATTGGTGGTCACCGAATTAATTCAAAATGGCGGTCTAACAAGGACCAAAAAGGGCGGGTTAGGGTATTTTTTGCACGTCCACTCGAGGGTCAGATTATGCCGGTCCGAATTGAGGTAAAAAGCTGGATTGGTAAAATTACTGGCAGGCTTGACCTTCGGCAGATGTAGACCGGCTGGAAGCGGCCCGTCGAAAGGAGACGAGCCGGTTGCAGGTGTTGTTAATACACTCTATTTTTCTAATGCCTTTTGCATAATATCGGTTAGGCGTTGAGTAAATTCACGAGGATCAACAATGATCTCACCCTCGGCAACAAGGGCGCTATCCAAAATCAATTTGGCATAATCATCAGACCCGTCAAACTCTCCAGTTTCCAATTTAGCGTTCAGCGATTTAATGAGTGGATGTTTTGCATTCACTTCAAGAACTTTTGGCATGCCTTTGAAATCAGGATTTTGCATTCGCATCATCCGTTCCATTTGCGCATCCATTCCGTTTTCATCGGCAACCAGACGGGCAACACTTGTTTCTAGAGTTGACGAGCTGCGCACGGAGGCGACATTGCCCTCAAGTACATGTTTGACTTTGGCCATAAACTTATCGGACAGAACCTCCTCTGAAACTTCACTCTCAGCTGAGCTGTCTCCCACATTAGATATATCAACTTCGCCACGGGTTATTGATTGGAAGTCCTTTCCGGAAAACTGCTTGATGTTCGATAACCAGAAGTCATCTATTGGGTCAGTCAAGAGCAGCACATCGATGCCTTTGGCCTGGAACGACTCTAGATGTGGACTGCGGCGTGCTCGGTCGGCATCATCTGATGATAGGTAGTAGATCACTGTCTGATTTTCAGTGAACCCATCAACATACTCTTGAAGTGTGACTAGTTTTTCGTTTTTGGACGATTGAAAAAGACAGATTTCTAGAATCTTCTCGCTATTGGCTTGATCCTCATAAAGCCCCTCTTTAATCACCTTCCCAAGACCATTCCAGAAAGTTGCATATTCATCGCGCCGTTTTTCCAACCCCTTTTTTAATTCTCCCAGAACGCGCTTGACTAGAGCTTTGTTAATTTTTGCAACAGCAGGATTCTGCTGGAGCATTTCACGGCTGACATTCAGATCCACGTCCGGTGTATCAATTATACCACGCAAAAATCGTAGCCATTTTGGCACCAAACCCTCATAGTCATCTGTGATAAACACGCGATTTACGTATAAGTGTAATTTCGATTTCCGCTCTGGGTCATAAAGATCGAATGGGGCAATTGAGGGGACAAACAACAAATTGGTAAATTCAACCGACCCCTCGGTCTTGTTGTGAAGGGTAGCGAATGGAGTGTCATATGCTGACGCTACTCCATGATAGAATGAGTTATATTCGTCTTT
>QBYK01000055.1 GCA_003282865.1 SAR116 cluster bacterium AG-325-I21 | reverse complement strand
TGGGAGACATCGGTATTCAACTAGAGCTGCGTTATGAAGACGTGCCGACATGGTTGAAAAGAGTTTACCATCGTTACGACTTTGAAATGAACGTAAATTATTTCTACCAATTGCCTGATCCTGTTCTGGGTGTTCACAGACATTATGGAACAGATCAAATTCGTAAAGGTACTCACTTTGTAAACTCATCTCGCTATAGCAACTCTAAGCTTGACGCACTCCTGGACTCAGGCGCTGGGGAGCCAGATGCAGCAAAGCGAACAGCGAAGTATAAAGAGATCCAGCAAATCCTTGCTGACGATATGCCGGTAGTGAACCTATTCGAGCTGGAATTCTTGGTGGTCTATAACACCAAGCTCAAAGGGGTTTATGGTTCTGCTATGGGTGCTTATGGCTCATTTAGGGAGGGCTACTTGGACGATTAAAAATATAATGCGAGCCCTGCAATTGCTGGGCTCGCGTTTTTAATTTTTAATTTTTTCGGATACAGTTTATGACAAGGTCTTCCAAAATTTTTAGATACGTTGGCAAGCGATTGCTACAGGGTGTGCCAATCATCATAGCTATTGTTGTCATTAATTTCTTCCTTCTCAATCTTGCCGAGGGGGACGCTGTTGATGTTTTGGCGGGTGAAGCTGGTTCTGCAACTCCCGAGTATATGGAGCAGTTGCGCAAAAGATTTGGGCTCGATCAACCTTTGCCGGTTCAGTTAATGGTATATCTAAAAAATGTATTAAGTTTGGATCTGGGATACTCTTTTAGGCATGAAATGCCTGTGAATGCATTAATTTTTGACCGTTTTGCTGCCACCGGATTACTAATGACTAGTACAATTATCCTGGCTGTTGGCTTTGGCATTCTTTTGGGTCTTTTGGCTGCGATGCGTCTTAACACATGGAAAGATAACATCATTACGGTGTTTGCCCTGATTACATATGCGACGCCACTGTTTTGGGTAGGGTTGATGATGATCGTTGTCTTCTCGCTAAATCTCGGATGGTTTCCCACAAGCGGTATGACAAATGTTGCCGCTTTTTACGAGGGTTGGGACTATGTTGTAGATGTGTCTCGCCACCTGGTCCTGCCAACAATTACACTATCGCTTTTTTATCTGGCATTATACACGAGGATGATGCGGGCCTCGATGTTGGAACAATATGGGCAGGATTACGTTGTTACAGCGCGAGCTAAAGGTTTGACCGAGCGTCGTATCACGTATGTTCATGTCTTACGTAATGCACTTTTACCTGTTGTGACGATGGCCGGTGTACAAGTTGGCGCTTTGATTGGTGGCTCTGTAATTGTTGAGTCCGTCTTTGCCTGGCCAGGATTGGGGATGCTTGCGTTTGAGTCACTTTTTGCGAGGGATTTAAATTTGTTACTGGGTATTTTCCTGCTTTCTTCAATGCTCGTAGTTGCAGTGAATTTGATTGTCGACATCATATACTGCTTCCTTGACCCGCGAATCGAGGTCAACTGATATGGCCGACTTTTGGAGGCGTTATAGACGTAATCGTGCCGCTGTTTTTGGTCTTGTCGTTATTATACTAATCATAATCATGGCGTTAACGGCAAGCCTTTTCTATCCAAACGATCCCTTTCGTTTGATGGGCAAGCCTCTCTCAGGCCCACTCACGAATGGTTTTTTACTTGGGAGTGACTCTCTGGGTCGTGACGTCGCGTCCGGTATAGTTCATGGCGCAAAGACATCTCTTTTGATTGGTTTTGTAGCGACAATAGTCTCGGTTTTTATAGGAATATTTTTTGGAGCATTTGCAGGTTACTTTGGTGGCCGCGTAGACGATAGTTTGATGCGTGTAACTGAGATATTCCAAACTATCCCGTCTTTTATTTTTGCAATATTGCTCGTTGCTATAATGAAACCTTCCATTGGCAGTATCGTGATAGCTATCGCTGTAGTGTCTTGGCCTGGCGTTGCCCGTTTAGTACGTGGTGAATTTCTTGCTCTTAAGAATCGAGAATTTGTTCAAGCATGTCATACACTTGGCATGAGTGACTTTAGGATTATGCTCCGCGAAATTTTGCCCAACTGCTTGAGTCCCATTATCGTAGTTGGCTCTTTGATGGTGGCAACGGCTATTCTGATTGAAAGTGGACTTGCCTTTCTTGGACTTGGTGATCCAAACATCATGAGCTGGGGATTCCTAATCGGCGCAGGCCGCACCATGTTGAGATCTGCTTGGTGGGTTTGCACCTTCCCTGGTGTTGCGATTCTGATAACGGTGCTTGCCATCAATCTGATCGGTGAGGGGCTTAATGATGCGCTTAATCCTCGTTTGAAAGAACGCCAATGACGCAAAAACTCCTATCGATAAATGACCTTTCAATTCTGCTTCCAATCGGGGCGGATCGGCAATATGCGGTGCAGGACATCGGCGTTGAATTGCATGCTGGCGAGACAGTTTGTGTTGTTGGTGAAAGTGGGTCCGGCAAATCATTGACGGCGCGTGCTGTCATGGGGCTGCTACCCGCCCCACATGTTCGTGTTGATAGAGGGGAAATTATCTTTGGCGATGAGGATATTACCAAGGTGAGCTATGAGCGACTGCGAGGATTGCGCGGCAGTGAAATTTCGATGATCTTTCAAGAACCGATGACTGCGCTAAATCCCGTTATGACGATTGGTGATCAGATTGATGAAATTTTCCGCTATCATGTGTCAATGTCTGCCAAAGAACGAGCCAAAAAAGCATTGAGCCTTTTGGTTGATGTGAATTTGCCTGATCCTGCCAAAATTATTGATGCGTATCCGCATGAATTATCTGGCGGTCAACGACAGCGTTCAATGATTGCCATGGCGCTGGCCCTTGGCCCAAAAATTTTGATCGCGGATGAACCAACAACGGCCCTTGACGTGACGACGCAAGCACAAATTTTACAACTGATCAAGGATATGCAAAAGCGGCTTGATACTGGTGTACTCTTTATCACGCATGACTTTGGCGTCGTTGCTGATATTGCTGATCGCGTGGTCGTGATGCAGGATGGAAAGATTGTCGAAACTGGCACCACAAAACAGGTCCTTCAAACACCATCACACCCCTATACAAAATCTTTGATTGCAGCGATACCGCGTCTAAAGCCACGCAAAGCCAGATCGCGGGCAGCTGAGGTGGTGTTAAAAACGGAAGGTGTTTGTAAATCATTTGGTGGCGGCAACAGCTTTTTTGGGCTGGGCAGAGCAAACCGCGAGGTAAAAGCGGTTCAAAATGTGCAGATCGAATTGCGAAGAGGGGAAACTCTTGGTGTGGTTGGTGAAAGTGGATCAGGCAAATCCACTCTTGCACGCTGCGTAATTCGGCTCATTGATAGTGATGAAGGTAAGCTTCAACTTGGCGATGTTGATATAACGAAATTAAGTCGGAATGAATTGCGCCCCCATAGAAAGCGCGTACAGATGGTCTTTCAAGACCCATTTGCATCATTGAACCCGCGTATTCGGGTTGGTGACATAATTTCGCAAGGTCCCATTCTGCAGGGTGTTGATCAGGAAGATGCTTCAAAACGCACCTACGAGCTTCTGGATATTGTTGGCCTTGATCGTCGATCATTTGAACGTTTTCCACACGAGTTTTCCGGCGGACAGCGTCAGCGTATTGGTATTGCAAGAGCGCTTTCTTTAAAGCCTGACATCTTGGTCGCTGATGAGCCGGTTTCCGCGTTAGATGTATCAATTCAGGCGCAAATTCTTGAACTGCTTGATGACATTCGAGCACAGATGGATTTGTCTATGCTGTTCATCACGCATGATTTGCGTGTTGCGGCTCAGGTATGTGATTATGTCGCGGTCATGCAATCTGGCAAGATTGTTGAAATGGGGCCTACAGCCGAATTATTTGCCAATCCGAAAGACGCATATACACAATCGCTTTTGGCGGCTATCCCAGGTAAGGACTGGCATTTTAGCGAATTTAAAACATAAATAATGTGTGACATCGGCTAACCCAAGCAGTTTGACTCTAATCATTAAGGATCTCGGATAGTTAGGATGCCAAAACCCAAAGATCTTTTTCCTTTAAGTACAATTCACGGACTTTACCGAGGGTATCAGACCGGTATTATCAGACCCAGTGTTGTCGTTCGAAACTATTTAGATGAAATAGAACGATTAAATCCCCGGCTCGGGGCGTATCAAGAAGTATGGGCTGATACGGCAATTGAAATGGCTGTTGCTGCGGATAAGGCGCTTGCCGCGGGCTATTCCGTGGGGCCATTTCACGGAATACCATATGCATTGAAAGATATCTTTCACGTAAAGGGTACGATAACAACATGTGGGTCTGCCGCAATGTTAGATAACGTTGCTGGCACCACTTCGACAGTTGTTAAGCGGCTAACAGCTGCTGGTGGTATTATCCTTGGCAAGACTAAAACTGTGGAGTGTGCTTTCGGGGGCTGGGGAACCAATCAGAAACTGGGAACTCCGATGAACCCCTGGGATATGAATACCCACCGCATTCCAGGTGGTTCATCATCTGGAACGGCTGTGGCGGTTGCTGCCGACATGGCCCCTTGTGGTATGGGCAGTGATACAGGTGGATCTGTCCGCCTGCCAGCAGCGTATTGTGGGTTAGTTGGTCTGAAGGTAACCGCGGGACGTCTGCCTTTACATGGCATCATGCCTTTATCACAAACCTTGGATACGCCAGGACCGATTGCTCAGACAGTCCTTGATTGTCTGATTATGTTTGATTTACTCGATGGTCGAGAAGGTTGGCAAATCAGCCGGGATATGGAAAAGGAAGATGGCACATACGCTTTGCTAAAAAAGGGTGTTTCCGGTTTACGCCTCGGGAGCCTTAGCGAAAGCGAGCGCCAGCAATGCTCAGATGATGTGCTGGCATCTTATGACATGGCTTTGGACAGGTTGCGGGCAATGGGGGCTGAAATAATTGCATTTGAGAATCCGGTTTCCTACGGCGATATGGCCGATGATAACGGTATGATTACGGCTGTTGAGGCCTTTCATAATCATGGATATTTATACAAAAATCCCAATCTACCAATGGATGAAGATGTGCGTGCAAGGATGTTATCTGGGGAGCGTTATCATGCTCATGATTATTTTGGTGTTTTGCAACAGCGTAAAGAAACCATGCAGGCGTTTGGCGTGTCCATGCGAGGTTTTGATGCCCTCGTTATGCCCAGCAGCACCAGCACTGCCCCGATGTTAACCGAGGCCGATCAGGCACTATCACCGGGCCATTTCACGCGGCCTTTTAACTTCTTGGAAATGTGTGGCTTGTCCTTGCCAATTGACATTGCCAATAACGGGATGCCAACCAGCTTACAGATTGCTGGCCGGGCGCATGATGAGGGGATTTGCCTTCGTATCGGGGCGGCCCTTGAACGGGATTTAGAACCAATTGGTCAGCCAAATCTCCCTTAACCCTTGGTAAATTTATGGACCACGTTTCTCAGAAGTGTAGAGATATTGTTATCGTATTCATTCCACGGCAATGAACCGCAGAAGGTGATTGATCCGGTGGCAAAAACCTGCCCACCTTTGGCAGTTTTGAAATATACCATATCTGCGCGCTTTACGTTCGCTTCGGGGCCGCCTGATAGGTTTGTTAGGTGCGTCAACACTTCTTCTGGGACGAGTACAAATTGATTTTTCTCATCAAATGACTGCGCCAAAGTCGTTATTTCCATGCCTTGATCTAGTTTTCCATCGCGTCTATCCAGTTCAAATCCAGCAGCACCGTGACCGCTAAACCCAAAATCACCAATTATTTTGTCCTCTATTCCCTCAAACACCCAATCAAATTCGGTATCAAAACATGTTCTGTGGTAGGGCATGCTTACAAAATTGCCTTGTGCAGTAAATCCAATTCCTACAAGCTGTTGAGGCGGTCTCCCATTGCGTCGCCAAAGACCGCCATAGTTGCCATCAAAAGCATTGTAATATTCGCCCGGTTCTGATGCCCAAGCACGTATCCCGTCCTCTGAACGCCTTATTTCCAGAAGAGACTCATCTTCGTCATGACGCGCTATCCGCCAATAAAAGCCATTACCTCCAAGATAGATAAGCCCACCACCACTGTCTCGGTACTCCTCAAGTGCATCCAGTGTTTTGCTGGTATGGTATTCAGGATGGGTGCCCGTCATTACAGCCTTGTACCCAGCCATGGCGACTAATCCATCACGATCAAGTTCATCGTCGGTTATAATATCATAATCTATTTGCTGATTATGAAGCCATGAGATCAAATGGCTATCAGCCTGAAAATGGCGAAGGCCTGAGCAGGTTGATTGCCCAAATGTTGAATAACCGGGCCGAAGATTAAACAAAACTCTTTTATGTGATGCATGGCAAATGCCTGACCCGTCAGTATGGTTGTTATATGTCGACAAACCATAATGTTTATACCTAGATGGATTGTTGGGGTACGCATTCCATGCTGCTATCCTTTCAAGCCATGATGGTGCAAAATCTGGACGGGCATGATTGCCGTAGATTGTATAGGTGAAGGTTGACACCAGCACACATAAATCTGCCTGGCGTTTGCCCAAAGGTGGGCAAACAAAAAATGGCATAGCGTCATAATGCCCGTCTACCGCTATCCGCATGACATAAATGCCCGATGGCATATCGTTGGGGATTTTTATTTCAAAATCGTTGTCCCAATCAAAATCGTAAATATCGTCATCGTGGAACGCAATCGCCGCATAATGGTCTGGCTTGTGCCGCCAGCAAAATTCGGTTGCGTTCCACTTTCGACCTGTAACACCTCTGGTTGGGGCGTTCTTCAACAGAAGATCAGGCCCCGTTTTGGTTTTCACCGATAGTGACGAAATGCCTTGAGAAAAATCCCATTTCGCAATTAGTTTACCATCAGCCAGAATTTCCGGTGCTTCTATCTTTCCATTAAAGCAGCTTGGTGCGTCCCTAAAACTGGCGGCAATACGGATTGGGGCTTTGATTGAAATTGGAAAAAGTTCGCCTTTGCCAGTCACAGAATCACCTTCTTTTGTAGCTCCTAGACACGCTTCTGAATTTGCTAAATGCCGAATGTCAAGAATTGCCGCGCCTGATGCTAAGAGCTTCATTTCAAGGCTGTACCAATTATGGATTTTTACTGATGAAGTTGATGAAAGCAGTGTGTCATTCGTTAAGTTCGCGTTGATTATTCCTCGCTGGTCAAGGCTGATTGAGATATTTCCCCAGGCCAATAATGTTTGATCACCATCTAAAAAGATTGTCGGCATAAACCACAACTTTATAACGAGATCACTTTCAATGTTGGCTTGTACGTCCGCAATACTTTGTGCGAATGAGCCCGGGGTGAAGCTTTGGTAGCGTGAAGCAAAAGATGCTGGTTTGAAATAGCTGCTCGCATCTTCTTCGACAATGCCAGGTCCTTTTGGATTTGGATCTGCGGAAATTGAACGATGCAAAGTTGCCGTAAAATCTGATGTCGCGTTGCTGGACACAGAAAAGGTGATTGTCTCGCCTGGCCGGGCAGACAACTTATCCGAATATCCAGCTATAAAAACATCTTGCATTAATGAACACTTTTTTGATTGAAGTGATGATAAGGGGTACCCGGTTGACGTTAGGCGATGGGCGGATTTTGATCAACCAAACTTGGGAAGAAATATTGTAAATAAGACCCGTGGCTTACTTGCGTTTTAATGCTGACCAAGTTTAACATTATGCCAACGTAAAAACATCAATAAAGATTTGGCCTCGCGCAGGGTCCTAAATTGCGCCAGATTTCATTTTGAGGAGCGGGCCAATATCGAAACTTGTTGATAAGCAGAGCATTGATGATTTTAGGCAAAAGGGCGTGACTGTTCTTCGGGGTGCGTTTACTGGTTGGGTCGATGTGCTGCGCGCTGGCATTGACACTAACATGAATGACCCAGATCCAAATGCGCGTATTTACAAAGGTGAAAATAGTAATGGTCGTTTTTTTGTTGATTATTGCAATTGGGACCGGATCGCAGAATATAAGAATTTTATCTTTAACTCCAATGCTGCACATATCGGAGCGGCACTGATGAACAGCCAGAATGTTCAACTGTTTCACGAGCATGTTTTGGTAAAAGAAGCCTCAACTGACGTGCCAACTCCATGGCATCAAGACGCACCTTATTATTGTGTTACTGGTCCTAAAACAGTTAGCCTCTGGGTTTCGCTTGATACGATTGAACGTGATACGACGCTGGAATTTGTGTCAGGGTCGCATTTATGGGGAAAACATTTTCGTCCTCAAATATTTGACGGGTCGGCACTGAATGAAGACGATGGTCTTGAAGAAATTCCTGATATCAATAAAAGTCGTGGTGACTATGAGATTCTTGGATGGGCGGTAAAACCTGGGGATGCCATTGCTTTCGATTACCGGACAATCCACGGTGCCGCAGGAAATCATCAACCAAACCGACAAAGGCGGGCCTTTTCTCTTCGGTTGGTAGGAGATGGAGCGCGCTTTGTGCGCCGCGATGGATTAGTTTCATCGCCCCCATTCCCGAATCTTACTCTGAAAAGTGGAGATCCTCTGACAGGTGATACTTTCCCTTATCTTTTGCACGCTTAAACTCAGGCTTAGTAAAACCAATAACACTTAGAAAATCCCAGTTTATGCAAAGTGTTTTTAGACTTTTAAGGTTGATAGATTGATACGTTCTTTTCCTTTTCTAAACTTTTTCACGGTCGGTTCGTTTGTCATTTTTGGCTCTCTTAACACTGTGGTGAATGCAAAGGCGCGTGATATTTTATGTGGTAATATACGTTATACTATCGAGACATCATTGTTTAGCACAGATGTCATCATTAATGATGTTAAAGGCGATGATGTTAGTAATTCTAAAACTAGTCGTCCCTATTGCCAGTCGAATGCCGACGCTCAGATGGAGGCTGAGCTTGCGGTCAAGGGTAACGATATTTGGTGTGTTGAAAAATTCTATATTTCGATGGATCGCTTGCCCATCGCTAAATCATCGCGCTTGTTGAGCCTCGCTTTGGGGCGCGTGTTTGAATATGAGTATTTGTGGCAACGCGGGGACTGGGTAGAAACTGATAAGCGAACTATTAACTGTGATAATGACGAAACACCTGAAAGACAAAAAATTCTGGATAGGAGAACCGTTGAGTAAGTGGAATTTTTGGCAACCCGCTGAAAAAACAGACAACAACTTCATTAAAACATCTTTGGCAATTGAAAAATGATATGGATTATTGCAGATACGTTTCTGGTCACCTTAAAAGAAATACAAGGTGTATGTAGGAAGAAGTATCTTTGACAAAAAAAACAAATACGGTGATTGTAGGGGGTGGCCAAGCTGGCCTTGCTATGAGTGCCCATTTGCGGGACTGTGGAATTGACCATCTAGTTATAGAAAAAGAACGCATTGCTGAGCGGTGGCGGAGTGCGCGTTGGGATAGTCTTGTTATGAATGGTCCAGCTTGGCACGATCGTTTTCCAACAATGACTTTTGATGATTGGCATCCAGATTCCTTTCCAGGCAAAGAAGCAGTAGTTACCTATTTTGAGAATTTTGCAAAAAAAATTAATGCTCCTATCCATTTTGGGGAAGAGGTTACAAATGTTTCTCAGATCCGAGATGGGGGCTTTATAGTTGAGTCCAATAGGGGACTAATTACGGCGCAAAATATCGTTGCGGCAACGGGACCATTCCAGACTCCCGTAATTCCTTCAATCATCGCTGATGATTATGTCCATCAAATTCATTCCTCTGATTATCGTAACCCCGAGCAGCTTGATGATGGCGCTGTATTAGTGGTTGGGGCTGGTTCATCAGGCTCGCAGATTGCTGACGAATTGCTGCGGGCAGGCCGCAAGGTTTATCTCTCAATTGGTCCACATGACAGACCGCCGCGGTCCTATCGTGGCAAGGACTTTGTATGGTGGCTTGGGACATTGGGTAAGTGGCGAATAAAAACGCCCCCAAAAGGCAAAGATCATGTAACAATTGCTGTTTCTGGAGCCTATGGAGGCAATACTGTTGATTTCCGAAAATTTGCTTATCGCGGAATGGTGCTTTTGGGGATGACGGAAGCTTATGAAAATGGTGTTATCACTATCGCGGGTGACCTAGAGCAAAACATTTCTGATGGAGATGCAAATTATCTGGGCCTGCTAGCAGAAGCAGACGAATACATCAAGGCAAACGATCTGGACTTTCCAACCGAGGAGGAGGCTAAAGTCCTCATGCCTGACCCAGATTGTCTTGCCAAACCCATTAGGCAGCTTGAACTTGAAGAGGCGGGTATTAGAACAATTCTATGGGCAACCGGATATCGCCAGGATTTTAGTTGGTTGAAGGCTGACGTGTTTGATGATCAGAATCAACCAGTTCACAAAAAAGGTGTTACTAACGTGAATGGTGTTTATTTTCTTGGCTTGCCATGGCTAACAATGCGCGGATCATCTTTTATCTGGGGTGTTTGGGAAGATGCTAAATATCTGGCAGGCTATATCGCAAAATCTGGATCATAAGTCCTGCTACCGGATGAACTTCTAATCATCGCCTGGTATCCCGTAACTTGGAGCTAACGCAGGGTCAAGAGCGCGGGTAACATAATCATCCATTTGAGGTTTGTAGATGTGCCAAGCCGCTGCAACCGCTTCGATGGGGCAACGTTCAGTCCAATCACAACGCAAATCTGCCATTGGCCAATCCTGTTTATCAACTAACAGCAAGCCGGCAGAATGCACTGGTCCGGTCTCACCACCAAAGGTCAATGCAGCGCGCATCGCATTAATCAGTCTGTCGCCCAGATGGCCTGTGGACTCATTAAATGTGGTGACCATTTCCATGGGGATGTGTGAATTGGCTAGTAAGTTACCGGCAGCAGCAACATTTAATGACTTAAAATCAGCATGAACGCCTAATGATTTTGAGCCTGAATGAATGGCAGCAGTGCCCGCTGTGTCAACTGCCAGCAATTGCCGAAAATCGGAATGTTCATTAGCCTTAATAATTGTTGCAATCGCGTCGGGTGCGCTTTGTCCTTCGGTCATCGCAAGTAGGGTTTTGGGGCCGAGACGTGGATCAGTGATATTCTGGCTGGCGACTACCCCAACACCGGCTTTAGCAAAAGCACAGCGTGCCGCCACCGCCGGTGAGGATGATGAAATGGCCATTCCAAACTGTTTTGTTTCGACGCATCTTGCAACGATTGAAAATGTCATAATTTAATCCACGTCTGGAATCACAGCAGTGGCATCAATTTCGACAACCCATTCTGGGCGCGCGAGTGCCTGAACAACAAGCCCGGTACATACTGGGTTAACCCCTTTGATATAATTACCCATGGTCTGGTATACCGTTTCGCGGTAACGGATATCGGTGATATATACGACGAGTTTAACTAGATGACTCATCTCACCGCCTGCTTCAGTAATTAATTGTCGTATATTCTGCATAACCTTATGGGTTTGTGCAGCCGGGTCCAAATTCTCAATATTTTTAGCATCGTCAAGGTTTTGAGGGCATTGGCCGCGCATCCAGACTGTTCTACCGCCAGCAGTCACGACGGCTTGGCATAGATCATTATCTAAGGATTGTTCAGGGAAGGTTTGTTTTGTATTGAAAGGTCTAATCCGTTGATGTGTCATCTTGCACT
>QBYK01000054.1 GCA_003282865.1 SAR116 cluster bacterium AG-325-I21 | reverse complement strand
TAGGAATCTCATTATCAAGCTTTATATCACCAACATGAAGACCAGCTGCTTCAGACAACCTCATGCCAGTATCACTAATCAGTGCTATCAGCCACCTCGACTCATCATCAACAGACATACACTCCTGCTGGATTTTTCTGACAATATCTGTCGGTATGGGCTTACGCTTCTTGGCATCGTCAAGGTCAGGCAAATACACACGCGAAAAAGCGTTCTTACCATCTAGCCCATGCTCCTGAATACAGAGATTTATAATAAACCTGATATAAGCGAAGTTACGCATGATTGAGTTAGTGGTGAGTCCCTTTTTGAGAAGATAGTCACGATAGTCAGCGGCGTCAGATGAGGACTACTCGTCAAGAGGTCTATCTCCAAGCAACTCAATAACAGATTTAATATTCCTCTCAGCTCCTCTGTGAAACGTCTTATCTCTATTCACTCCCTTGAGCCTGAGATATAACTTCAGAGCCTCTGAAAGAGTCCCACAGGACGAGTAAGGGCCTGTTAAAGGCGTATCCCTAACTAGATGCAATGCTGGTACATATAATTTAGACAACCTTAAAGACAACCAATAGTCTTCTAGTCTCTGAGCAATAGACCTAGCAGCACGAATGGCTCGGTCTTTTCTACTTGTCTTTAAACATATGATGATACGAGAAGCCTTATAATGCCCCTGTAGGTCTTTAGGCACACGTCTGTTGAAGTAGTAAGTATCACCCTTTAACCACAGATAATGTGCAACTCTTTGGTATACCATCCTAACAATCCATCCACGCGCAGTTCACAAGAACGCTAGGGATTCAATAGGATAGCCCCGATATATATATATAGGGTGTTTAACAAGGAAATGGTGCGGCCGAGAAGAGGTTCGATGCCTTTTCCCAGCACTAGCAATAAGTGAATCTAGCCATAACAATAGCTTAGCAGATCACCACACATGGTCAACTATCAAAACCTTACCTGCAACCTTGCCTGAACCAAAGAACCCAGTTCCGCGCTGCAAGAAATGACATCAAAACACAACGGTTCGACAAACTCGGGCCTTGGACCTCCGCCCTTGGACCACGGACCGGGGTTACTGGAGCACCCTCCTTAATTTAGGATGACTTTGGGGCAGATAGTAGACAACTATTACCTTGAGGCTATTCCTTTCAACGGCTCCAAACATGAAAGACGCCATCCTTGTTGATGTGGTGCTTTTTGCTGTTTTGAATGTCTTTGGGGATACTGAAATGTTCAACACTAGGCTCGTAACGTGACGTTGAAATCCCTAAATAGGCTGCTAGTTTCTCAATCTTTGATAACTCGTAAAAATTACCCGTGTGGTACATCTTTGTTTCAAGCCGATGCCTTACGAATTTACCAGATTTATTTTCAATAATTAGTTTATCGAGCTTTTCCATAGTCGCGCCGCCTTGTTGACCATGAACTTCAATTACCAGGTCCATATCGCCGTCCATCTGCAAATCACAAGCACTTATGTAGGGGTGCCATAACCACTCACCTTTCTCGCCTATCTCCTCATGAATCAGGGAAAAATTAGTTAACTTGCGATCGGAAAATTCAGCGCGATGAATTGAAAATCCTCCATAATAATTTCCGTTACCCTTCGAGCTACTTAAAATTATCAACTCAGGCTTTCCGTTACCATCTAGGTCAGCAAATTCGGTATCTTGCATAAAATGCGCATTCAATTTTGGAATTGTTGTTGGCTTACTAGTAAAAAAATTATCAGTAGAGCCGCCAGACCTTCCACTTCCCCAAAAAATACTCAATGTCGGAGCGTGACCATCTAAAATCGCGTCTAGAAATCCATCTCCGTCAATGTCCCAGAGTTGCACGTTTCCGTATCTCTTTTTAGATCGCAGAAGGTCCACATACTGAAACGAGCCCAATCTGTTGTTCAAGTATAGTCCGACAGAAAATTGCTTCTCAGAGTAGCCCTTTTCAGCGTTTGCCGGTGTGACGATGATGTCAACATCACCATCTCCATCGACGTCACCTGTTGCACCCCCGTGGTGGACACTCACCGAACCGTCTAACTTAATTTTTTTATAACTATTGCCAGCACTCAACAAAACAAAGTTGGGTTGCCCCTTAAAGGGCTTAAAATCTTGGCCATGCTGCACGAAAAGAACATCGTCAATTCCATCATTGTTAAAGTCACTGGGAATGATATGACGTGCCATAAAAAATTTGAAATCGTCTGGTTTTTTTGTCTTCGAATTAGGTGAAAACAGCATATAAGTTGAGTAATTAGTGCTTCTATCTTTGTTGCCATCTTTCCACAGCCAATGGTCACTTCTGAACATCTCATCACCGAACCCGGCAATAAGCTCAATCGAACCATCCCCGTAGAGATCAGCGTAACCAACATTCGCACGATCCATTCTGAATGCATCCATACCTCTGGGAGCCGGTTTCATATTTGGCTTAGTCGCGATTTCACAGAGATAACCTGTTCGTTTTTTGCGACTGGTTGTATTGTTGATGGCTTCACTGGGTGTGTGAGCGGTTGCCACTTTTCCAGTATGTGTGTCTTTGGATTTATTCCAATTGCCTGCCCAAGCCTGCACTGAAATGATCAGTGCAACTGAAAATGCAATAATTACCCTAAGCATCCTGAAATACCTCAAAGTTTAGACTATGGCAGCCTAAACCGCCGCCAACTATCTTTTAGAACGACTACCGATAACGTAAGAAGTAAAACGTTTCGTTTCTTTTATAAAAGTATACCGGAGACCTTGTCCACACCATAACGTGTACCACCCTGCTCTAAAACATTAACTGTTTAGATACAGATACTTGGTCACCGAACCACGGTTCTTGGAACTAGGAGATGGTGCGGCCGAGAAATTCTATTATGCCTTACGTATGCACCATCACTGACCTGAACATCAGCAATACCCACATATTATGTGTCACTGACTCACTGTCAACAGGCACATAATCTTTCACAGTTTCTTTCACACCTAGAAATCTGCGGGTAATGGAATGAAGGTGTATAGACTTATCGTTATCAGTACAGGGTAAGTGAGACACTGTAAGTGCTATTCCTATTAATCTATGAATAAGCATTTAGGCGTATTTATATTCCTATTGAATAGACACTTACTTGTTTCACTTGAAGTGTCTTTAACAATCTTAATATCAATACACATACCTATACCCTAGGCATGGCCCATGCCCTTTACGTAGGTATTATATTCATAGGGTGCTACACAGATTAGAGTGTGTAGGAGGTAACCAGTTTAGTTGTGTGTTGTGGCATTTTGGAGAGTAGCAAGTGTGGTAACTTAAAGTGCTTAACAGACATGCCCTGTATGGCGATTACAGAGTCACTGACGGGTGTTAGGGTAGAGTGCTAATCAAGTGGCCTTAACCTATCTAAGGAGGGAGAGTTCTAAAGAGGATATTTTCAGATGGACAGGACACCGACACATAGGGGTGCAGTGTGTCCTGTCCACCTAGTCAAAACTTAGCCTGAATTTGTTCTATCGGGGCGCTACGATTTCTCTATTATATCCGGAGTGATGAGAGCGAAAGCGAGCACCCCAAGCACTCAATGTCTCTACTGCGTTAGGTTTTACATTACCTAAACATAATACTTCAGTTATATCGAGCAGCTCTAAAACCTCAGAGGCTAAAGGACTTGCAGCATGATTTCCTAAACGTATCATCATTGCATCACTATCGGTAAAGGCTTCTATAAGGGTGGCTTCACTTCCGTCTTCGGAGATGTGCCATTCATAACTAATGCTATTTTCTTCTTTTAGCTCATAGACGTACTTCGCTGCACGCTCTCTAGCCCAAGTTTTAAATCCCTCTGTATCTTTTACTTTGCAATCAATTATCAAAACCATTCGATTAGACGCTGCGTTTAATTCAGTCATTTTATTCTCCTAATTTTTCCAAACAATACCTCATCGCTAAAAGCATGCGAGAAACACGTAAGTGCCTTTTATATGCACCATTTACATTGATAGATAAGCGTTGCAGCCAGTTTACGTGTCGGTGAGTCACTGTCAACACGCACAAAATGTACATCAGTTTGTACATCACTAGTCCTTATCGTTATCAGTACAGAGTAAGTGTGACACTGAAGTGCTAACCTATGAATCTATGAATAAATACTTAGATGTATTTATATCTTTGAATTAATAGACACTTAAATACTCACTTAAGTGTCTTTAACAATCTCAATATCAATACACTTACCTACCCACGGGCATGACCAGTGGGGGTGTATATGATGTATGTTGTTGGGCTGTTACACAGATGGGGGAATAGGATGTTTATTCTACGAGCGACAACGAGTAAACAATATCCACACAGCCGTGGTCAGCATCCCATGCTTTCATTTCATCAGTGGTCATAAAAGCCTCCATCGCCTCAAAATCAAGCACATTCATCACCATTATAGATCTATGTTCGTCTACCTTTGCGATTTGATAATCATCAACAAACTTTGACCACTGCGATTTATCCTCCATTACTTTGGCCTTGAAAACTTCAAAAGTGCATTTAAACGTGGACCTGATGCAGGTATTCATTTAGCCCTCCATATAAAAATATCCAAAAGATGTTATGACATAGCTTCTAGATAGCGAAACTCACGAATTGCGCCGCCAGCAAGTGCCTCTAATGCTTTTTGATATGCATCTCCATCATAAGCGTTTTGGGCAGTTTCTAAACTATCCCATTCAATCACAACAGTACGGGTAAATTCGCCGGCTTCTTTGACTGCAACTGGAATGCTTCGTGCAAGAAATCTTCCTCCCGCAGCCTCCATTGCTGGCAGTGCTAATTCTACGTATTTGGCAAGTTTTGCCTCGTCAGATACACTCTTATAGACCACCACTTGAATGACCTTGCCCATCCATTGTTCTCCTCTATCTCCGAAATATCAGCAACCTAATTAAACGCTACAAGCCAGCGCATATCATCGTCTGCATCCAAGCAGTCACTCTGGATTGATTGGATGCACTCCAACGGTATAGGTAGTCGCTTCTGCTTCTCTTCATCAGGCATATAAGTACGTACAAAGGCATTGATACAGTCCAAGCCCTGCTCAGTGATAGTAAGGTTTATAATAGACCTAATGGTTGAGAAGTTCCTTTTTACTGAGGATACAGACAAACCATTGTCCATTAGCTTGTCACGCAATGAAGCTGCGTCAGCAGATGTATAGGCATCTATTGGCCTGTCGCCTAAATGCTCAGTTACATATTGGATATTACGATTTGCTCCACGCACAAATGTCTTATCCTTACCCTCACCTTTCAACAGTAGATATTTAGCCAATGCTTCAGATAGCAAAGGGGAATCAGAGCCGTAATAGTCACGTGGCCTGTTCTGAATAAGGTGCTGACCCGGCAAAGGCATGGCTGAAAGCCTCAGAGACATCCAATAGTCTTCAAGACGCTGCAAAATAGACTGACAGCTACGCATTGCCTTTGATGATGATTTGGTACGAAGACAGATAACTATTCTATCACGGGAATAATGCTGCCTGATATCGCATGGAACCTGCTTACTAAAGTAATACACGCCACGCTTTTGATAGAGATAAGAGGTATTATATTTGTCTACCATATTGTCCACCCAAGTTGACTGCTGCAAATAAAATGCTTGAAAATCAATTGAGTAGTTCAATTGGTACAGGAGAAATGGTGCGGCCGAGAAGACTCGAACTTCCACGGGGGTTAGCCCACAGCGACCTCAACGCTGCGCGTCTACCAATTCCGCCACGGCCGCACGCCTAAAGTACCTCTGTATGTCACCTTCATGCTCATTTATCAAGCCTGTTTCGCCATCAAATACGGAAATGATAGAAAGCCCGTCCATTAGCCGCATTCGTGCACCAGCCTACAAAAGCCGCATAGCTATATCTACACACGCAGAGCCGCATAACCAAAACCGCATGACCGGAGCGAAAACATAGCCAACCAGCAAAAGGCAAGCTATGCTATGGCCAACAATCATGATGGCTTTTTGTGAACCGGATCATAACCATGCCCCCAGCAGCCCCGCCTGAAAATGTGAACCCAAACTCCGCCGCATCGCCAGTGCCTAGCTTGCCGCTCGCATGGCGTCATTTCGCCGGTTTCCAGCCCTATGAGCCGCTTTTGGCCAAAATGCAGGCACATGCAACTGCCATTCGCCAGAACGCAGCTAACGAGGCTGTATGGCTTCTTGAACATCAGGCGGTTTATACCGGTGGCACATCGGCGAAGCCGCATGATCTTTTGGCTCCCGGGAACGTGCCCATTTCGCATGTTGGGCGCGGCGGACAATGGACTTGGCACGGGCCGGGCCAACGTGTTGCCTATGTCATGCTCGACCTCAACCGCCGCGGTCAGGATGTGCGCGCCCTTGTTCACGGGTTAGAAAGCTGGATCATTGCCAGCCTTGCCACCTTTGACATTGCTGGTCAACGGCGTAATGGCTTGCCCGGAATCTGGGTTAAAAATGGAAAAAGTGAATGCGGGCTTGATAAGATTGCGGCAATCGGCATACGCATCAGCCACTGGGTCAGTTGGCACGGCATTGCCATCAATCTTGATCCTGATCTGACCGCTTTTGAAGCCATTGTGCCATGCGGCGTTCATGATAGCGGGATGACATCATTTGCCGATCTTGGTGTGAGCGCCAGCATGGAAGATCTTGATCATGCTCTAAAGACGCAATTTCCAGTGTTTTTCCCAAACCCGTAACATAATCGACCCAACCATCCCCACCGCAACACCATAAAACCAGGGGACAAAAGGCTAGTCCGCTAGTCAACAAAACTTAGATCATCCAAAAAATCCAAAAGTGCAGTTACCGCCCGTTCCGCGTCACCAACAAGCCAGCAAAAAGCATCCGCCTCACCCATCAGACCGTCGCTTGGCCCTTCATGGTGAAGCAGATGATTGCGCCGCCAGCGAAGCCAGCCAAGATTGGCCGTGCTGCCAGCATAGGCAAATACCACGCCATCAAGATAGCCGGCTGGGCCAGCCTGTTCATGTTGCACAATATCAACAATGGCGGCAGCAAGAATGATCGTGCTTGCTGGCAATCCGGCAGATGCGCTGGTGATCAACTCACCGTAAAGCAAGCTAGCATGTGGGCCAAAATCAGCCATATTAAAAGCTGACAGGCGGCCAAGCAAAGATGCGCTTAACTCCGCATTACCCATTGCCTTTTTCAAATCTTTGCCTTTTGTGGCAAACATTGTTCGGCCAGCAATGCGAGAAACCGCGCCGCATCTTGTATTTCAACGCGCAAAAACCGATGCCGGTCGGCAGTCTCGAAATCAGTTCCCCATGTTTCGTTCTGCCAAAGCTCATCAAGAAAGGCGAGGTCAAACATCACGTCACTGTCAATCATTTTCGACACAAACCCGAGCCCCAGAACCAGCGATCCTGACAGGCTGGTGGCGCGATGCAGAATGCCGAGCTGCCAATCATCATGCGCCGCAATCAACGTGCCAAATTTCACCGCATCGTGTTGCCCGATTGGCATGATGCTGGTAACGATCTCAAGATGGATATCGTGCTCGGCGGCCAGCCGGTCCAACCAAGGCTGCCACTGATCATGCTGGCGGCTAGCAAGATCAGTTTGCGCATCACGATAACAAAGCAGATCATTTCCGCCATAGGCTGCAAGCTCGGCCATCACCATATCACGTTGCGGCGTCACCCGATCAATCACGGTGATGGCAAGGTTGAATAGAGGCATTGTTGCCGGATCAATATCATCGCCCTGCGCGCGCCATTCATCGGCAATCGCTGATGCCAAAGACATTGTTGGCAGGCGCAACACGCTTCCCGCTGGCGAGCGTAAATTCCACCCATCAAGCTGGATCGACAGGCCATCATCTGCCAGCAAGACTGTCTTGTAAAACCGTTTTTTCACCGCCATAATGCCTGATAATCCCCATAAAACCCAAAATTTTTAAATCCAAAAATTCCATAATCTAGATGTTTTAAATCCAAAATTACGTGCCAGTTTTGACCATTGCCTAATCATCTTGAAATCGCCAGCCTGCTGCTGGTAAATCCATACCCAGATCGTTAAGGCTTGCTTCCAAATGCGGGCTTGGCGGCGCTATAATAACTTTACCACCGGTTAGCTTTAACTGCCACGCATGAAGATGCAGCCTGCGCGCAATCAGCCCGCCCGGATGCGCATTATTGCCAGCATATTTCCCATCACCGCAAATCGGGTGGCCAATATGCGCCATATGAACTCGCAATTGATGGGTTCTTCCGGTTAGTGGGCGCAACGCCATCAACGCAATTTTCTGACCAGCATGATCAAGCCGCCGATAAAGTGTTTGTGCTGATTGCCCATCTTTGTGAACCTGCATTTTTTCGCCAGCCTTGCCGCCAAGTTTTAAAATCGGATCACGGATACCGCCCGATGCAGACGGCAATCCCATGACCAGCGCAAGATAGGTTTTTTCCAGCCGGTGTTTTTGAAATGCGTCAGTCAGGCTGCGCGCTGCCTCGATCGTTTTGGCCAACAACAGAACACCGCTTGTATCTTTGTCAATCCGGTGAACCAGCCTTAACCGGCTGCTAGCATCATCACTCATTGCCCGCATCATGCCGTCAATATGATGATGCGTGCCCGTGCCACCCTGAACCGCTAACCCGCTTGGCTTGTTCAGCGCCAGCCAGCCTTTGCCTTCTGCAAGGAACATATCGTCAAATTGCTGGCGAAGTGAACTGCTGGCCACAATGCGCGGTGCCGCAGATATGCTGGTGGCAGGGGTTTCAGCAATCACCGGCGGAATACGCAGCGTCTGGCCATCAGCAAGCCTTGTCGCCGCCTTGGCCTTGGCACCATCAAGCCGGATCAGGCCATTGCGCAGCATTCTTTCAATCTGCCCTTGGCCAAGCCCGGGAAATAACCGCCGTAAAAACCGGTCAAGCCGTGTGCCATCCTCATGGTAAGGAACCACCTCAAAGCGCCATTTATTTTCGGTTGCCGCAGACCCTTTAGCTACGATATCTTTTCTCATTGCCGTATTCCACTATGCCAAACCGCCCAAAAACCCTCGTCAAATGCCAAAAGTGACAATGGCACTGATGCCATAACACAAGCATCGGTGATTGCCATACACTGTTTCTGCCATAACTGACATGCATCAAGCGCAAACCTGGAAAAAGTAGTCAGCGCCCCGACAAGAGTCACCGTGCCATCTTCGACGCGGAGTAATAGCCCATCCTGCTGAGCCTTATTAAACCGGTGAACTTTATCAACAAATAAAAGCGTACGCCGTCCTTGTAAGCGGCGGGGTGCGGCGCGGTCGAAAACCTTTCGCAACTCAGCAACCCCGTCAGATACCGCCAAAATTGGTTCGAAGGCCATATCTGCCTGATCTGCCAGTAGCCGTGCAATTGTTGTTTTGCCTGTACCGGGCGGCCCCCAAAAGATAATCGAGCAGAGTAACCTATGCGCAAGCATCAAACGAAGCCGACCCTGGGGACCAAGCAATGGCACCTGACCAACAACCTCATCTAGCGTTTTCGGACGCAATATCTCTGCCAGCGGTGCCGCCCGCGCAGCCTCAATATACAGTTCATTCATAGGCGCTATACTCACCCAACCATCATATTGGTGCAAAGAAAAAAGGGCCGCCTAAAGGCAGCCCTTTCATCTATTCACATTTTTATCTTGCAATTCGCGCCGGAGACTAGGCTGCGGCTCCCGCTTCAACTTCGGTTGATTCGTCCATTTCAACTGGGCCTGAATCCTTGCCACGTGCATCTTCGTCACGATCAACAAGCTCAATAACCGCCATTGGTGCAGAGTCCCCGTAACGAAAACCAGCCTTTAAAACTCGTGTATAACCACCTTTTCGTTCGCGATATCGTAAACCAAGGACGTCAAAGAGTTTCTTTGTTACAGCTTCATCACGGATTCGGGCAAAAGCAAGGCGGCGTGCGTGCAAATCACCGCGCTTTCCAAGAGTAATCAAACGCTCAACGACAGGGCGTAACGCCTTCGCCTTTGGCAAAGTTGTTACAATTTGCTCATGCTTAATTAATGCCTGAGCCATGTTGCGGAACAGCATTTGACGATGCTGAGAGGTGCGGTTTAGCTTCCTACCGACATTACGATGACGCATGATATTTCTCCCAAGGTTCTATGAGGCGATACAGGCGTGCCGTTAAAACGGTTCATCCAGGCGTCGCGCCAATTCTTCCACATTTTCCGGTGGCCAATTAGTAATATCCATCCCCAGCTCTAGGTTCATACCCTTTAGAACTTCCTTGATCTCGTTGAGCGACTTTCGGCCAAAATTGGGTGTCCTCAGCATCTCATGCTCAGTCTTTAAAACCAGATCACCAATGTAAACGATATTATCGTTCTTTAGACAGTTTGCTGAACGGACTGACAGTTCAAGCTCATCAACCTTTCGCAATAGATTACGACTAAACGGCAATTCCGGCTCAGCGGGTGTGGGTTCGCCTTTTGGCTCCTCAAAATTGATAAAGGTCTGCAACTGCTCCTGCAAAATACGAGCCGCATAAGCCACTGCGTCTTCTGGCGAAATTGACCCATCTGTTTCGATGGTCAACAATAATTTATCATAATCAGTGATCTGGCCAATACGGGCATTTTCTACCTTGTAGGCAACCTGACGAACAGGGCTGAAAATCGCATCGATGGGAATCAGCCCGATTGGCGAGTCTTCGGTGCGGTGTACGCTTGCTGGAACGTAACCTTTGCCTGTATCAACGGTCAATTCCATAGCCAACTTTGCGCCCTTATCTAAGTGGCACAAAACATGATCCGGGTTCATGATATCCACATTGGCGGTTTCGGTAATCATACCCGCGGTTACCGTCGCAGGGCCATCAACAGCAAGACGAAGACGCTTTGGCCCCTCTTCTTCCATGCGAACCGCAACCCCTTTAAGGTTCAGCACCAGATCAGTGACGTCTTCACGAACGCTAGGAATTGAAGAAAACTCATGCACAACGCCTTGAATCTGAACTGACGTGACAGCAGCACCCTGCAGCGACGAGAGCAAAACCCTACGCAACGCATTACCAATGGTCACACCAAAACCACGCTCAAAAGGTCCGACTGCAACAACAGCCTGACTCGGGTTATATTCAGAAACCTTTATTTCCATTTCGTCCGGCTTTTTGAGGTCTAGCCAATTCTTTTCAATCATGGCGATATCCTTTTATTCGAGATGATCCCCTATCCTGCATCAATGCGGATAGCGGTAATATATCCAGCAATAATGGGGCAACTAAACCCTGCGACGTTTCCGCGGCCGGCACCCGTTATGTGGAATTGGCGTCACGTCGCGAATTGACGTGACATTGAATCCAACAGATTGCAAAGCACGAAGAGCCGACTCGCGCCCCGATCCTGGGCCGCGTACTTGAACATCAAGCGCCTTCATTCCGTGCTCAGCAGCTTTTTTGCCCGCATCTTCCGCCGCGAGCTGAGCTGCAAATGGCGTTGACTTCCGTGAACCTTTAAAGCCCATTCCACCAGCAGATGCCCAGGCAATTGTGTTACCTTGCACATCTGTTATCGTTACCATTGTGTTATTAAACGTTGAGTTAACATGGGCAACGCCGTTAGTGATGTTCTTGCGCTCACGACGACGAACACGGCCTTGGCCTGGTTGTTTTGCCATTCTATTAATCTCCTGAAATTCGCGTTGCTATTTCTTCTTACCAGCAATGGCCTTTGCGGGGCCTTTGCGGGTGCGCGCGTTGGTGTGGGTGCGCTGCCCTCGAACTGGGAGATTGCGGCGATGACGTAGCCCGCGCAAACAACCAAGATCTAGGTAACGCTTAATATTCATTGATGTCTGACGACGTAGGTCACCCTCCACAAGTTGATCACTATCGATGATATCGCGGAGACGGGTTAATTCCTCCTCTGACAAATCGTTAACGCGACGTTCATCCGGAACACCCGCCTTTGCACAGATTTTTTTGGCACTAGTTGTCCCAATCCCGTGGATATAGGTTAGTGCGATCTCCACCCTTTTTTTGGTCGGAATATTTACACCAGCAATTCGTGCCACAGCTCGGCTCCTTTTTCACTCACAACTACCTTCATCGGTCACCCGCGACGCGGAACCTAACTTTCGCCATATTCATAGGGAATCCCCACTAGAGGCGGCGAATTATAGGCCTAAACCTGAAACAGTCAACCAAAACGCAATAG
>QBYK01000053.1 GCA_003282865.1 SAR116 cluster bacterium AG-325-I21 | reverse complement strand
ATGATAAACCCATTGCCGTAATGACAATCTATTTTAGTAGCCTCCCGTTGGCTTTGGGAGGACTTTGGATTGCAGGGATCCCAAACTTGACAGCTTTACCCGTAATTTTGCTGAGTGCAATCTTACAAACTGTTTATAGCATATCACTTTTTAAGGCATATGACCGAGGACCATTAAGCAGTGTTTACCCTGTCGCTAGAGGCTCGGCACCTCTATTTATTTTTGGTTTAAGTTATATCTTTTTTAATCCCATAATCTCCACAGAGACACTTGCTGGGATTTTTGTCATTTGCTCAGGCTTGGTTATCTATGGGCTATTTCAGTTGTGGCAAAAAAGAGAAGAAAGTCGGGAGATAACAGTTGCCCTATTCACAGGGCTATTCATCGCGCTGTACTCAATTACTGACGCTTATGGTGTTCGCACAGTTGGCAGCGCCTTGTCCTTTTTCGGAGCGATGGCGTTATTCAATCGTTTGTTTTTATTTTTTTATCTAGTTGTTTTGGAGAGAGACTTTTTGCCTCGTCTCGCAAGCGGTTATAAGCATAGTCTTTTTTTAGGTGGCCTAATTTCTTTTGTTTGTTATTTGATTGTTCTCAGTGCTTATCAACACCTACCCGTAGCGTTGGTTTCTTCACTACGAGAGACATCGATACTTTTCGCCGTTTTGCTTGGCGTTCTGGCACTAAAAGAGAAGTTCACATTAGATAAGGTTATTTTAGTTACATTTTTGGTCGTCGGCGTTGCAATTCTATATTGGGCTTAAGTGTTGATAGCGTCTGGTGCAAAATGGCTTTCTGCACCAGACTTGGTTATAGGGGAGCCTACTTTTTTGGCTCTGTTTTACCATCGTAACGCTTTTTCCATTCTGCAACGATACGGCCCTTGTTAGCAGCCGCCCAAGCAAATTTATTGTCAATCAGCTTAGCATTAACCTCTTTGAAAAAATTCGGAAGTTTTGGGTCAGGTGTGATTTTGGCTGTATCAGCGATTATTGATTGGCGTTCACCAAAAAGTTTCATCCCGTTACCGAGTGTCCAATCAATGAGCCGTTGCGAATCTTTTAGGTTCTTTGTTCCTTTCATGATTGCTACAACTTGCATCTCCCAACCAATTCCCTCCTCGGGAATAATCATTTCCATTGGAGCGCCTGCTTTGATAATTTTGATGGCACGGCCCGGCCAAGAGATACCAATTGGGAATTCACCGGAGCCAGATTGCTTGCAAGGCTTTGAGCCCGAATGAGTATAAACACCCACATTTTTGTGGAGATCGTCCATGTACTTCCATGCAGCGTCTTCACCCATGATCTGTATCCAACTTGACACATCTAGGAAACCTGTTCCTGATGAGTTTGGATTTGGCATCGAAATTAAACCTTTATACACTGGATTGGTTAAATCTGCCCAGCTTTTTGGCTTGGGCAAACCGAGCTTTTTTGCCTCAACTGTGTTCCAGCAAATACAGCCAGCCCAACCATAGTTACCAACCCAATTCACTGTCCCTTCTTTATCAACGTATCGCTGATCAATTTTATCCATACCCTTTGGGGTATATGGGTGAAACATACCTTGCGTTTCCATGTTTAAGGCAACGGTTGCGGCCATCTCAAAGAGTACATCAGCTTGTGGATTATCTTTTTCAGCCATCATTTTTGCAGCCATTGTACCAGTGGACTCCCGAACCACTTTTACTTTGATGTCAGGATTATCCTTCTGGAAATTATCCATGTAATATTTGAGGTTGTCAGCATCAGTGCTCGAGTAAACTAACAGCTCTCCTGCGTTTGCAACGCCAGCAAGTATCATTGATGCAAGAACGCCCATCGCTGATTTTTTAAAACTAAACTTCATTGCTATTCCTCCTTCTCCCTCAGGAACTTTTTTGTTGTACGGCCACCGTGGTAGCAGACCATTACCCTATTATGAAATTATACGTTTGAGATACCTTTATTTTTATTTAGTTACGATGCATTTTTAGCATCACAAGGCAGCACATGTTTCTAAAGCTTGTTAATGCAATCTTTTTAACCTCGCGTTGTTAGGATTCCTAATTGCCGCCTATGGAATTGGATGTTACCGTACCTTGTTTTTACGGTTGAGAGGGTCAAGAGGAATAATGGAAAACGTGAATTCTTACCTATCGATCAGAAATTTAAACAAATCCTTTGGTAAATTTTTAGCGCTTGATGATGTCTCCATAGACATTAGCCCTGGTGAATTTGTCTGCTTCCTTGGTCCATCAGGCTGTGGCAAGACTACGTTACTGCGTTGCATTGCTGGTCTAGAAGTGCAGTCCAGTGGAACAATTATTCAAAATTCAGAAATAATTTCGGATTTACCAACCTCCCAACGTGATTTTGGTATTGTTTTTCAGTCTTATGCGCTGTTCCCTAACCTTTCATGTTTTCATAATATCGCTTATGGTTTAGAAAATCTTGGCTGGGAAAAGCAAGAGGTAACAAAACGCGTGGACGAATTGCTATCGCTCGTTGGACTGTCAGATCACAGCGCAAAATACCCGAGCCAGTTATCTGGAGGTGAGCAGCAAAGAATTGCGCTGGCGCGCGCTATTGCCACATCACCAAATCTTTTGTTGCTGGATGAACCTCTCTCTGCCTTGGATGCTAAAGTTCGTGTTCACCTGCGACAAGAGCTGAAAAATTTTCACCGACGGCTTGGTTTGACAACAGTTATGGTAACGCATGACCAAGAGGAAGCTTTATCTATCGCAGATCGTATTTTTGTTATGGACAGCGGGAAGATAATGCAGTCGGGAACTCCCGAGGACATCTACGCCAACTCAAGTAATCCATTTGTAGCCAACTTTATTGGGATGACTAACTTCATTGAGGGACAAGTGTTAGACGAGGGCTCAATAAAAGTTGATAATCGAGAAATAGCCATAAATTCTCATAGTTACAAAAAGGGCACCAAAGTTATTATTGCTGCTCGACCAGAATATGTTCAACTTGCCGAGAAAAACAGCAATAATACGTTTGTTGGGAGAGTGGTTGATGTCGAGTTTTTGGGTTCGTTTCTTCGAATTCATCTGGAAACCTCAATTATGCCAGATCAACCTTTGATAGCCGACAAACCAATGATTGATAATTTTAGTAAATCTATTGCTATTGGCGATAATTTGAGCTTTACGCTGTCACCAAATCACCTAAACGTCTATGAGCGTGATAACTAAAAATGTTTAGTCTGAAGCCCAAATCTCTAACAGCCGATAAATCAGATAAACTTGGTAGAATTCTAGTTTTTGTTTATCTGGCTATGTTCTTTTGTTTTCTGGTTCTGCCGCTCTTCGCACTAATGTCCAAAAGCACGCAAAATGCGGAAGGGGTTTTTGTTGGTCTCGAAAATTTTGCACTTTATTTAAAAGACCCAACACTGTTTAAGTCCTTTTTTCACAGTCTGTTTGTTGCATTTGTCTCTACCATCATAGTTGTCTGTCTGGGATTTTTATACGCATTTGCTTTACAATGCACGTGCATCCCCTTTAAGGGTTTGTTCCGCGTTGTCTCTTTAATCCCATTGCTAAGCCCATCCATACTGGCAGCTATTGCTCTTGTTTATTGGTTTGGCAACCAAGGAGTGTTTAAAGAAATGCTCTTGGGACACTCAATCTATGGCCCAATAGGCATTATAATGGCATCGGTTTACTGGACTTTCCCGCACGCGCTCATGATTTTGTCCACCTCTTTGTCTTTGTCAGATGCGCGTCTTTATGAGGCCTCTGATGCACTCAAGGCTTCAAAGCTTAGAACCTTTTTTACGGTGACTATACCGGGTGCCAAATACGGTATTATAAGCACTACCTTTGTTGTTTTCATTCTTGTTTTTACTGACTTTGGGGTTCCCAAAGTGATTGGAGGAAATTACAACGTGCTTGCGACGGATATTTACCGAGAAGTGGTTGGTATGCAAAATTTCCAAATGGGTGCGGTGATATCCATAGTACTATTAATCCCCGCTTTACTCGCTTTTGCCCTTGATCAATTTTCCCGAAAAAGGCAAGCATCCCAATTAACCTCTAGGGCAGTCGTTTATGTGCCAAAGCCCCATAGACTGCGTGACAATCTTCTCCTTTGCTATTGTTTATTTATCACAGTTTTAGTTCTTTTAATGTTGGGTATGGCCCAGTTTGGAGCTCTGGTGAAGTTTTGGCCATATAATTTATCTTTAACACTGGACCACTATAATTTCGAAGTGGCAGGACTTGGTTGGGACTCGTTTTTTAATTCTGTTCGCATGTCAATTTACGCCGCGTTTTTTGGAACAGTAATAATTTTTATTGGCAGTTACCTAATAGAAAAAATGCGGGCAGATAAAACCCTGAGGGATGCCCTTCAGATGATTGCACTCATGCCGATGGCAATACCTGGGATAGTCCTTGGCCTTGCATATATTTTCTTTTTTAACATGAAAGAAAACCCCCTAAATTTTATTTATGCCACGATGATAATCTTGGTAATAAACACAATAGTTCATTTTTATACGGTGTCTCATTTATCTGCGATCACAGCGATAAAGAAGCTGGATTCGGAGTTTGAGTCAGTTTCATTGTCACTAAAAGTACCTATATATAAGATGTTTTTCCGTGTAACGTTACCCGTCTGCTTGCCAACCGTCTTTGATATTTTTATTTACCTTTTTTGTAACGCGATGACGACCGTTTCGGGTGTAATTTTCCTATACTCTTATGATACCACATTGGCATCAGTTTCTTCGATACACCTTGATGAACAGGGTGATGTTGCCGGCGCTGCGGCGATGGCAATGTTAATTGTGTATATTTCATTCCTCGTGCGCGGTATTCATACAATTATATCGACGTTCCTGCTCAAGAGAACTCAGGCCTGGAGGAACATCTAGAATTGGAAGGAAATACGCAAAGTCTCTCTAAAGTTAAAATACCAGATCATGAAGCAAGCCTAATCCTTACAGCTTTTCCAGGTAGAAACTCATCCAATACGTTTTCCATGAGGGATATGCTCGATGTTTTAAATGCCCTAAAAAAAGAAAGTTGCTCGTATTTTCTCTCCTTAGTTGAAGGGACTGAGTTCAGTAATTACTGTGACCAAGGGGTATTTGTCTCCGAGTCAAACGAAAGATCAATCAATTTTATTCGTCTTCCGATAGCCGACTTGGGAATACCAAAAAATGATACGTTAGATGGGCTTAATAAACTTAGGCCAAGGCTTCTTGAAGCGATAAAGGCAGGCAGCTCAATAGCAATTCACTGTATGGGTGGTTTGGGCAGGTCTGGCACTGTTGCTGCAATAATTTTACGGGATCTTGGTATTCCTGCGCAATCGGCCATAAACATTGTTCGGCAATCTCGACCTGGGGCAATCGAAACTAAAGAGCAAGAGCTTTTTGTTTCCTCTATTGCGTCAAACCACTTGAATAACAGTGAATGATATCGATTAAAAAATGAGACAAGTTTGGAGGTAGATGTGCAATATGACCCTTTCTTTCAGCCAGTGTCGGGTATTGAAATGCCACGCTTTGCTGGAATGCCGACCTTTATGCGGTTGCCACATCTATCAATGGATGCACCGGAGACCAAACGTGTTGAGTTAGGGGTTGTAGGTGTCCCATGGGATGGAGGAACTTCGAATAGGCCGGGCCCAAGGCATGGTCCAAGGCAATTACGTGATCTATCAACAATGGTTAGAGCACTGAATCCTGCTAGTGGCATAAATCCTTTTACTCTCGCAAATTGTGCAGATCTTGGTGACGTTAGTCCAAACCCGGTTGATCTTGAAGACAGTATGGATCGTGTGGCATCTTTTTTTAAAAATTTGAAAAAAAGAAATATTATACCAATGACTGCTGGTGGGGATCACCTGATTTCACTGCCCATTCTGCGCGGACTGGCTGCTAATCAACCATTGGGAATGGTCCATTTTGATGCTCACACAGATTTGTTTGATAGTTATTTTGGTGGGTTTAAATATACTCATGGAACACCATTCAGGCGCGCTATAGAGGAAGGACTTCTTGATCCAAAACGAGTTGTTCAGATTGGCATTCGTGGGACTGCGTACAATTTAGATGACATTGAGTGGGGTGAAGCACGGGGCGTCAGAATAGTTCGTGTAGAGGAATTGTTTGACCGTGGGATTGAGTCGGTCATGGAAGAAGCCAGATCGATAGTTGGCGAGGAGCCAACTTATTGTTCATTTGACATAGATTTTATCGACCCAAGTTATGCTCCAGGCACCGGCACTCCAGAAATTGGAGGCCCAAATACCTTTGAAGCACAAAAGTCAATTAGGTTAATGCAAGGGCTTAATCTTGTAGGAGCCGATCTCGTAGAAGTTTCACCACCATTTGATGCTTCAGGTGGTACTGCTTGGGTAGGTGCATCTCTGATGTTTGAGCTAATGTGTGTTCTCGCGGATGCAATCGATAGACGCAGAAATTAAGCAAAAATTTGTATATTTTTTAGGGATTTATTTGCCGAAGTGGTTGCCGCCCCAGACCCTAGAACACAAAACAAGATCCCCGACACGATACATTGCAAATTGAAATTCTAATCACGATGCGCGGTCTCAAAAGTCTTGGAGTGTGTCCAGGTCATTCAATTGCTCTTGAACCATTTAGTCATATGAAAAAATATTATCTATTTGTATTTGTGTACAAACGCCTTTTAGCCTTACCATTTGATGGAAGTGATTTGGTCGTCACTGTAAAGTATCGATATGGCGAAGTCATGGAAAACAATCTGTTGAAAGTGTAAATGGGGATGATGTGAAGATGCTGAACGAAGAACAAATTTGGCAAATGGTTGATCTAAAAAAGGCAGAATTTATCGCTTTATCGGACAGAGTCTTTGAGACACCCGAAACACTTTATAATGAATATGAGTCTGTAGCTGAACATGTTAAGACACTAAAAAGTGAGGGATTTCGTGTTACTGAAGGAATTTGTGGCATGCCCACAGCGGTGATGGGTGAAGCTGGTGATAAGGGGCCTGTGATTGCTATCCTTGGCGAGTTTGACGCATTACCAGAGCTGAGCCAAGCTCCAGGTGTCGCGGAACCAAGCCCGATTGAAACTGGCGGAAACGGTCATGGCTGTGGTCATAATTTGCTTGGAGCTGCGTCGCTTTTGGCTGCGACTGCAGTCAAGGACTGGCTTGCCAAAAACGGAATTATGGCGAGAGTACGCTATTATGGCTGTCCTGCTGAGGAAGGTGGTGCTGCTAAGGCTTACATGGCGCGCGATGGACTCTTCGATGATGTTGATGCGGCGATTTCTTGGCATCCGTCGACCTTTAACGCGGTTCAACATGGGCATTCACTTGCTAATTCGCGCATTGATTTTACCTTTCATGGCAAGGCGGCACATGCGGCAGCAGCCCCGCAACTCGGTCGTAGTGCTCTTGATGCATGCGAGCTCATGAATGTGGGAGTGAATTATTTACGTGAACACATGCCAGATTCTGCGCGGATACATTATGCTTATCTGGATGCTGGTGGTGTTGCGCCAAATGTTGTTCAGGCAAAAGCCACGGTTAGACAATTGGTTCGGGCTGCTGATCTGGACGCTTTACGTGATCTAGTGGCGCGGGTGCGTCGCATTGCAGATGGCGCCGCCTTGATGACTGGCACGACAGTTGAGGCCAGGGTATATTCAGGCGTATCAAATTTAGTTGGTAATCGTCCATTAGAAGAAGTGATGCAACATGAGTTTGAAAAACTGGGTCCTGTGCCTTTTGAGGCAGATGATGTTGGCCTTGCTAATGATATTCGCAAAACCCTGACCAAAGATGATATTATAGCTAGTTTTCAACGCATTGGACGTGAAACCCCCGAAGATTTACCGCTTTGTGATTTTGTTGCTCCGCTCGACCGGATAAATATTGGGGGTGAGGGTTCAACTGATGTTGGCGATGTTAGCTGGGTTGTCCCCACGGTACAAGCGCGTGTCGCTACTTGTGCTGTTGGCACGCCTCTCCATACCTGGCAAACAGTGGCGCAGGGGAAGGCACCTGCCGCTCATAAGGGAATGGTGCATGCAGCGAAAGTGATGGCGGCAACAGCAGGCGCATTAATTCAGTCGCCAGAAAAATTGAAAGCGGCCCGGATGGTCCATGATAAACGCCAAGCGAAAACGCCCTATCAATGCCCAATCCCTACCGAGATGTTACCGCCAATTATTGCAAAATCAGAATAAGAATTCTGGTTTAAAAATTACCAGGTTTCAAAAGGGTTTTTAGCCAGTTTGTTTAGCGTGGAGGCATTTAGATTGTGATCTTGTGCTGTTAGGTTTGGGCTAGTTTGGTTTCGGCAAGCCGAACCCAGAAACTGGCGCCAATTGGCAAAATTTCATCATTGAAATCAAAATGTGGGCTGTGCAGGTTTTCTGACTCAAGACCTGCGCCCAGCCAGATATAGGCCCCTGGCTTTTGTTTCAACATGAATGAAAAATCTTCGGCACCCATGACTGGTGTCATCCCCGTCTCCAGCCCATCTGGGCCAAGCATGTCGGTGATGATATCGTGTGCAAAAAGGGCATCTACTTCATGGTTTAAGGTTGGCGGATAGCCTGGACGCAATTCCATTGAAATATTACAACCCAATGTCGCTGCTGCATTTTGGGCTACTGCTTCGATATCACGGATCATGCGAAGGCGCGTATCTGCATCCATAGTGCGTAATGTGCCTCCAATGGTGGCGTTTGCAGGGATCACATTGTAGGCGCTTCCAGCGTCGAGTTTTGTCAACGAAATTAACGCATGATCAAATGGGTCAAGCTGGCGCGAAATTAACGTCTGCAAGGCAACAATGCACAGTCCAGCCGCCGCAATGGGATCACGGGTCAGATGCGGCATCGCAGCATGACCACCTTTGCCTTCAATCGTCAAAATGAAAATATCGGCTGCTGCCATTGCTGGCCCGCAATGAGCCACTGCACGTCCAACCTCAAGTCCAGGCCAATTATGCATGCCCCAGACTGAGTCCATGTGAAATTTTTCGAACAGTCCGTCATTGATCATGGATCGAGCACCAGCGTTGCCGCCCTCTTCAGCTGGTTGAAAAATACAATATATGGTGCCAAGAAAATTTCGTGTTTGCGCAAAGTGCCTTGCGGCGGCGAGCAGCATCGTTGTGTGCCCGTCATGACCGCAAGCATGCATTCGGCCTGGGCGTTTCGACGCATAATCGAGGTTTGTTTCTTCCGAAATTGGAAGGGCATCCATATCGGCGCGAAGACCTATGGCCTTGCCGCTGGCTGGGTCGCCCTCGTTACCATGAATTACGCCAACAAGCCCAGTGGCACCAAAGCCACGATGCACCTCGACTCCGAAGCTTTCCAGCTTAGCGGCAATAAAGTCTGACGTGTCTTTTTCTTCATAGGCAATTTCTGGGTTAGCATGCAGATGTTGACGCCACGAAACTATCTCGCTGTGAGCCGATTTAAATTCATCTATTAAATTCATTTACGCCTCCCGAAAACGTCCTTCATTGCTCTGTTGTAAGCCAAGTTATTACAATCGCGTGAAGCACCCTTGACTATTGCGACTATTGCGACCCAAGATCAACGCCTAAGCTGTTTTTCTGGCAAGATCTGAAATTGCGCTGTGAACAAATAAATAAAAAGTATAAACGCAGATTCACGATTAACCATAGCGTTCATTGCTTAAACGCACCGGGATAACTAAAAAATCTGTTAGGTGAATTTATATTGAAAAATAATAAAAAAAATGCCGGCACTAGCTCAAAAACTCTAATAAGTGTGAAAAACTTGCGGGTTTATTTTCCCTTGAAGGATCAAGTAGTAAAAGCGGTAGATGATTTGTCTTTTGATATTCAGCAGGGTGAAACGCTGGCCATTGTTGGTGAGTCTGGCTCAGGAAAATCAGTGACAGCTTTTTCGCTGATGCGTTTAAGTGATTATTCAGGGGGAAAAATCGTTTCAGGCGAAATTAATTTGTATTCTGAAGGTGGAAAAATAACGGAGCTGTCAAAATTAGAACAGCATTCCATGAGAGAAATTCGTGGCAATGAAATATCAATGATTTTCCAAGAACCAATGACTGCACTTAATCCTGTCTTTACAATTGGAATGCAAATTTCTGAGTCAATTATCAAGCATCAAAAAAAATCAAAAAAAGAAGCGCAAGAAATAGCGCTACGAATGATGGAGTTGGTTCGGATGCCGGAGCCAGAAAAGAGGTTGGAACAATATCCTCACCAACTTTCTGGAGGCATGAGGCAAAGAGTTATGATTGCCATGGCTCTAAGTTGCAAACCATCTTTGTTAATAGCAGACGAACCAACGACCGCCCTAGATGTCACAATCCAAGCCCAAATATTAGATTTAATTAAGATGCTTCAGAAAGACATCGGTATGTCCGTAATGTTTATAACTCATGATATGGGAGTGGTGGCAGAGATTGCGGATCGAGTTGTGGTGATGCTTGGTGGTAAAAAAGTTGAAGAGGGTACCGCAATTGAGATTTTTACCAATCCGCAACACGCCTACACCAAAGCCTTGCTCTCTGCAGTGCCCAAATTGGGTAGTATGAAGGGGCGTAAGTTTCCAGCAAAATTTGCAAACATTGATGTCAGTAGATCAGAAGGTGAGGCAGTCAAAATCATCGCAGACAATAACAAGCTGGTTGACATGAGAGATACTGTAAATCGCAAATCGGACCCACTGCTGGAAGTAAGTGGGCTAACAACTAGATTTAACATAGAGAGTGGTATAGGAAGAACGGGCGGATGTGTACATGCGGTAGAGAGCATAAACTTTCATATACAGCCTGGCGAAACGCTAGGCTTAGTAGGAGAGAGCGGATGCGGAAAATCCACTACTGGTCGAAGTATAATTGGATTAACAAAAGCTACGCGTGGAAGCATCATTTTCAACGGTGTTGATTTAGCCAAATTGGATCATGGAGACATGAAGGAATACAGAAAACAGATTCAAATGATTTTCCAAGATCCTTTTGCTTCACTGAACCCAAGAATGACTATTGGAGAAATAATTTCTGAACCTATTGTCGTACATGATGTTGGTAACAGCATTCGTGCAAATGAAAAGGTGCTTAAATTATTGCAGAGGGTCGGCCTAAATGAGAGCTATGCGAAAAGGTATCCTCATGAACTATCCGGGGGTCAAAGGCAACGAATTGGCATAGCTCGCGCACTCGCTTTAGAACCAAAACTGATTATTGCTGATGAAGCAGTCTCAGCATTGGACGTGTCCATCCAAGCGCAGGTTGTAAACTTATTGATGGAGCTGCAGGAAGAATACGGATTGTCATATCTTTTTATCAGTCACGATATGGCGGTTGTGGAAAGAGTTAGTCATAAGGTGGCTGTAATGTACCTGGGTGAAATTGTTGAGTTGGGGACACGAAGCCAGGTTTTTGAAAACCCACAACACCCCTATACAAAAAAATTGATGATGGCAGTCCCTGTTGCTGATCCGAAAAAGAGAAAAAAGAAGTTAAACTTAATGACTGATGAAATTCCAAGCCTGTTGAAACCTTTTGGGTTTGAGCCTGAAATAGTTGAGTTAACTCAAATAAGTGAAAACCACTTTGTGAGACCTTTTGAGGGTATAAAAATCTAACCAGTTCTGGTGTCCGTTCAACACTCCGTCAATGCATTTTGGAAAACACTAAATTTGTAAAATGATGATCAGGTAGATATTGAAAATGTTAAATCAGCAATCGTATATCGAAAGATGCGTTAATGAGCTTGCAGAGATAACCGAACGAGACAGTCCTTACACTCGGCTTATTTTTAGTCAAGAATTTGATAAAGCGCGAGAGTGGCTACGTTTTGAGTTTGAAAAGCTAGATTTGACTGTCAGAACAGATAATGCTGGGAACCTCATAGGTTCTTATAAATCTGGTGAGTTTACAGATAAAAGGGTGATGATTGGATCGCACCTTGATACCGTCAAATCTGGCGGGAGATTTGATGGTGTTGCGGGCATTGTTGCTTCGCTAGCGATCCTAAAGGACTTTAAAGAAGATAACGTGCAATTACCGTTTGATATAGAACTATATGATTACCTTGGAGAGGAACTAAACGATTGGAATACCTCCTGTCTCGGAACGAGAGCTATGACTGGTTTACTTGATGATGAAATATTGCGACGAACGGACGGCGCCGGGAGAGTCTTAAAAGATGAAATAGACAGAGTCGGAGGCAATTCTGACAAATTGGGTGAAAGATTTGAATGCTTTGCAAATGTCATAGCGTGTTTTGAGTTACATATTGAGCAAGGCAGAGTATTGGAGAGGACAGAAAAAGATATAGGAATT
>QBYK01000052.1 GCA_003282865.1 SAR116 cluster bacterium AG-325-I21 | reverse complement strand
GAAGCCTCAATTGAGCTCGCCGAGCGTCTTGATGCGCCAGTCTGTTGTGGCTACCAGCATAATGACGCTTTTCCCGGATCACATCCGCTGTTTGCTGGCCCACTTGGCTACAACGGCTCCAAAGCCGGAATGGAATTAATTGCCAAGGCTGATGTTATTCTGGCGTTAGGAACCCGCTTGAATCCGTTTTCAACGCTGCCTGGCTATGGCATCGATTACTGGCCAAAGGACGCCAAAATCATACAAGTAGACATCAACGCTGATCGCATTGGTCTGACCAAACCAGTTAGCATTGGCATTGTTGGTGATGCCAAAAAGGTTGCGTTAAGCATTATTGATAAACTGGGCAGCACCGCCGGTGATACGGGCCGCAATGCTCGCATAGAGTTGGTTGCAAAAACAAAATCTGCATGGGCACAGGAACTAACCTCCCTTGATCATGAAGATGACGATCCGGGCACAACTTGGAACGAGCGGGCTCGTGATCGCGAACCAACAAAAATGTCACCACGTATGGCATGGCGCGCGATACAGTCAGCCCTGCCAAAAGACGCGATTATTTCATCTGACATTGGCAATAATTGCGCAATCGGTAACGCCTATCCAACGTTTGAAGAAGGCCGCAAATATTTAGCACCAGGTTTGTTTGGACCTTGTGGCTACGGCCTGCCCTCGATCATGGGCGCAAAAATTGGTCGTAGTGATGTGCCTGTCGTCGGATTTGCTGGCGATGGTGCATTCGGTATTTCAATGAATGAAATGTCCGCCATTGGCCGCGAAGAATGGCCTGCCATCACCATGGTAATTTTCCGCAATTATCAGTGGGGAGCCGAAAAGCGCAACACAACACTATGGTTTGAAGATAACTTTGTTGGCACCGAACTTGACGAGCAAGTATCATATGCCAACATCGCCAAAGCCTGCGGTGTTGAGGGGATTGCCGTAGATTCGATGGATGACCTTCGCGACGCCCTAGCTAAAGCGGTTGACGCGCAAATGAAAGATGGCGTGACCACCTTTATCGAAGTGATGTTGAACCAAGAACTTGGTGAACCATTCCGCCGGGATGCGATGAAAAAACCAGTATCCGTCGCGGGTATTAACCCCGATGACATGCGGCCACAGCAAAGCGCTTGATCGCTTAACACTCGTGATTGTTACAATCATGAAGGGTCTCCAAAGGGGACCCTTCTTAATTTCGAACCGGTAAACCTTATGTTTACGGTGTCAAGATAGTACAACCGGTTGTAGAACGGCCAGTAAGCGCCTCATGAGCCTTTGCCACATCTTCTAATGGAAACCGCTGATTTATTGATATCTTGACCGTCCCATTGGATACCAACTCGAATAATTTTGCAGAAGCCGTTTCCAACCACGTACGATCCGCAGCAAAATGAAAAAGGGTTGGCCGACTTAAATAATATGATCCTTTGGCAAGGTCGGTAATTTTGAAATTTACGTAGGGCCCAGATGATTGGCCAAAAGCGATAATTGTGCCGTGCCGTTTAGTCGATGTTATTGTGCGAGCCATCGTATCATTGCCGACCGAGTCATAAGCCACATCTACACCTTGCCCATCGGTCAGTTGCATCACCTCAGCCTCAAAATCTGTACTAGTATAATCAACTACATGATCGTATCCGTTGGACATAGCAAGAGCACATTTTTGAGCTCCCCCGGCAGTACCAATGACCGTTGCCCCAATCGCTTTTAGCCACTGTCCTGCAATCAAGCCAACACCACCCGCAGCGGCGTGAAACAACACTTTGTCGCCAGGCTTAACTTTGTAACTATCATGAATAAGGTAGGCAACTGTTAGCCCCTTTAGCATTATCGATGCGGCGAGATCACTGTTAACAGAATTTGGTAATTTAACCACATACCCAGCATCAATCACACGGTGTGTTGCATAGGCACCATTGGCAAGCGTATAGCCAACCCGGTCACCCACAGCCAAGCCCCTGACATCTGAGCCGACAGCTTCGATAATGCCGGCACCCTCAGACCCAAGTATAAGATCTTTATCAACCGGCCAAGGATAGGCGCCATTACGAATATAAATGTCTAGAAAATTGATTCCAATTGCTTCATGACAGATCAAAACCTCACTAGCACCAACCACCAAGTCACCAAGAACGACTTTATTTAGAACCTCAATTCCGCCCGGCTTATTTGCCACGATCGCATAACCCATAAATGTTTCCTCGCTTTTTGACCAACTTAAGTTTTGTTAAGCTCACGCCATTATTATTTACATTAGGCCTTAACACATAGATCAGATTAACGTTCTACACCACCAACAAGTTTACGAAGAAGCTAAAACTGACATGAAATTGCCACTTCGTTTTTGTTATCTGAGTTTATGTATAAAGATATATTCTACTCACCCTGACGATCTGCCCAACCAGCAAAAATGCCCTCGAGGACAACAATCACATAGTAAAGAGCGATGCCCAATATCGCCAGTGCAATAAGAACAGCAAACATCAACGGATAGTCAGAATTAGTTTTACCACTGTCAAAGAGAGCGCCAAGTCCACGCCCATGAGGTGAGACTATTTCCATCAGATTTGTACCAATAAAAGCTAGTGTTACAGCTACCTTCAAAGCGCCAAAAAACTCCGGAAGAGTTTTAGGCAAAGCAATTTTCCAGAAAATAGTAAATCTTGAAGCCCCAAGGGCCCTTAAGATATCCCGATACTCCGGCTCCAAAGTTGACAAGCCCACAGAAACTGAAACTGCAATGGGGAAAAAAGAAATCATGAAAGCAATTAAAACCGTATTTAGATCGTGCTGACCAACGAACATCAAAGCAACAATTGGCACTACAGTCGCTTTGGGGATCGCGTTGAACCCGACAAGTAGCGGGTATAAGCCCTGCCGCAATACTCGCGAGAAGCCCATGAGTACGCCAAATACCAACCCGACCATCACAGCAATTATCAAGCCAATAACAGTTCGCCACAATGTTTCCCATCCGTAAGTCAGAAACAGCCATTTGAATCTCCAAAAAGCTGGCCACAAATCACTGGGTGAAGCCATCTTGTAATTGGGCCAGTCATTAACCCATACCGTTAGCTCCCAGAACGCTAGAAATAAAACAATGGCAAAAACTGGGGCCATAGCGTGTCTCATGAAACAGTCCCCTCATTTTGACGGGCAATTTTAATTTGTTCCCTGAGGATGTTGAGCGTTTCCATTGCTCTTGGCGTGTAAAGCTGGTCGATGCTTCTTGGCCCCCTTTCCATCATCTCTTGCTTAAATTGCGTGGTTGCCGGCCTTCCTGATAGGACAACAACCTCATCAGCCAAAAAAATTGCTTCTCGCAAATCGTGAGTGATTAGAACGCCCGTAAATGGTTCCTTTTCCCGCAGTTGATGCATGGTTTGCCAAAGATCTTCTCGAGTAAAGGCGTCCAAGGCTCCAAACGGCTCGTCGAGTATTAATATTTCCGGTTTGTGAACCAATGCTCGGCACAATGACGCTCGTTGACGCATACCTCCAGATAATTCCGAAGGCTTTTTGTCCTCAAAGCCAGAAAGCCCAACAAGTTTCAATAAATCAAGAGCCCGCTGCTCTCGGGCAACCGAACTTAAAGAATTTGGAACAATTTCCAAAGGTAACATCACATTTTTCAATATGCTCCGCCATTCCAGCAAAACCGGATTTTGAAAAGCCATACCGACAATGTCCCGCGGAGAGTTTACTGGCTCACCCTTAAGCCATACACCCCCAATATTGGGCCTGAGAAGCCCAGCAATCAGCCGAGTGACTGTTGATTTCCCGCATCCAGACGGCCCAACAATAGCGGTAAAGCCATTCTTAGGCACACTCAAGCTCAAATCATCCAAGACAGGGAGATTACCAGTAGCTGTTTGGAATGTATGTGAAACGCCGTCAATCTTAATAAAATTTGTATTTCGCTCTGACGCCATAATCACAGTCAACCCATAGATGCAGCCCTTCGTTTAGAGCTGCATCCATAACTTTCAAATGTTTAATTTAATTTCACACCACCCGCTGGTAAATAAGCGTCGGTGTAATACAACTTAGCGTCTGGTTTGTTTTTATATTCATATGTCTCAGCCAGCTGTTGAATTGCTGCATCAAAACGACTCTTTTCAATGCCACCCATGCCATTTGCTTTGACATAGTCGCTCAAAACATTGGCCTTAATTGCTAGTTCCAAGCGGCGCTGTTCCAAAGCACTGTCAGCCGCAGGGTTCCGTTTTACAAGCGATGCAATTGCTGCCTTTGGGTCATTTATAGCATCTTTCCAACCCGCGCCGAGAGCGGCTACGAACTTTTTCACCACACCTGGATTATCTTTGGCAAAATCGGTATTCACAATAACGGCGTTACCATAAAGTTTAAGTCCATAATCTGCCATTAAAATCGTTGTAATATCGCTCTCCGGCACCCCAAGCCGAATTAAATTGAGAAATGACGAGAAAGAGAACCCTGTGACAGAGTCAACTTTGCCCTCAGCCAGCATAGGTTCACGGGTTGGAAAGCCTACAGGTTCAACTTTTATCTTCCCAACGTCAATACCATTTGCTTTCGCAAAAGAAGGGAATTGTGCCCAGGCGCCATCGGGTGGAGGTGCACCGAGAATTGATCCTTCAAGATCTGCGGGTCCATTTATACCCAGCGACTTCCTCCCAATTATCGCAAAAGGTGGCTTATCATAAACCATCATTACCGAGGTCACCGGAGCGCCTGGGTTTTGATCTAAAAACTTTATCAATGAATTAATATCCGCAAAACCAAAAGGAAAGGCTCCGGTTGCCACTTTGGGAATCGCGTTCAATGAGCCTTTGCCCGGTGAAATTTCAACATCCATGCCACCAGCCTTAAAATGGCCGTTATCAATGGCAAGAAAATAGGGCGCTGAAGGCCCCTCAAACTTCCAATCCAAAGCGAACTGTACTTTGGTGTCAGCATAACTGCTAACCGAAACAAAAATCGTGCTCAGCCCTATCAAAACCGTTCTAATTAAATTTTTTATCATCTGGCCTCTCCAAACCTAATTATCAAAACTACCTAATGAAACTAACCGACAAGAAATCAACAAAAACAAAAAGCATTAAAATTGCGGCACAATGGTGCACTCTTTGCATCACAATCAAAGGTAACGAGATTCTCCAATTTTTTACAAGCCCAAATCAATGTGGGTTGAATTGTGCAATGGTTTTACTTAGCAAACCATTGCTCGGATTACCGGCCAAACCACAAAAAATGCCCGACTTTTTTTTAATCTAAAAATAGCTTCAGCGTTACTTTGATAGAGCCTGACGAATAAAATACCAATAAAAACATGAAACCTTGATCTAAGTAAGAGCTCAAAATATTTAAAAAATTTCTCCAAACAACAGAAAATAAATACTCTTGTCCCCCAAACACTTGTCTGTTTTAAGTATCACGTCGTTATTGACCAAATTAATTCATTATATCAAACAGCCAATAACCGAAAACTGTGTCAACAGTAATTCATTATCCATAGCAGAAACATTTAAATCATGAATGGGTCAACCTTACTTTTGAAAAATGCCGACTTGTTGTGCACGATGGCATCGTCTAAGGCAAACTCCTTTGGTAAGGAAATCACTCAGGCCAGTTTATTTGCACGCAACGGTATTATTGAACAAGTGGGTAAAACTTATGACCTACCCAAAACCGCCGACCATGTTATTGACCTTCAGGGACATGTGGTAATACCGGGCATGGTTAACACCCATCATCATATGTTTCAAAATCTTACCCGCGCCGTTCCTTCGGCACAGAATGCTCCGTTATTTGGGTGGTTACAGACCTTGTACCCAATCTGGTGCCATCTTGGCCCTGAGCATATATACTGGTCAAACGCGCTAGGCATGGCCGAACTGGCATTAACCGGGTGCACAACATCATCGGACCATCTATATCTTTATCCTAACGGGGCGCGGCTTGATGACTCATTTGCCGCAGCTAATGATATTGGTATGCGATTTCACGGCACGCGCGGATCAATGAGTATTGGCGAGACCCAAGGCGGGTTGCCACCTGATCGTCTGACCGAAGACGAGCCTGCCATATTAAAGGATTGCCAACGCGTTATTGAAATATATCATAATGCGGAACGCCATGCGATGCAGCGGGTGGCGTTAGCTCCTTGTTCGCCATTTTCTGTTAGCATGGACCTAATGAACGAAACTGCGAAAATGGCCCGGGCATTTAAGGTCGGGCTACATACTCATCTTGCGGAAAATGTCGAAGATATCGATTATAGCCTTACAAGTTTTGGTATGCGGCCTGGCGAGTATATCGAAGCAGTTGGCTGGGTTGGTCAAGATGTATGGCATGCCCATTGTGTGCAGCTCGATAGGGACGAAATTGATCTATTTGCCCGCACAAATACCGGCATTGCACATTGTCCATGTTCTAACATGCGGCTTGCAAGTGGCATCGCCCCAATTCGTGAAATGCTGGATGCCGGCATCAATATTGGCCTTGGTGTTGACGGGTCGGCATCAAATGACAGCGGACACATGCTGAATGAAGCCCGCCAGGCCATGTTGCTTCAACGAGTTATGAAAACAGGTGATGCGCTGACTGCACGCCAATCACTAGCGCTTGCAACACGCGGCGGGGCCGCGGTATTGGGCCGCGATGATATAGGCCAATTGGCCCCGGGTTTTGCTGCCGACATTGCTGCCTTTGATTGCCGTGGTATTGATTTTGCCGGCGCGGCGTGGGACTTGCTCGCTGGACTGTTATTTTGCGGTTCTTCCAAGGCCAACTATACAATTATCAATGGTAAAATCATTGTTGATCAGGGGCAGCTTGTGACAATGGATATGTCAAAATTACTGGAAAACCATCATGCCATGACGGCTGATTTAATGCGCAAGGCCCAATGGGCATAACATCATCATATGGGAATTCATGGCTGGATAAGTGCCGCTGGCCCGTCATGCCACACTTCATCCAAATTATGCCCATTGCCCTGCCGGTCAATCACTAGGAAGTCCTGCACCGCCTGCAAAGGTAAAAGCGGGTGATGCCATGTGCCACGATCATAGCTGACGCCCTGTATACCTGAAGCCTTGAAACACGCGAGAGTGGAAAAATCCGGCGCATCACCAACCACATTGCCATTTGCTACAACCACCAGCCAATCATGCTGGCTTAACGGCATGAACGCCTGCGATCCAAGCGGGTGCCGTTCAAGAAGATGAATTTCAATTGGTTCAGGACGGCAATTTCCCCGAAATAGAGATATGATCGGTTGGCCACCAGCCTCTTCCACATCAACAGCAGACATCGCATCAAACCGCGTTGTTGTGCCCTGATTAATGTTTATCTGTTTGGCACCATCGATTTCAATGACTGTCCCAAAAGGCGCGAAGGCTGCCTTGTTCAAAGGCTGAATGTCAAGCGTTGGTATATTAAGCCGTGTCACGTGCTATCCCCTTTGAATGGGTGCGTTGCAATCCAGTGATTGGCAATATCAATCCGGCGAGCAACCCACACCTTGTCATGTGCCATGATATGATCCAAAAATTTTACCAAGCCAGCAAACCGCGCCGGACGTCCAATTAAGCGACAATGCAGCCCAACAGACAGCATTTTAGGAGCAATTACCCCTTCCGCGTATAACACGTCAAAAGCATCAATCAGATAACGAGCAAATTGATCAGCGTTGTGAAAACCCTGGGCGGTGGCAAAGCGCATATCATTCGTATCAAGCGTGTAGGGCACAACTAGATGCGGCAATTTCACCTGCGTTGACCAGAAGGGTAAATCATCCGAATAATCATCTGAGTCATAGATAAACCCGCCATCTTCTGCAACAAGCTGGCGGGTGTTTTCTGATGTACGGCCAGTATACCAACCAAGCGGTCGCGCACCGCAAATATCCTGCAAGATTGAAATAGCCTTTTGCATATGGGCGCGTTCCTCATCAATGGAGACGCCGTGATAATTGATCCAGCGCCAGCCATGCGCTGCAATTTCATGGCCGTCAGTAAGTGCCGCTTCAATCACGTTTGGATTACGGGCGGCGGCCATTGCCACAGCAAATATTGTCAGCGGTAACTGACGTTGGCGAAATAAATTCAGAATACGCCACACGCCCACACGTGACCCATATTCATAAATTGATTCCATTGACATATGACGCACGCCATCAAAGGCCGCAGCACCAATAATTTCAGATAGAAACACCTCGGATGCGTTATCTTCATGAAGCACACTACTCTCACCACCTTCTTCGTAATTCAAGACGAATTGAACGGCTATGCGTGCGCCATTGGGCCATGCCGCATTGGGCAGGTTTGCGCCATAGCCAATTAAATCGCGGGGATAATCCTGCTTCACTTGTCTTTCACCTTAAGATTTAACATTTCGACAACACCAATCGTAAATCTAGCTACCGCGGTCAAACAACCCATGATTAATCATATTACGCCACACAGCAAGCATTGCTCGCTCTTCATCCTCTATCCAGATTACCTGACCAGGTGGCATTGCATGCGAGGCCGCCGCTTGCCAGAAAATGTCGTTGGCATGGCGCAACACATCACTTTTATTTTCAAGGTATATGCCCTTTGGAGCAAAGGCTAGCCCATCCCATAATGGCTCCCGCGCATGGCAACTGCTGCATCTTTCTATCACAAGCTCTATTGATGCGTTGTGAAGGTCCATGGGGCTGGCGTGAGCGGTCTTGTCATAATTCATATCTGGAGCACCAAGATGCGATAGGGTAATGGCAAATCCCGTTAAGATTGCGGCGATTAACCATGTCCACCAAGGCGGGGCAAGGCCCTTATGTTTGGTATTAAAAAAATGCCGAACCACCGCCCCGATTACCAAAACAAGTGCCAGAATGGCCCAAGCATAATCCGTTGCGAATACCGCAGGATAATGGCCACCAATCATCACAAAAATCACTGGCAAGGTTAAATAATTGTTATGGAGTGAACGCTGTTTACCGCGCGCACCATGCCGCGGATCGGGGGTCTTTCCAGCCTTTAATGCGGTGACGACTTTTGTTTGTCCCGGGATGATAATCATCAAGACATTAGCCACCATTATGGTGCCAATGGTAACGCCCATCTGCATAAAGGCCCCTCGCGCCGAAAAGATCAAGCTGTAGCCATAGGCCAACAGCACAAGAAACACAAAACCGGCCAGCGCAAGCCATAGATCACTTTTGCCAAGGGGACTTCTGCAAAGGCCATCATATAAGGCCCAACTAATGACTATTCCTGCAAGGCTGATCATAACTGCCTGTATTTCGGTGATATCCAATATTTCCAGATCAATCATGTAAAGGCTTGCGGCGCCGTAATAAACAAGGCTCATAAGTGCAATGCCAGAAATCCAGGTGCCATAGGCTTCCCATTTGAACCATGTCAATTCATCCGGCATTTTTGCTGGCGCAACAAGATATTTCACCATGTTGTAAAAGCCGCCACCATGCACCTGCCATGCTTGGCCATGCGCCTCTTCAGGCAGTTCCTTGCCCGGCTTCAGACTAAGATCTAAAGCAATAAAATAGAATGAAGAACCAATCCATGCAATTCCCGCAATGACATGGACCCAACGGACAATAAGTTCGGACCATATCCAAAGATAATCAACCATCCAAAACCCTTTTCCTAGGCCGGTTGCGGCGTCACGACGCCAGCATGATTAATAGCCCAAGACCCTTCATTGGAATCTCCCTCAAACCCTTGCCAAATAGCAAGCTGGGCCGCGATCGACAATGCGACATATGACGGGCTTTTCCCGGTAATTTCATCAATGCCGATGGGGCATACGAGCAACTCTAGCATCGATTCTGCAACCCCAGCCGCCAATAATCGTTTTGTAAAACGCGCTCGTTTGCTTTTTGACCCTATCAGGCCCAAAAAGGCAAAACCGCCCCTGGTCAGCACTTCAAGGCAGATTGCCTCGTCAAGGCTGTGGGAATGTGTCATCACCAGATGTGCTGCCCCCATAGGGGCATGGCTGGCAATGGCTTCAGGGGCTTTGGCAAGTAACTTTTCAGCCTTGTCTCCCAGATCGGCCGGATATCGGTCGTCATCAATATCGACAAGAAAAATCTCAAACCCCAAACCATCCAACCGCGGCAGAAGTGCGCGGCTTACATGCCCCGCACCATATATGAATAGCGGCGTAAGGGGTGGCTTGATAGGTGCTGAAAATGCGGGCATGCAGGATATTTGTTCAACCGATAGCGGCGGGCCAGAATCTAATGGGTGCGATAAAATGGTTTTGCATGTTACCGTCCCACTTAACGCCCGAAGATCACTTTCTTGTTTAGTGCTGAATTTTTCCAACAAAAGGGACATCTGGCCACCACAGCATTGCCCCATATCAGGGCCAAGGGCAAATGTTAAATGCTGACGCTCCCAGCCATCATCCCCACTAACCAGCATTGTGCGGGCCCGCGCCATAATATCAAATTCCACCGCACCACCGCCAATTGTACCCCAACATTCCTCTAAGGTAATCAACATGCGAGCACCTGCATTTCGCGGTGATGACCCCTTTGTTGCGGTCACTGTTGCAAGAACGATATCGTGCCCGTCCTCCAGCACAGACAGCACCTTTCCAAGCCAGCTACTGCGCAAGACATTAATGGGGCTGCCCTTAGACAAAACGCGCTCCAAGCCGATTTGCACACAACAAAATCCTTTCCGGTGTGGCAGGGGCATCAAGCCCCGGATAAGCCGCCCCTTCAATTTTGGCCCCATTAATGCCAGAAAGAGCATCAGACAGGGCAAGCCATGCACTAATTGCCAGCATCAACGGCGGCTCGCCAACTGCTTTTGATTTGTGAATTGTATCCTCGCTATTCTCACCTTCCGCATAAAACGCAACCCGCCAATCAATTGGTCGGTCTGCACTTGCCGGAATTTTATAGGTTGATGGCGCGTGGGTTGTCAGGCGGCCATCTTCGTTCCAGACCAGTTCCTCAGTGGTCAACCAGCCAACCCCTTGAATAAATCCACCCTCAATCTGCCCCCGATCAATTGCCGGATTTAGCGACTTGCCAACATCATGTAATAAATCAGCACGAACCAGCCGGTTCTCACCCGTCAGCAAATCAATTATCACCTCAGACACCGCCGCACCATAGGCAAAATAATAAAACGGGCGGCCACGCATTCGGTCCTTGTCCCAGCTTAATTTCGGTGTGGCATAGAAGCCAGTTGCCGATAGTGACACCCGCCCCAGATAAGCACGTTTAACAGCCTCGGCAAATTTCATTGCATCAGCCCCAACATGAACCTGGCCATTGGCAAATACAACATTAGCCTGATCCGTTTGATATTCATCTGCCAGAAACGCGGCAATTCGGTCTTTTATTGTCCGCGCCGCGCGCATGGCGGCCATGCCGTTCAAGTCCGTTCCCGATGATGCCGCCGTTGCTGATGTGTTTGGCACCTTGCCCGTTGTCGTTGCCGTAATTTTTACCAGCGCAGCATCAATCTGGAATTCATGCGCAACAATTTGCGCCACTTTTGTATAAAGACCCTGCCCCATTTCAGTGCCACCATGATTTAGATGCACCGAGCCATCATTATAGACATGGACCAATGATCCAGCCTGGTTCAAAAAGGTTGTATTGAAGGAAATACCAAATTTTACCGGTGTCAGGGCGATGCCGCGTTTCAAATATTGGTTAGCGGCGTTAAATTCAGCAATGGCAGCACGGCGCGCCTCATAATCAGAAGTGTTAACCAACTCATCAATAATTGGCTGAATTACGCAATCTTTAACCCTCTGCCCATACGGGGTAATACCAACCGTACTGGCATTTTTTTGCGGATAGAAATTCAACCGCCGCACCTGCAAGGGATCAAGCCCAAGATGGTGCGCCACCTCATCCATTACACGTTCAATCCCAAGCATGCCCTGCGGCCCACCAAAGCCACGAAAAGCGGTGTTAGATTGGGTGTGGGTTTTACAGCAATAATTGGTGATTTTCATATGCGCAATATCATAGGCATTATCGGCATGGCACATGGCACGTGCGGCAATTCCAGCCGATAAATCCCAAGACATACCGCAGCGCAGTGCCTGATCAAATTCAACCGCAAGAATGCGCCCTTCATCATCAAACCCTGCCCGGTAATCAATGCGGCAATCATGCCGTTTGCCAGTGATCATGAAATCGTCATCACGGTCATAGATGGTTTTGGCTGTTTGACCGGTCAGATGCGCTGCCAATGCCGCCGTCATAGCTGGTAAGTTACCCTGACTTTCCTTGCCGCCAAACGCCCCACCCATACGCCGCGTTTCCACCGTTACACCATGATTGCCAATGCCCAACATCTCAGCTGTCTTATGCTGAATTTCACTTGGATGCTGGGTTGAGCAAAAAAGCTGGATATCGCCATCCTCCCCCGGAACGGCAAGGGCGGCTTGGCCTTCAAGGTAAAAATGTTCCTGCCCACCAGCGTAAAGTCGGCCTTTTATCTGGTTCGAAGATTCGGCAAGGACTTTTGACGGATCCCCTTTGGTCATTTTACATGGGCTTGCCAGTAACGAGCCAGCATCCATCGCCTCATCAATTG
>QBYK01000051.1 GCA_003282865.1 SAR116 cluster bacterium AG-325-I21 | reverse complement strand
GCAGCCTCATCAGTAACTATCAATTCTGAAATTATTTCTTCACCTTTAATTTCCCGCTTTTTACCGCTGTCCATCATACTTATTCTTATGTCAAGCAGCAGCTTTCTGTCAGACTACTTGCCTGAAACTAAATAGCTTTTGCTTTACTTTTGCGCATAATAGTGATGCGTTTTTTAAGGTAAACAAATATAGTAGTAAGAAGTTCTGTTGATTTTTTATAGTTGAGAGTTTTCGGCGTTGGTTATGTCCGCTTTATGCTCATTCACTGGAGTTAATCAAAATGAAAAAATTTCTGGCATTGTCTCTTCCATTACTCATCGTTTTCAGTCTAAGTGGATGCTTTACTACTGAATATACTTATTTAAAACGTAATTTGAGAGAAGTATATAAAGTAGACAATTTCCAAGGTACGGAAAAGCTAGTTGGCTACCAAACTCAAATTGAAGGAAAATGGTATGATGCGGACAAAAATGGTCAGCTGACAGACAAAGGGAAAAAACAAAAGCAGATGGCTGAGGCGCAGTCTTCTGACGGCGGCGGCGGCGGTTGTTAAACGCAACATTACCGAGACATTGGCACAAAAACCCGAAAAACTCTCGGAGAACTGTCAGGATCATAACCGTACGGTCGCAGATTCAAATCCTGCCCCTCGCATGGGCCATAGGGGGGGTGTGGGTATTATGTATATGGGGTGTGCAACGGATGGGGGTTAATCGCTGAGGAAAGGCTCTGGAAAATTGGTTAAGAAATCATCTTCAGAAATCATTGTCATTACACCTGATTCGACTACAGCACCTGCTTTTTTCCGTTCTTCTGTTAGTTCTTCATTAGAACCAAACGCTTGAAATGCTTCCATATCAGGAAATTTCATGATGGCGTGAAGTTTGGTTGGGTCATCTTTTTGCACTCCTGCAAAAAGCATCACCATTCCCATTTCATCCATTCGGTGTTTATTTTTTTTTACCATTGATTTCCAAGTGTCAAATCCTTTGGTGATGGTTATTCCACCTTTAACAATTATAGCCATTTTTCTATCTCCCTACTGTCGCTCGAAAATGAAGATATGATGTAATTTTTAGTTGAAATCTTCAGAATAAAATTCATGTAGAACAATTCCCCTGCTGCCATGCACTTTATTGACAAAATTCTTAGTTGCCGGCGCGTGGTGCTTATCCAATAGCTTTTGACAAGCCAAAAAAGCTTTCTCGTCTTTATACTCAAATATAATCCCAAGCCTTGCTACACCCTCTTTATTCCAAATTTTAGTCACAACTCTACGGAGCAATCCAGATTTTTTAAATTCTTCTATTACTCCAGGCGTGTATATCTCATCTTGTTTGCTAAGATATAATTCAAGTTCGTTTTCAGAAAGGAAATCTCTAGTTGTATAATTAATCAATTTAGAGGTCGACATTTATTCACCCATTAAGAACTTTCGATAATTTGTTGTATTCACCAAATGTGTTTAAGAAAGCTGTAATTTCTAAATCAATCCAATGTGAAAGCGGGACCGAAGGTCTCCCTCATATATTTATTGGCTCACACCCAACAAAATTTAGGGGATCAGAGCGTTAGAAGGATTCAAATATTTGGCGATTTGGCTTGATGCATTTTATTTTTATTTTAAGCTGATTTTAATTACTAAAAACATGTTTGCCTCGAAATCAACCAGGAGAAATTTACGTGATCAAATTAAATCGAAAAAAAATCAAGTTTGTTGCATTAGCGGCAGGGGCATTATCAGTAGCCACTTCAACTGCCGCAATAGCCGGATATCCAGAGAAACCAGTAAAAGTCGTTGTTGGTTTTTCAGCTGGTGGAGGCACCGATACCTCCGCTCGAGGATTTGCAAGCTACATGCACGAGACATCTACAATGGACGGAATGGCTGGTGTTGTTATTAATAAGCCAGGCAGCTCAGGTTTGATTGGCGCCAAGATCGTCAAAGATGCAAAGTCTGATGCTTATACACTTTACGCAATTAACATTGGTACATTTACTGTTGCAGACATAGCTCAAACAGTGACTAAAGGAAAATCTCCCGTTGGGCCTCGAGATTTCCGTCCACTGGGATGTTTTTCACAGTTGATAACCGGTATGCAGGTGCATAAAAGTGACCCAGCCAATAATGCCAAGGAATGGGCGGAGAACGCAAAAAAATCGGGTGAAGTTGTTCGTTGGGCTTCGACAGGCGCGACTACGTTGCATTCAATTTTAGGTATCAAATGGCTTAATGAAATGGGTATCAAACACAAGCTTGTCCCTTTCAAAGGAGGCTCGAAGACAAGGAACGCTATTATTGCTCAAAAACTACCGATGGCTTTCAACGGAATCCACCTCAATATAGGATTTGAAAACGACGTTAAAACAATTGGTATTGCCGCTTTAGAGCGTGATAAGGTCAAGAAAAACAAGAATTACCCAACCTTTAAAGAGTTGGGAACTCCGCCACTTGGTATTACTGGTTTAATGTGCTTATTTGCGCCAAAAGATATACCTGATGATCGAGCAAAAAGACTTGAAATTGCAATCAAAGAGATTTCTGAAATCAAGGGTTTTGCAAAATACATGGGGAAAGCTGGTTTGGCGACATTTTACGTCGGCCCTCAAGAGGCCGCGGGAGCAATAGATAAAATGTATACAACTTTTGAGCCAATAGTGAGAGCAGCACTCAAAAAATAGTCGATAAACGCGGGGGTGAGCGCATTTAAGCGCTCACCTTTAATTTTTTTTGAAGAGTATTTCAAATTAATGTTTTCACCTCAAAAACGTGAACTTATTGTCGGCGGCTTGAGCAGTGCAGTGTCTGTTTTCTGCCTTCTACTCGCTTTTTCTATCGAATCGGTGTTTGGCTCAACATTTGAAATGAGAATGTTGCCTGTTTTTCTATCTGGTACCATGGTCTTAATTTCTGTCATGGTTATTCTAAAAGCTGTGAATATGCCAAAAGAACTTTTGGTGTCGCAGGAAGAAGTTCAAATAATGAGGGCAGCAACCGGCCGTATGTTTGGGGTTGTTATTGTTGGATTGATCTATGTTTGGCTCTTCTATGCACTTGGCTACATTTTGGCGACAGCCATTTCCATGTACCTAGTCATGATTGTCTTGGGAAATTCAAACCACTATAAAATAGCACTTACCGCAATTTTATCTGCCATAATTTACCAATTCATTTTTATGGGATTCTTTGGCTTTTATGATCCGGTTGGTCGCTTAATTGATTTATCCGCGTTGTCAGAATTTTTATCCTAAGCCATGTCTGCTGCGCATCTTTTTGGAGGCTTAATTGATAGACCTTTTTGGTGGTTTTGTGAACCTTTTCACGAATTTTGAAGCATTATTATTTGTTTTGTTTGGGGCATTCGTTGGTATGGTTGCAGGCGCTCTGCCCGGCCTTACTGCATCGGCAGCCATAGCAATGTTACTACCTTTGTCCTATCACCTTGACGCGCTATCAGCGCTCGCTTTTCTCTATGTTATCGGAAAATCAGGCCGATATGGTGGTTCAATCGCTGCAATTCTTTTCAATACGCCTGGTACTGCAGCTTCTGCAGCAACAATGCAAGATGGTTATCCTATGACCCGCCGGGGTGAAGCGGGAAAGGCATTAAAGACAGCTACTATTGCATCAGTTTTTGGCGATTATTGGGGTGAAATTATTCTAATTTTTGGAGCAGTTTTGATTGCCTCGGTTACCAGGACATTTGGTCCTACTGAATATTTTGCGATCTATGTGATGGCATTCGTGGTGATTGGATCGGTTGTCGGCGAGTCTGTGATGAAAGGAATAATGTCAACACTCTTTGGCGGTTTTGTTGCGCTTATTGGCATGGACACAATCACTGGAGAGACGCGAATGACCATGGGAGTTTTTGAACTTGACGAGGGTCTATCTTTAGTGCCGCTACTTATTGGCGTATTTGTTATCTCTGAGATAATGGCGCAGACGTATGTGTCTTTCACTTCATCAGCCAAAAATGAATTGAGGCTGATACGCCAGGATCCAGCTTCCAAAATGACCTGGCAGGAATTTCGTAGCTGTGTACCATTGATGTCTCGATCCGCATTGGTGGGATCTTTCATAGGAATGATGCCGGGGTTGGGTTCCTCCGTCGCCTGTTTTGTCGCTTACGGTGAAGAAAAAAGGCGTTCGCCAAGGTCAGAGGAATGGGGAACGGGAATTGTTGAGGGAATCGCGGCACCTGAGTCAGCCAACAATGCCGTTTCTGGACCAAGCATGATCCCGTTGCTCACTCTCGGTATTCCGGGCAGCACCATAGCGGCGGTTTTATTAGGTGTCTTTCTAATACATGGAATAACAGTTGGGCCACAGATTTTTGATAATTCAAACAGTAGGGAGCTAGTATTTTCGCTTTTTGCTGCGGGATTGGTTGGAATCACTGCATACGGATTTATTGGGTACTTTTTTGGCCCCTGGATTGGCCAAGTGATCGCACGTGTTCCAAATCGTATTTTGTATTCATTTATTTTTTTGACCGCAATTATTGCTGCGTACTCCAGTAGAGCAAGCATTGTGGATATATTTATTGCTTTACTATTTGGAGTAATTGGCTTCTGCATGAGAGTTGGGAATTTCAGTGCAGCAGCATTTGTCATTGCATTTGTTTTGGCTCGAAATGCCGAAGAGGCTTTTAGACAATCTCTAATGCTATCTGATGACGGGATTTTGATTTTTATAAAAGAACCAGTTGCACTTGCATTTTTGCTTGTTGGATTCTCGGTAATGTTATTCCGTGTGGTTAAACCATTATTATCTAGGTAGAATTGGGAAAATTTAGTTTGTACCTTACAGAAACTTATCTAAACGATTTCTGATCTTATTCACTATTTTTTTGGAATCTCCTGTGCTGTTTTGGGGCTTTAATGCATCTTCTAAAATGTTTCTTGATATTATCTCTGAAACTTCAACTTTATTGGATAGAGCCTCAAATATTGACGTAGAATTTGTTCTAGCCTCTTGGACGGCTTCTTCTACAATCAATCTTGCTTGAGATTTGGGCATGACTCTGGCAAGAGTATGAACCAAATTTTCGGTCATGACTATGCCGCCTGCAGCCCAAATATTTGAAAGCATCCGAGCTTCATCAATCTTCAGTCTTTCCAGAAGATCAATCAACCAAGCGAGAGCTGCATCCGTCAAAATACAAACCTCTGGAAGCAGAGCCCACTCAGCTATGTAAGTTCCACCGTGTCTGTCATGTTCTTGAGTCATTATTTCCAAAAGTCCCATTGACCTTTGGCGACCCAACCTGGCGACCGCTTCGGTAAACTCGGCAGACCGAGGATTATTTTTGTGTGGCAAAGTAGTGCTCTGGCCACGGTCCTGTTCCCCGGTTTCACACAGCTCGTTTATTTCAGTGCTTTGAAGATGCGACGCATTTTGTCCAATACGCGCGACGCTTGAGCATATCAAACCGAGACACTGTCCAAGTTCTGTTATACCGTCTCGAGCATTATGCCAAAAGGTATCTATCGAACCCAACTCTAACTCTTCTGCAAATTTAAGTTTAATTTCAACTCCCTTGCCCCCCATCGAATTCAATGTTCCGTTGGCTCCAGCTAATTGGACATTCAATGCACGAGATTTTACACCATCTAACCGTTCTATATGCCTCATAAATTCTTCAGCATATACCGCGATTTTTAAACCAAAGGTCTGAGTTGCGGAGTGCATATTATTCGAGCGCGAAGCCATGATTGCGTCTCCATGGTCACTGATTAATTTGTCGAACCTACTTAAAACCTTGACGAGCTTTCTCTTTGTAGATGACATCGCTTGTTTAATTTGCAGCACTCGAGCTGTATCCATTATGTCATAGGTTGAAGCTCCAAAATGAACCCAATTTGAATTCGTACCAGCTTGGTTTCTCAACTGTTCGACAATGCCCAGAATAGGGCGCCCAATTTTTAAAAAACTTTTGGCGAGCTCTTCGACATCAATTTCTGCAGTATTTAGATTATTTTGAATTTCTGTGGCCGTGCCAGGCGGCAGCAGTCCTGCAAACTCTTGAGCGCGAGCCAGAGCCACTTCGGTTTCCACAATGCATCTGATATACTCTGAGTCAGAAAAAATTAACCGCGTCTCTGGGGTCGTAAAAGCCTTACTAAAAATATCGCTGTCATAGATTGAAACCGCCATAAAAATTGGATTCCCTTTATCAAAAAATACTCAGATTTATGCTAAACGTTCATTCAGCTGCCTAAGTTGTTCCATCGGTGATGCCGGTTTCACAACAAGCCTGTCCATTTTCACGACCGCTTGTGTTCAAATACTCTGGCACCTTTACAACACCCGCTCTTCATCTCGAGATATCTTTTTCGCCAATCGATTTGAAAATGAATACCTTTCTAAAAATTTTCGTGGAATTGATTTTTGATAAGCGCTATTTACTTTGGCAACTGTTTTTTTTAAAAAGTTTTCAACTAATGACGGCATATGGAGTTTTTATTGCCAAACAATCTGGCACAAAAATTAATTGAGAGCCACCGTGTTGAGGGTAATATTAAGTCAGGGTCGGAAATTCATCTTCGAGTTGATCAGGTGCTACTACAAGATGCACTTAGCACTCTTAGCATGCAGGCTATTGAAGCAATAGAGCTGGACAGAATTAAAGTTAATTTAGCTTGTCAGTATATTGATCATAATTTGTTGCAAACAGATTCCAGAAGTCCTGATGACCATCTTTACCTGCAATCTTGTTGCGCCAAGCTGGGAATACACTTCAGTAGGCCGGGAAATGGAATATCACACCCAACCCATCAAGAAAGTTTCGGGGTTCCCGGACAGTTACTTGCTGGGACGGATAGCCATACACCGGCGAATGGAGCGATTGCCATGCTGGCCATCGGTGTTGGTAGCATTGAAGGCGCAGCTATACTCTCTGGAGAACCCCTCAGCATTCCTACGCCGGAAGTTATGGGTGTGAAGCTCACCGGTAGTTTGCAAAATTGGGTCAGTGCAAAGGACGTTGTTCTTGAATTACTTCGCCGGCATAGCGTTAAGGGCGCGGTTGGTAGGATTATCGAATATTACGGTGATGGAATTGCATCCTTAAGTGCGATGGATCGACATGTGATCGCGAACATGGGAACAGAACTTGGGGCAACTACTTCAGTATTCCCGTCCGATGACACCACGCGGCAGTTTCTTACGGAAAATGGACGATACCGTGATTACATTCCTATTTCGGCAGAGAGAGGTTGCAGTTACGATCATCACGACGAAATTGACTTATCGAGGATAGAACCATTGATAGCTCTGCCCTCGAGCCCAGACAATATAGCAAAGGTTCGAGAAATTGAGGGTGAACCAATTTATCAATCCTATATTGGCTCATCTGCGAACCCTGGTTATCGTGATTTTGCGATTGCGGCGATGATGCTAAATGAACGGAAAGTTGCTTCAAATGTCTCGCTTGATATTAACCCATCAACGAGAAGGGTTTTAACCAACCTGATTTCGATGGGGCATTTGCAACAACTACTTGTTGCAGGCGGCAGACTTCATCAAACTGGTTGCAATGGATGTAATGGCATGGGTCAGTCTCCAGCGTCTGGAAAAAATTCCCTTCGAACGGTACCGCGCAACTTTCCAGGCCGAAGCGGCGCAAAGGATGACCAGGTCTTTTTATGCAGTCCAGAAACCGCTACAGCTTCGGCTATAAATGGTTTTATAACTGACCCACGGGATTTGGGGATTGACTACCCGGCAGTAAAACTGCCAGAAAAATGGATATTGATTAATGATATCGAAAAACCTCCGACAAGAGTGGTTGCAAAAAAGATTGAGATTGAGCGTGGACCTAATATTTCTAAGATTCCAAATATCGAACCTATTCGTAATGAGATTGATCTTACGGTAGCGCTAAAGCTAGACGACAATGTCTCAACAGACAGCATTAGCCCTGCAGGAGCACGAGCCCTCCCATATCGTTCAAATATCCCCAAGATTGCAGAAATGTCCTTCGAAAATATTGACGAAAATTATGCAAAAAAATGGCTAAAGCTTTCCTCACGAAAAATTTATCATGCAATTATCGCTGGCGAAAATTATGGGCAAGGCTCAAGTCGAGAGCACGCTGCGATAGCTCCCCAATATCTTGGCTTACGTCTTGTCATAGCAAGAAGTTTTGCAAGAATTCACTGGCAGAACCTAATTAATTCAGCGATTTTACCGCTGCAATTTCAAGACGCCTCTGATCTCCAATCTCTAAACACCGGCGATCAACTAAAAATAGAAAATATACTTGATGGGCTTAGTAATGGCGTGAGGACGTTTGATATAAAAGTTTCTGGTCAAAAAAAGACCTTTAAGGCAGATCTTAAAGCATCAAAAAGACAACGTGAAATTCTTATTGCCGGTGGATTGATTAACTGGATAAGGGTAAAAAATTCTGAAGAAGTCGACTGTAACAATTTAAGATAAAAAGGCTGACAGCTTTGGTAAACCCGGTCTGTGATCCATGTCCTTGGTTCAGGTAAGGTTGCGGGTAAGGTTTTGATAGTTAACCATGCGTGATGATCTGCTAAGCTATTGTTATACCTAGATTCAGTTACGGATTGGCGCTTTGGGAAGGCATCGAACTATCCTTCACCCACACCAATTCTCCTTTAAACAGATATGCATCTCATTAATTTGTAGACATATCGATTGTTTACAGGTGGTGAGTGATGTAAAAATCTGACGCCAGTTACGTTTCTTGTCGGGCTGGCATCTATTACTATACAAGACGTGTTACATATGATGTTAGGCAGCATTATTCCTTCAACAGGCTTTCATCCAGTCCATGCAACAAATCAAATGCTGGTGCTTTAAGAGCTGCTCAATAAGTCACACAACGTCTTGAGGATGGCAACTACTTGCGAACACCACCAATTAAATGGTGCATCAGCCAAACGAATTTACGCAGGTTGAACAGTTGAAAAAAGCGTACCGTTTCTGGGAGGAAAAATCAATAAAATGTGAGCAGCTTAGCTGCCGACAAGCCCAGCGGGCGCCGCAAACACAGCGTTTTTACCTAGAAGATAGACCTGCGTATCCAACCCACGCAAAGGGGCGAGCACAGCATGACCTACATCTAGGCCGCCTGTTAGCGCGCCAAAAGCGGGCATCAGAAGTCTTTGTGGGGTACAGACAAAGCAGGCGCGGCGAACCCGCACCCCGCGATGACGGATCAATGCGACAGGGTGATAGTGGGCACTGATTTCTGGCACCTGGCCCATCGTATCCATGGCATGGCGAAAGGTGATCCCGTTAAGTTTGCAGCTCTGCTGGCCAATATGACCCGGTGGCACAAAATGCTCATCATGATTTCCCTCGACCCACACAGTGTCGATACCGTCAAGTAGAGAGAGTAACCAGTTACGGTCTGAAATTGCCATACGCTGCCAGGCCTCTCCATCATGAAAAACATCGCCGAGTAGCATCAGGCGGGCTGGTGTGAAAAGCTTTAGAGCCAGCGCCAAGCTGCTCAGGGTTTCCGAAGTGTCATAGGGAGGGAGAAACTGTCCTGACTGGTGGTAGCTAGAAGCTTTCTCAAGATGCAGGTCGCCGACCACGAGCATATCCTGCTGATGCCAGAACAGCGCACCTGAGTGATGTAACTCCATTGCCTGTCCGGCAAATTCAATCAATCGATTCGACATTTGCAGCGCCGATCACTTCCTTTTCCAAATCATCTAGCAAAGCGTCTTCCTCATTCGCAAGTAAAACATTCTCGCGTGTAATCTGTAGGATTAGTGGCACAGCCATGGGAGATATCATATCAAGCCGTCGGCAGACAATATTTTCATGAAGATGCTGCAAGGTATCTGTAAGCCTGCTAGCATCTATCAACCCATGCATTGCATCCCGGCGCACAGCCTTTAGAAGGATGTGATCAGGTTCATGGCGGCGCAGAACATCATAGATTAAATCAGTTGAAAACAGAATTTGCCGGCCCGTTTTTGCATGTCCAGGATGGCGGCGCTCGACAAGTCCAGAAATGATTGCCGCATCACGGAAAAGACGCCTAAGCAATGGCGTGTCCTGCAACCACTCCTCGAAATCATCAACCATGATGTCAGGATCAAGAAGTGGGATAACATCGTCTGGTGGGTTCAGTGACCAAATCGACAGCGCATAATCCGTCATTGAAAAGCCCAACGGCCGCAATCCGACACGTTTCATTCGGCGTAGCAGCAAAAAACCAAGGGTCTGGTTTGCGTTGCGGCCAGCAAAGCTATAAATTACCGTATGGTAACGTCCGCGATACGGAAAGATCTCAACCAAAAGTGTCTTTTCGTCTGGCAATGCCGACCGGTCATCATGCAAGCGTAGCCAATCGCTGATCTGTGAAGGTAGCTTGGGCCACGCATCGCGCGCGCCAATCAGCCGCCTTACAGCCTCTGATAGGTTGCTGGACAATGGCAAGCGACCGCCTCCATAGCTAGGAATCTGTGCCTCTTCACCCTTTGCCTGGGACACCTTTACTGTTGCATAACTAATCCCCTCAAAACACAGCACCTTTCCGCCAAATAGAAAAGTGTCTCCTGGCGAGAGAGTGACAACAAAATTCTCTTCAATGCTGCCAAGATTACGATTACGCAATTTAACCTTCATCATTGGTGATTCGACGATGGTGCCTATATTCATGCGGTATTGTCGCGCCATTTTGGCGTCACACAGCATGACACTGCCATCCTTTAAAGTGGCGAGGCGCTTGTATTGGGGATAAGCTTGGAGGACATAACCGCCGTTGGTAACAAAGCTAAGGATGTCATCGAATTCAGCGCGGGCCAAATTGGCGTACGGCGCAGCGGTGATGATTTCGGAGAAAAGCGCATCGGCAAAAAATGGCCCGCTGCAGGCAACACCAAAAATATGCTGGGCTAGGACATCATAACCGCCTTGTCGAAATACTGCCCCGTCCAGATTATTTGTAGCGATTTCAGCCTGTGCCGCCACACATTCAAGGTATTCAAACCGGTTGGTTGGCACCAAGATTGCCCTGCTTGGCTCATCAATTCGGTGATTGGCGCGGCCAACACGCTGCAGTAAACGGCTGACGCCTTTTGGTGCTCCAACTTGAACCACCAAGTTTACATCTGCCCAATCCAACCCTAGATCAAGTGAGCTTGTGGCTACAACGCAATCTAGACCACCATTGGCCATGCTCGCTTCCACCTTACGCCTGAGGTCACTTTCCAGCGAGCCGTGATGGACAGCAATTCGGAGACCGCGGTCATTCACTCGCCATAAATTCTGAAATATGAATTCAGCCTGCGCACGAGTATTGACAAACACGACACTCATCCGCGCATCAACAATAGCCTCATATAACGCCTGCACTGCATATCGCGCCATATGCCCAGACCAGGGGATGCGCTTGTCAGTTTGTAAAATATCGATCTGCGGCGTCACAGCTTGAGGCGCACGGACTATTACCCCTTCATTTCGGCACAACCATTGACGGGCCTTGTCAGGCTTGTCGATGGTTGCGGACAGCCCAACCCGCACTGAATCCGGAGCGAGCCGCGAAATCCGAGCCAAATTAAGACTGAGAAGATCGCCGCGTTTGTTATCAAAAAAAGCGTGTAATTCGTCAATGATCACATATCTCAATCCTGAGAAATAGGTGGTTGCATCATTATAAGATAAGAGCAGCGCTAACGATTCTGGCGTGGTCATGAGAAAATCTGGTGGTTTGGTTTTCTGTCGCTGGCGGCGGGAGGATGGCGTGTCACCAGTGCGGGTCTCAAAGCTGACAGGTAAGCCAAGCGCATCGACCGGTATGGCGATGTTACGATGGACATCCACCGCCAGCGCCTTTAAAGGCGAAATGTAGAGTGTATGAAGTCTTCCATCAGAAGCCCGATCTGCTATGTCCAAAAAAGATGCCAGGAATCCGGCCAGCGTTTTGCCAGCACCCGTGGGTGCAAAAACGATTACATCATGTCCGCTAAGTGCTGCGTCTGCGGTCGCCCGTTGGTGGGCAAACCAAGACCAACCGCGTTCCGCAAGCCAGCCTGTCAACGGATGAGATTGGAGTTTCGAGCTTCTATTACTATATACATCGTCATGAAGTGGCTGAACCATGACCTATATATAGAGCCGATTGATTGTTATATCGACCCCGGGCGACCAGTAAAGCGTGCAATTATCACTCACGGGCATGCAGATCATGCACGCGCCGGTCACGGTCATGTACTGGCCACACCACAAACCATCGATATCATGAGGGCGCGGTATGGGGCAAAATGCGCTGGCCACTTTCAATGTCTGCCATTTGGTGAGCCATTGAAAATCGATGATGTCAAAGTGACACTATACCCGGCTGGGCACATTCTTGGGAGTGCGCAGGTTTGTCTGGAATATGATGGCCAACGGGCTGTCATAACTGGTGATTATAAAACACACGCTGACAACACTGCACAACGGTTTGAGCTAATACAGTGTGATCTTTTCGTTACAGAAGCGACGTTTGGTTTGCCAGTGTTCCAGCATCCGAAGCCACAGAGCGAGATTCAGCGGTTATTGGCTTCTATAACCACAAAGACGGACCGTTGTCATGTGATTGGCGCCTATGCGCTTGGGAAGGCGCAGCGCGTAATCAAGC
>QBYK01000050.1 GCA_003282865.1 SAR116 cluster bacterium AG-325-I21 | reverse complement strand
TCCTGATGATCGCGCGGGCCTAACAATTGCTGATGCAACATCTGCCTGTTTCGCAATGGAACTTCCATGGGACAAGCTTGATGTCGTGACCTTTAGCTTTCAAAAATCACTTGGTGGCGAGGGTGGGCATGGTGTGCTGATTCTGTCACCACGCGCGGTGGAGCGTTTGGAGACATATGTGCCAAATTGGCCCATCCCAAAGCTGTTTCGCTTGACCGCTAAGGGTAAGCTGAAGGAGGGTATCTTTGGGGAAGCAACAATAAATACGCCATCGATGCTGGCTATCGAAGACGCGGTTGACGCTCTGAACTGGGCGAAATCAATTGGCGGCTTGCCAGCGTTAATTGCACGCTCGGAGGCCAGCCTAGATATTGTCAAGGAGTGGGAGGAAACAACACCTTTTTTTAGCTTTCTCGCTGAAAAACCAAAAACGATATCTAACACCAGCATTACCTTGTCAATTACGGACTCATGGTTTGTCGGACTAAGTGATAAAGAAAAAGCCACGGTCGCCTTGGAGGTTAGCAAACGTCTAGAGAACGAAGGGGTTGCCCTGGACGCTGCCTCATACCGAGCCGCTCCCCCGGGCATTAGGATCTGGGCCGGGCCAACGGTTGAAACCAGCGATATTGCAGCATTATTGCCATGGCTGGATTGGGCCTTCGCTGAAGTTGCGCAATATAGAGTTGTAGCGGCACAATAGTATGCATTTAGCCATTGTATAGAATAGATTAAGATAAAGAAAAGACCATGCCAAAAGTACTTATAAGTGACAAGCTTAGTCCCCGCGCAGCCAAGATGTTTAAGGAACGTGGCGTAGATGTTGACGTGAAGCCAGGTTTGTCGTCTAACGAGTTGCTGAACATCATTTGTGAATATGATGGTCTAGCTATTCGTTCGGCAACTAAGGTTACAGAAGAGCTCCTGGACGCGGCGGCTAATCTGAAAGTTATTGGCCGTGCTGGCATTGGTATCGACAATGTTGATATCCGAGCCGCAACCAAACGTGGCGTTGTTGTGATGAATACTCCGCACGGTAATTCGGTAACGACGGCTGAGCACGCAATTACAATGATCCTGGCCCTTGCGCGCCAAATCCCTGAAGCAAACACATCAACAAAAGCTGGAAAATGGGAAAAGTCTCGTTTTATAGGGACCGAAATCACTGGAAAAACGCTGGGCTTGATCGGTTGTGGCAATATTGGGACCGTTGTTGCAGAACGTGCCCAAGGATTGAAAATGCGTGTTGTTGGCTATGATCCTTACCTTAGCCTGGAAAATGCAAAACGGCTTGGTATTGAAAAACTTGAGCTTAATGACTTGTTGAAGCGGGCCGATTTTATAACGCTTCACACGCCGCTAACGGATGCAACTCACAACATTGTAAGTGCTGACGCGCTGAGCAAAACTAAAAAAGGGGTCCGTATAATTAATTGCGCGCGCGGTGGTCTAGTTGATGAATTGGCTATGGCGGCCGCTTTAAAAAGTGGGCATGTTGCCGGCGCGGCCTTTGATGTGTTTGAGGTAGAGCCAGCCAAAGACAATGTTTTATTTGGTTTTGAAAATGTGATTGCAACGCCTCACCTTGGGGCCAGCACAACCGAAGCCCAGGAAAAGGTAGCGCTTCAAATCGCCGATCAAATGACCGAGTACCTGATTAAAGGCGCGATAACAAATGCACTTAACATGGCATCGGTATCAGCGGAGGAAGCGCCCGTTCTGAAACCATACATGACGCTTGGCGGGCTGCTTGGTGGATTTTTGGGCCAAGTGCAAGCAGATGGTGTAACTGGGATTGTAATTGAACTAGATGGCAAGGCCGCCAATCTGAATCCAGATCCTATTGTGGCGGCCACTCTTGCTGGTTGGCTTGGACCTTTCATGGAGTCAGTAAATATGGTGAATGCGGCGGCTGTGGCATCATCGAATGGCATTGCGGTATCGACCATTCGGCATGACCGGCAATGCGATTATGAGACCTTACTTAGGGTCACTATCTCCCACATGGGTGGCGAGCGCACCATTGCCGGTACATTGGTTGGCGGCAATAAGCCGCGTATCGTTGAAGTCCAGCACATCGCTGTTGAGTCGCACTTTCCACCCTATCTTTTATATTTGCGCAATTACGACAAGCCAGGCTTTATTGGTGATCTTGGAAGCCTTTGCAGTAAGCATGGTATCAATATTGCGACCTTCCACCTCGGCCGGCGTGAGGCGGGCGGTGAAGCGATTGCCCTTGTTGAAATTGATGGTGGATTGCCAGCGTCCGTATTGCCTAAAATTCGCGATCTGGAACAGGTAGTTCGTGTTGACGCGCTGCAATTCGCGCCACTTAGTGAATAGGCTACACCTAACCACTACCCCATGTTTTGGCAATCAACTGCTGTGTCATAATGACCAATCTAACTCCAACGACAAGTGATGGTAGCGTTGCCTTTGAAGTGTGAAATCTGCTATGAGTAGAGGGTTGTCATGCGGCCGGGTGGTATTACTGAGGTTATATCGCTTGCTTGGATGTATTGGTGCTTTTTTTAGCGGCGGGATTTGTTCAGTCCTTTGTTCTCGCTGTCATTCCTTTTGTTGGATAAAGGTTTTTCCATGACAAATGTAGCGGTAATTGGTGCCCAATGGGGTGACGAAGGCAAAGGTAAGATTGTCGACTGGCTATCCAGTCGTGCTGATGTTGTTGTCCGGTTTCAAGGTGGGCATAATGCCGGACATACGCTCGTAATTGACGGCGTTGAATATAAATTATCGCTGCTGCCATCTGGCATTGTGCGGCCAGGCAAATTATCGGTCATTGGCAATGGGGTTGTGATAGATCCGGCCCATTTGTTGAAGGAAATTGGCATTTTACGCGATCAGGGGGTCCTCATAAGCCCGTCTAGCCTGCTTGTTTCGGAGTCTGCCTCGTTGATCCTGCCGGTTCATCAGGCGGTAGATGCGGCGCGTGAAGCTCTGCGAGGTGCGAAGAAAATTGGTACTACAGGCCGTGGTATAGGTCCAGCGTATGAAGATAAAGTCGCTCGCCGCGCAGTTCGGTTTGGCGACCTAGCATCAGAGTCGGTGCTAACCCAAAAACTTGATGCGCTTGTTGCTTATCATAATGTTTGGCTGGGTGCTGCCGGATATGCATTGGCAGATGCTAATCAAATGCGTACTGAACTTTTGGCTATGCGTGATGAGCTTTTGCTCTATGTCGGGCAAAGCTGGCGCTGTCTTGCCGATGCGCGTTTAGCCAATAGGCGTGTTTTGTTTGAGGGAGCACAAGGCGTCATGCTTGATATTGACCATGGAACTTACCCGTTTGTGACCTCCAGCAACACAGTCGCTGGTCAAGCAGCCACCGGTGCTGGAACCGGCCCAACCGACATTGGTTTTGTTCTTGGTATTACTAAGGCCTATACAACGCGCGTTGGCAGCGGGCCGTTTCCCACCGAGGATGCTGGTGATGATGGTAATAATATGGGCCTACGTGGTCGTGAATTTGGCACAGTTACGGGCCGTAAAAGGCGGTGTGGTTGGTTCGATTCTGTTATGGTCCGACAAGCCGGCCACGTAGCTGGTATTTCGGGCATGGCATTGACCAAGTTGGATGTTCTCGACGGGTTCAAAGCCCTGAAAATCTGCATTGGTTATCAGATTGATGGCAGCGATACAGTCATCGACTACTTTCCGTCCAATGTCGATTCACAGGAAGCGTGCAAACCGGTTTACGAAGAAATGCCGGGGTGGTCAGAGCCGACTTTTGGAGCGCGATCCTGGGCGGAATTGCCCACTAATGCCGTGAATTATATTCGCCGTCTTGAGAAGCTTACGAAGTTATCAGTCTCGGTGCTTTCAACAGGCCCTGAGCGGGATGACACGATTTTAGTGAAAGATCCTTTTGGGGGTTAGGGCAGCAAGTTGCGTCGTATTATTAGCGCTGCGGTCCACCAGCCTACGACGTTATGCTTCAAAGACACCAGCTAACGGCAAAAGCTGCAAAGTAGAGGCCTTGTCGCGTACGGCTTTTTGAAGCTTTTCGAATGCGCGCACTTCAATTTGCCTTATACGCTCGCGACTTACGCCGAATTCAGTGGCCAGATCTTCCAGCGTCAGAGGCGGCTCGGCAAGACGGCGCGCTTCCAGTATGCGTTGTTCACGCGCGTTTAACTCCTGCATCGCGCCAACCATTAAGTCACGGCGCGCGTTGTATTCCTCCACGTCAGCAAATGTGGTTTCTTGGTCAGTGCGGTCATCTTCCAGCCAATCTTGCCACTCACCCGTACCCTCTCCGTCACGGCTCAATGGCACGTTTAACGAGCGATCGTTACCAGACATTCGCTGGTTCATTGAAATAACCTCGCGTTCCGACACATCCAAACGAGTTGCGATTTGCGTTACATGCTCTGCCTTTAAATCGCCGTCATCAATGGCTTGGATCTGTCCCTTTATACGGCGGAGATTGAAAAATAACTTTTTCTGGCCGGCTGTCGTACCAATTTTAACCAACGACCAAGACCGCAAAATGTACTCCTGAATCGCTGCTTTGATCCACCACATTGCGTAGGTGGCCAGACGAAAACCTTTCTCTGGTTCAAACTTTTTGACGGCATGCATCATGCCAAGATTGCCTTCAGAAATTAGATCCGATACAGGAAGTCCGTAACCTCGATATCCCATTGCTATTTTCGCAACGAGCCTCAAATGGCTTGTCACAAGCTTGTGGGCAGCCTTTATATCCCCCTTGTCTTTCCATGATTTTGCGAGCATGTACTCTTCATTCGGCTCCAACATGGGGAAGGACCGTATTTGGTCAAGATAGCGTGACAGATTACCATCTGGGCTTAAAACGGGGAGCGTTGATTTTCCAGCCATCGTGTATCTCCTTGCGGCTAAACGATTCAAAACGGTGCCGACCTGAAATTTTTCACTTGGCTGTAAAAAGCGCCAGGGCCGACTTACTGGAAGAATGTAAACACAGAAGTCTGCCTGGATTAAGGTCCTTTTTGGCAAAACAGTTTTTACATAATTCTAATTTTCGCATAAATGTGACGTTATAAATGACCTATTTCGTATATTTTTTGCAAGAATAGGTTCAGCCAGTTAAGCCAGTTTAGCGCGCGCGCGCAGAAACGGTACTCTCAATCAATGCCAGCAGGGAAGCCATGTCGGCCGGCAAAGGCGTTTCAAAAGATAGCGCCTCGCCTGTAACAGGATGCGAAAAGCCGAGATATGCTGCGTGTAAGGCTTGTCTGTCAAACTTTCGCATTTGCGACAGCCCATTACGGGCAAAATTATCAGGCATCTGTGCTGCGCGTGGGGCGCGCCCGTATAGAGGATCACCTATTACACCATGTCCAACATGTGCCAAGTGCACTCGTATTTGATGAGTACGGCCGGTTTCTAGTCTGCATTCTACATGCGAGCCAAATGGGGGAAATTGGCGCAATATCTGCCAAAATGTTCTCGCATTTCTGCCTTTTGTTGTTATAGCTTGACGTTTCCGGTCATAGCTGGCTCGGCCAATTGGTTGGTCTATAATGCCCCCACCTTTAATGCTGGTTCCCCAAACAAGTGCCTGGTAACGTCGGTCGAGATCATGTGCGGCAAACATTGCCACCAGTCTGCAATGCGCCACATCGGTTTTTGCCACTATCATTGTTCCAGATGTGCCCTTATCGAGGCGATGGACAATGCCGGGTCGCATTACTCCCCCAATGCCGGTTAAAGATGGCCCGCAGTGGGCAATTAATGCGTTAACGAGGGTACCGGTCAATGATCCGGGCGCGGGGTGGACGACAAGGCCAGCTGGTTTGTTGAGCACAAGTAGATGTTTATCCTCGAAAAGTATGTCTAGCGCAATATTTTCGGCTCTAGGCAACGCATTAATAGGTCGAGGTAATGTCAGCAAGTATTTTGAGCCTGGTTTGACCGATGCCGATGGATCGGTTAGGGTGCGGCCATCTTCGCTGAGCTGTCCCGCTAGAATCAGAGCTTTAACCCTGCTTCGTGACAAAGTACGGCTTGGCGTGGCCAAATGGACCGTCAAAAATCGGTCTATTCGGTCAGCAGGGCTATCGTCTGCCGCGAGCACAGTGTAACTCGTTGGTTGATCGTCAGAGGAATAGATCATGGATAAAAATGATAGCGCAAAAATGGCCACTACAAAAGCCCCACAACTAGCAGACATTGACACAATAGCTACAAGGGATAGCACTCTATCTCCTCTCGAGCGTCACCTTGGTTTAATCAAGGCAATGGTCATCATCATGGCGGTGTTAATCTTTGCCGCACTTGCAGTCATTGTTGTTACCATATACGGCCGAATCAATGGTTTAGACGCGACCCAAAATCTTCAAGCACATGAACTGATGATACCTTCTAACAGCCAAGTAACCAGTGCTAGCCTCACGGAGAAGGGTCATGTTCTATTACTTCTTGAGGACGCAAGTGGCCAGCAATTATGGCAAGTTGATCCAGCTGGCAAAGTTCGCCGCAAAACACGCGTTGTACAATCGCCATAGGCGCTAACACTCACTGTCGAAGTCATTTGCACCCAACATTTTAGCCCATAAACGGGCGCTCAGAAACCCAGATCCGCCCATGCTGATAGTAGGAGGCGTTCTAGCGGCATATCGTAGAAATTCCAAACTTCAAATCCAATCAGCAATGGCAAAAGGTAATAGCGCAAAATAAATAACACTAGTGCGCAATAAAGGGGTGTTAGGCGCGCGATAATAAAGTTTGGTTTTATCAGATTAATCGTCTGATGAATTGGAGAATTGGCACTGCGCAAAACTCTCAAAATAATGAAGCCAGCATCTTCTCTCATCACCATGGTAAGTAAAAAATGCGCGACACTTGTCCACATTAAAACACCAAACGGCAAGTCAATTAATATGCCAACGGGTGGAATTGTCGTTATCATCAGAGCTGTTTCCGGGGCATCAGAGGTGAATTAGACCTTACCGATTATAATAAAACCCAATACACAAATTGACGCAAGCAGAAGATCATAGCTCTTTTTTCCCAAGTTTCCAATGTGTAGGTGATCGGGGCTGGCATATTATGAAAAAAAAAGATAAACAAGACCGCACCGTTAAGAATTAGACAATTAGCTCTCATAGATGCCTGCGTCAGCACGTATCCATTTCGTTGTTCTTTGCTGGAACCGTTTGACTAGCAAGGCTCGTAAAAAGGATTTTAAAACCATGGCAAGCCATCAGTATGTTTATGTAATGAATCGTTTGAGCAAGTCCTGGCCCGGCGGTAAGGAAGTTCTAAAGAACATCAGCCTTTCGTTTTTGCCAGGGGCAAAAATTGGTGTTTTGGGCCTAAATGGCGCAGGTAAATCAACCCTTTTGAGAATTATGGCCGGTATAGAGACTGATTTTCAGGGTGAAGCTTGGGCCGCTGATGGGATCAAGCTTGGCTACCTTGCCCAAGAACCGGAGTTAAACCCATCTTTAGATGTGGCAGGCAATGTACTCAGTGGTATGGGACGTGCAAAGGAGCTTGTTGACCGATTTAATGAGGTCAGCGCCAAGTTTGCCGAAGAGATGACTGACGAGGAATTGAATGCTGTGATCACTGAACAGGCAGAACTTCAGGAAGAAATTGACGCGATTGATGCATGGGACCTTGAACGGAAGGCCGAAATTGCTATGGACGCGCTTCGGGTGCCACCGGGGAACGCGGATATATCCACATTATCGGGTGGTGAGAAACGCCGCGTTGCATTGTGCCAGTTGTTGCTGAGCGCGCCGGATATGCTGCTTCTTGATGAGCCAACAAACCATTTGGATGCGGAGTCGGTTGCATGGTTACAGAAATTTTTGCATGATTTTCCGGGTACCGTTGTTACCATTACCCACGATCGTTATTTTCTTGACGAAGTGGCTGGCTGGATACTGGAGCTAGATCGTGGTGCCGGTATTCCCTATGAGGGAAATTATTCGGGCTGGCTTGAACAAAAACAAAAGCGCTTGACGGAAGAAGGCCGTGCCGATGATGCGCGGGTCAAATCATTGTCGCGAGAGCTTGAATGGGTTCGATCGGCGCCAAAGGCTCGGCAAGCAAAGTCAAAGGCGCGGATTAATGCATATGAAAAACTTTTAGCAGAAGATCAGACTCGGCAGGTTGATGCGGCAAGTATCTCAATTCCAGCTGGACCACGCCTCGGTGATGTTGTGATTAATGCAAGTGGCCTTGGCAAAGCGTTTGGTGAAAGGCTGTTGATTGATGATCTCTCATTTCGTTTGCCGCCGGGGGGCATTGTTGGAGTGATTGGTCCGAACGGCGCTGGCAAAAGCACATTATTTCGCATGATTACTGGTGATGAAGCCCCAGATGCTGGTGAGTTTGACATTGGGGACACTGTAAAGCTTGGTTATGTTGATCAGTCTCGCGATGCGCTGGATGACAAACAGACCGTTTGGCAGGTTATCGCGGACGGCATGGAGGAAATTGAACTCGGCAAGCGCACAATGCAGTCGCGCGCCTATGTTGGACAGTTTAATTTCAAAGGCGGCGACCAGCAAAAACAAGTTGGCCAGCTATCAGGTGGGGAGCGAAACCGTGTACATCTTGCTCGTATGCTGAAATCGGGTGCTAATTTATTACTTCTTGATGAACCAACAAATGACCTTGATGTTGATACATTGCGAGCACTTGAGGAAGCGCTTTTGGAATTTGCCGGTTGCGCTGTGGTTGTCAGTCACGATCGGTGGTTCCTTGATCGGATTGCAACCCATATCTTGGCCTTTGAGGGTGATAGCCATGTCGAGTGGTTTGAAGGTAATTTTGAAGCTTATGAGGCCGACAAAAAGCGCAGGCTTGGGGCTGATGCTGATAGGCCAACACGCATTAAATACAAGCCGATTGCCCGTTAGACCACAAAGTTGCTTTGTAGATTGAAAACTATTGGGTTTGTTGCCGTTGTTTCATTGCTTGGATTAGGGCTGAAAATCGACCGCCATTTTTGCGAATGATTGCAATATTTTCTTGTTTCTGGGTTATCAACATCGAAATGTTTTCAATCTCCACATCCAATACCTTTGCAGGTGCTGGATGTGGAGTGATAACTCGCCAGCCAACGGAAACGGGAGGGCGTTGCCCAGCTTTGTCACGGAAAATGCCGCGCACCAGCACCATCCTTTTGCCCTTCGCCTGACTGTCAATGAGAGAAAAGCGCAAACCAACCAATTGATCAAAATTACGGGCAATAGTGCCAATCAAGGCTTCGCGAATGCTTTGGGTGTAGGTAAAACGCTCCTCCTCATTTGCAGCCCGCCAATACGGGCCTGCCGAAAACCGAGCAATGCCAGGAATATCAAAATGGGTATCTAGTAATTTGGTAATATTTTCTGTGCGCTTGGAAATATCGCCCGAGTCAGCCAAGAGGTAGTTCTCAACATCTCCTACTAGATTACGAATTAAACGATTTGCTGCTTCAACCTGAGACGAGGCTTGGGCTGGTATTGATAGGAAAAGGGCGATAAAGACACAAAAATTAAGGACACAAGTGCGCCAAGTTCTGGTTTTAGTTAACCCTGTTTCCCCCTTGTGAACATAGATCATGAAGGGTCCTCAAAAAAGGATTCAAATTCGTCGTCATTGGTCTGGTTATTATTTGGCTTACCAACGACAGCGTTAATGCGCCCAGCCCGGCTTTGATAGTAAAGTGAACGAGTGCGGGCATAAGGGTCAAGTGAATTATATTTGATATCATTAAGGGCCTCTGACATTTTCGACCGAAAGGATACAGCCGCTACTGCTGGTCGTAAGGACTGCATTGTTTGCGCTGTGTCTCCTGCCTTCAGAAAAGACATTGGGTTTGTCATTGTGTCAACAACATTACCAGTCAGACTTCGACTCGTGTTGGGCCCTAAAAATGGCACCATAAGAAAATTGCCCTCTGGCACATTCAAATGTGTCAAGGTTTGTCCAAAATCTTGGCTATTTACCGCTTTTGGGTCTTCGGTTAGTTCAGCCAGTCCAAGTGTTAGGCTATTTACCGCAAAATGCAAAAACGCCAAGGTGGCATTCTCATAGCGCCCCTGTAAAGTTGAGTTTAATGTTGTGGAAGGTAATCCAGTCCAATTCAGGTGGTTCTCAATCGCGCGCTGACCAGTTTTTGGCATTGTATTTTTATAAGTGCTGGCCGCCGGTTCCAGCACATGCTTGTCAAGCCCCATATTAAATGCAAATGACCCTCGATTTACCCCTTCATAGGGGTCGCGTTGGTCGGTGAGTTGTGTTTCAGGTACAGAACTACAGGCGGTTTGGAGAAAAGCTGTCAACAAAAGTCCAATTAAAAAACGAAATTTGAAGTGTTTCGGGTTTGAGAGCATGTCGATCCAGAATTTTACTAGTCTTCAAATAATAAGACCATATCGCAATAAAGTGCTATTGCAAAAATGATTCGGCATTAAACAGGCTGGTACCTGATAAATTTTAAGAAATAACTGTCAAAAACGTTGTATTACGATTGACCACCACAGTTGCATTTGCGACTTTGGTTACACTATGAATGATCACTTGAAAACGCCTTCCAGCCCCTGGATTGAAGGTCTTAATACGGCTCAACGCGAAGCTGTACGCACCCTGGATGGCCCTCTTTTGGTGCTTTCGGGTGCCGGAACGGGGAAAACGCGTGTCTTGACCTCACGCCTCGCAGAATTGGTGGCAAGCGATACTGCCAGGCCGTGGAATATTTTGGCTGTTACTTTTACAAATAAAGCGGCGCGCCAGATGAAAATGCGGGTTTCTAGTCTTGTCGGCCCAATGGCTGAACAGGTTTGGCTCGGCACTTTTCACGCCTTGGCTGCGCGGATGTTACGTCGCCATGCTGATCTTGTCGGACTAAGCTCAGATTTTTCTATTATAGATACTGATGATCAAATCAGGCTTTTAAAACAATTAATGGAAGCTGATGATATTGACTCTAAACGCTGGCCACCGCGGATGCTTGGCGGGGTGATCTCAAGGTGGAAAGATCGAGGGTTGTTGCCAGACAAAGTTGGCCTGACAGAGGCTGGTGATATTGCCAATGGCCGCATTCGTAAGCTTTATGAACGCTATCAGGCACGGCTGATCACCCTAAATGCTGTTGATTTTGGTGATTTGCTGCTGCATATGCTGAATATTTTTACTACGAACCAAGATGTTTTAGCCGATTATCAAAACCGCATTACCCATATCATGGTTGACGAATATCAGGACACGAATGTCGCTCAATATTTGTGGTTGCGGCTACTGACTGGTAGCCGAAACAATCTTTGCTGTGTTGGCGATGATGACCAGTCTATCTATGGCTGGCGTGGGGCAGAGGTGGGTAATATTTTGCGTTTTGAAAGCGATTTTTGCGGGGCAAAAACAGTTCGGCTTGAAGAAAATTATCGGTCAACGGGCCATATTCTGGCAGCGGCGTCCAACATTATCTCCTTTAATGAATCGCGGCTAGGTAAAACTCTTTACACTGCTGCAGAAGATGGTGAGAAACTGAGAGTTAATGGCTACTGGGACGGGCCAGACGAAGCCCGGAATATAGCCAGCAAGATTGAAACATTGATGAAGGATGGTGCTCATTTATCACAAATTGCGGTTTTGGTTCGGGCAGGGTTTCAAACGCGCGAATTTGAAGAAAGGTTTATTGCGATCGGTTTGCCTTATCGGGTTATTGGTGCACGCTTTTATGAACGAGCGGAAATTCGTGATGCTATCGCCTATCTGCGGTTGATTGCCCAACCGGCTGATGATTTGGCTTTTGAACGAATCATTAATACGCCCAAACGCGGTCTTGGCACGGCAAGTTTACAAGCGATCCATATTCAGGCCCGGTCATCCGGGAAGCCGCTTCTTGCAGTTGCTATTGATCTAGTTCAAACCGAAGAATTACGCCCCGCTGCCCGAAATGCACTAGGCAGCTTCCTGCAGGATATAAAACGCTGGCGTGACTTTGTCGCTACCACTGATCAGGCTGACCTTGCCAAAATGGTGCTTGATGAGTCTGGTTATACGCAAATGTGGCAATTGGACAAATCACCAGATGCCGAGGGACGGTTGGAAAATCTCACCGAACTTGTCAATGCGATGCAGGATTTTGACTCGCTTCAAGGTTTTTTGGAACATATCGCTTTGGTCACCGATGGCGATAACGACCCTGAATATGGGGAGGTGACGTTGATGACACTGCACGCCGCAAAAGGGCTGGAGTTTGACACAGTGTTTTTGCCGGGGTGGGAAGAGGGAGTGTTCCCAAGCCAACGCACAATGGATGAAAATGGAACATTAGGGTTGGAAGAAGAGCGCAGACTTGCCTATGTAGGTATTACACGGGCACGGCGTAATCTCTTTATCAGCTTTGTAAATAGCCGGCGTATTCACGGGCAGTGGCAATCCTCGATTCCATCTCGCTTTGTGCAAGAATTGCCGGCTGATAATATAATCGAAGATATGGCGCAAGGCATGGGTCTAGACCGGGCTATAATCTCACGTCTTGACGGTTCTAGCGGCAACGGGTTTGGCCAGGATTACCTCGTGGGCGACTATGGCCCGGGCTGGCGGCGCATGGCTAATAGACGGGCGGCGGCCGCCAAAGATGGTAAAATTAGCGACCAAACTTGGGAGTCAGCGGATAGCAAAAACAAATTCACAATCGGTGACCGAGTTTTTCATCAAAAATTTGGCATGGGAAATATTTTAACAATTGATGGTGACAAGTTATTTATTGCGTTTGATAAAGCTGGACACAAAAAGGTCGTTTCAGGATTTGTGAGCAGGACATGACGAGTCTTCAATCAGTTGTGATCACATTTCCTGCCGGGCTTGGCGAAGGTCCTATGTC
>QBYK01000049.1 GCA_003282865.1 SAR116 cluster bacterium AG-325-I21 | reverse complement strand
CATTCCACCCTCTCTGAATTTTATTTTTTTCAGGCCGTGAGAGTCGATTAATTTAATTGATGTGGCGCTCTTTGCGATATTTTTTATTGGCCCTTCCAAAAATGTCTCTAACTCATCCCCCATCCAAAAAACTAAGTCAGCGTCTTGAAGCTGCCTCGCTTGTGATGGCTTGAGAGAATAAGTGTGCGGTGATCCAGAGCCTTCGATGATTATTGTTGGAGTACCTACTCCCTCCATAACACCTGAGACGAGTGAATGAACGGGCTTGATCGACGTCACGACACTCACATCGGCATTTGCTGCAGAAAAACTAAATGAGCCGGCGGCCCACAAAAGAATTGCAGTTTTATTTATGCGCATTTTATTCTCCAAATTTGACCAATAAATAGAATCGTTATAATATAACAATACCTATTATCTATTGAATAATGTTATTGTTGTCAATGAAGCTCCACGAGAAAAAAGGACAATGAGGTCAGTGAAATGAATGTCGGAAAAAACACTCTTGTTGCAATAGATAATGCTGGCCTTTGCATTTCCAATAAGTGGCTTGTGCGCGGCGTCACAATGAGTGTCAGCACAGGAGAAATTGTTACTTTGGTAGGGCCAAATGGCTCTGGCAAATCAACAACTGCAAAAATTGCATTAGGCGTGATGGTGCCGAGTGAAGGCGACCTGTATCGCCGCGAAAACGCCCGGGTAAGCTATGTTCCCCAGAAGCTTCCTATTAACTGGACGATGCCTCTCAGGGTCGACCGTTTTATATCGCTGACACGCGTTGTAGACAAGAAAGAAATCAAGAGAGTGTTGTCCTTGACTGAGACCGAACATCTTTACGACGCCGAGGTCAGAACTTTATCGGGTGGAGAATTTCAGCGGATTTTGCTTGCCCGAGCGATAGCCCACTCACCCCAACTGTTAGTACTTGATGAGCCAGTCCAAGGCGTTGATTTTAATGGTGAAATTGCGCTCTACAAACTAATTGAAAAAATTCGCAGCGAAATAAATTGTGGCATCATACTGGTATCTCACGATTTACATGTTGTGATGTCGAGTACTGACCGTGTCATTTGCCTCAATGGCCATGTTTGTTGTTCAGGAACGCCGGCAAAAGTTGCGACTGATCCAGCATTTAGAACATTATTTGGCGATCGCGCTGCTGATGAGCTGGCTTTTTATAAACACCAACACCAACGCGAGCATCCTTCAGATCAATTATTAAAAAACGGTATCAATGACGGATATGGTGCAAGCTCACAGATCAATAAAAAAATCACCCGTCATATTAAGGGCAAGCAGAATGTTTGATGATTTTTTTACACGTGCCGTGGTGGGAGGAGTTGGTTTAGCTTTATTTGCCGGGCCACTTGGGTGTTTTATAGTTTGGCGGCGGCTAGCTTATTTTGGTGATACCCTAGCACATTCAGCATTGTTAGGCGTGGCAATGGCTCTTCTTCTCGACATGAACATTACCTTGACGGTTTTCATAATTTCAGTGGTTGTCTCAATGCTGCTGATACTTTTGCAAAGGAAGTCTGTTTTGACATCTGATGCACTGCTCGGACTGCTTGCGCATGGAACACTGGCAATTGGCTTGGTATTTCTTGCTTTCATGACATGGGTCAGAGTTGATTTAATGGGTTTCCTCTTTGGTGACATTCTTGCGATTACGGTCGAGGACATTGCCGTCATATGGTTTGGTGGAATAACAGTCGTAATAATTCTATCGGTTATTTGGAAATCATTGCTTGCTTCCACTGTCAGCTATGAAATTGCAGTTGCTGAAGGCTTAAAACCGGATTTAGCCAATCTCGTGTTTATGGTTTTAATGGCTGGAATTATAGCAATCGCAATGAAAATTGTGGGGGTTTTATTAATTACTGCGCTACTTATTATTCCCGCTGCAACTTCTAGAAAGTTTTCAGTAAGCCCTGAAATAATGGCAGTGATCGCTTCAATTTTCGGTGCAGCTAGTGTTTGGCTTGGTTTAGAGGGGTCGCTCAAATGGGACACGCCAGCCGGACCTAGCATCGTTGTTGCGGCACTCGCTTTTTTCATTATATCATTACTTCCCTTGCCAAAGTTCAAAAGACAGGAAAATGAAAAACATAACCCCAGCTCTGCCTCGGAGGTATCAAACCAGTGAAAAATAAACACGGATCTAAACGGGCGCTTACCAGGAACCAATCATTGGTATTCGAAGCCCTGCGTAAAGCCAAAAATCCTGTTGGAGCATATGAATTACTTGATCAATTGCGGGAACATGGGTTAAGGGCGCCGCTTCAAATATACAGAACTTTGGATCAGTTGATTGAGCTTAAGATTGTCCATCGTCTTGAGAGTCTTAACGCTTGGACCCTTTGTTGCGATGCAGAGCATGACTCCACACCGGTTTTTGCGATATGCAATGATTGTGGCATTGTCACTGAATGTTTTGATGAAAACATTAGTAGCAATATTCAAAAGATCTCAAAACGGAGTGGCTTTGTTGCTGATCGGTCAGTAATTGAGATTCATGGCCGGTGCGACCAATGCGAAACCAGTCAGGGTTAATCGAGACATTCTGACGATTTCGATAAATTTTAAGAAAATTACTTTAGTTATTGTTGCTAGCTCTAAATCTAATTTTCACAAGCATAGCTTTAAATTGACCAAGCTGCGTCTTTATCGAATGGAAAGCTTGAGGCTGGGACATTCCGGAAGTCCCATCTTTCAAGAACAGGAGAAGTAAGCCCAACGGTGTCAATTTCATAAACATCCTTGTCGTCAAACCAAGTTTTAAAGCCTGCTCTAAAATGGCCTCTGGACTTCACGATTACTGTATGGGCACTGGCAATATTCTGGCCAAACATCTCAAAAAAAATTGGGTCAGCTGTCTGTGAGCGCTCTGAAATAACGACAACTTTTATATCACCAATTTTTAGTAAAGCACAATTTCCAAGTGACATCTTGCGACCTGAAAAAATCCCTAATCGGCCAACTACCTGTCCGTCATGCAGGCTAATAACCTCTGCATCCGCCGTAAAAGGTTCGTCATATTCCTCCCATTTTTGTTGATTGCTTTCTCGATTGAATGCAGCTTTAAATCTAGAACCAACAACTAAGCCCTTTGCTTCCTCGGCAAGTTTTGGATCAAAGAATGAGCCATACATGACACCTTTCGCATCTGCTTTTATCAATTCTATTAGCAGTTGGGTGGTCCTACCTGTCCCGCCCCCGCCAGGATTATCGCCGGAGTCAGCAAAAATAACTGGTTCCCGATTTTGATCTTGAGCAATCTTAATTGCGCTATCAAACGATGTAAGGTCTCGGACAAAAAGTGATCTTTTAATCCAGGTTAGCTCCGCGATCTCTTCAGCTAAGTTTTTCGCAATATTAAAATTACTCCTGGCTGTGACTACAATTGAGACTCCGTTTTGTGGAACGTCAGAAAAGATGAAGTTACCAAAAATAGAGACGTTCATAATCTCCCCACCGAGCTCGGCTTGGCGCCGTTGGCCATAGTCAATCACTTGACCAAGTGGGCCAGAGGCAGTGAGAAGCGTAATTGAGGACGGCGCAAGGGGCAATTTGATGTGAACTATTTTTGGTTTCGCCAGACCAGCAAGGATTTGGCGGAGTGCAAAAGCAGCTTCCTGCCCACGATCGAACTGATCGACATGGGGGTTTGTTCGATAACCACATACCAAATCTACAGAGGCACACAGTTCATCTGAGACGTTAGCGTGAAGGTCAAGAGTCATCACAATCGGTACTTTTGGCCCAACTTTTTTTCTAATTTCTCTTGCTATATAACCATCTGCGTCGTCTATATGTTCAGCGACCATTGCGCCATGGTGGCAGAGGTAAACGGCATCAATATCTTCAGGCAAATTAGCAACTACCTCAGCGCAATATGCTTCAAAAACATCTTTTTGTATCGGACCAAGTGGGCGAGACGCCATTAGAATAATTGGACAAGGGTCCCAGTCGCCAGAGGCATTCATTGTTTTAACAAAGGAAGCAAACTCAATCGCCAGAGAAGGGTTGGAAGAATTTGCTTCGTCTATCAAGCTTTTTGCACGTAAACATGTGAGAGATAAAAAGTCTTTTTGCTGCGCTGGCCGCGCAAATCTATTAGATTCCAGTATCAAGCCCAGTAGCGCGACCTTCGGGCCATTGGTAATCAAACTCATAAAAAAACCTGTTTTGTTTTCAAATCTGATCGGCGGCAATTTGCTTATTTGTTATGACGCTGCAACATTTAGACAATGCCTGCGCTGATGGAGAATATTATGAATTGATATTTAGTTTAACACGCCTTCGGCAATCATCAAATCAGTATCAGAACATTGTTCTCTAACAGCCTTGGCCGCCTGATATTCCTTGCTATGATAGAACATGAATGCCGCTTCTTTGTTCTCAAACTCAATCATCATTACTATTCCATCAACTTCCCCTTCCAATCTGTCGGCAACCGGACCACGCGCAAGGACTTTACCACCATATTTCTTAATTGCTGGTCCCGCCATGCCGGAGAATTCCTGCAACTTGTCTTTGTCTGTAACCCTAATGTTAGCAACCAAATAACCTTTAGCCATTATTTTACCCTCCATTAGTAGAAATTAATTAACCGTCGTAGTGGATTTCACCGGACACACGATGCCATAGTCGGAATAAATGTCGTTTTTTTGATTGGTCATCGTAATCGATAAAATCTGACCTATAATGTCCAAGCTCATGATTATTTAGATATTGGACGTCTCCTCGCGACAATGGCGCCTCAATCCATAAATCCTCGGAGGCGGTAACCTCGTCTATAGCATCAAGAGCATTTTGAAGAAGAGGGTCCATTTCATGACCACTGACTTGGTACCCTTTTCTAACTAATGAACTATTGGCGCGGCAGCGCAATCTATTATCGCGCCAGGTAAACATTGGCGCCAAAGAAGTCTTAGCTTCATCCGAAGCGTGTTCAGCTTGACGGTCGAAATGAACTGGCTGATACAAGCGTCTCAGCTCTTTAGGATATTTATCTTCCATTCTTTCGTGGACTGTATAAAGGCTACAGAATCTGCTGAGACCGCCCGCTTTTGCGGGATGCTTGCAGAGTAGACCAACATAATCCGGGACTGAAACACCAAAAGCGTTATCCGTGTGAAAGACTAGCTCAACACTGGTGGCGGAACCTCGAACGCCATAACCGAACTTTTTGCCTGTGTCAGTAACGTCATAAACCATTGTGCCATCCCATTTTTGGGCAACATTTTTACCCATGTATTGTCCAAGCGTCCAATAGACATCAACCATTTGCTCTATCGTGAAATCATCAAGCGGCAACCCATCAATGACAGCAAAGCCAACTCCGTGGTCACAGATATCTTTGGCCTTCTTGAAGACTTTGGCCAGTTCAGGGATATTAAATTGTGACGGTTTTCTGAGTAAAGTTGGAAGAGGTTTGGCAATCATCTCATTGACCATGGAAACAATCTCTTTGTTCCCATCATCGCTCATTTTCACAGTCCAGTCATCTCTATTGAGTTTAGAGGCTAACCATCCGCGGCCTTTTGCTGTCGGTATGTTGTCCAGATCCTGAAATGCTTCAAAGGTCAGGTCTAATGTGCCATCCATAATTTGTCTCCTTGAATAATTCAATAGCCGCTTTCGGTCTATTTTAAGCCTGCCATAAAATAAGACTGAGAGAAAGGATGGCTTTTGGTTGCGATCTCAATTCAACGTGTGTCAACGCGATTTATGGACGACTGCGACGTTTGCGGAGTCTTATCGTTAAATTTTTTACTTATAAACTTGTTCTTCGCGGCAGTCAGCTTCGTTATTATCAGGCATTGATTACTTAGGACGGATAGCCAGCCTTTGTATAAGTCATATTTTGCGGTAGACTCCTTATCAATAGACGTTTTTAAAATAAGTTAAGGACTCGTGAATGCACCAAACAATTATTTCTTGTGCAGTGACAGGGTCAGCGCCGACACCAGAAAAAAATTCTGCTGTACCAGTGACGCCATCTGAAATCGTGAAAAGTGCTATTGATGCCGCAAAAGCTGGGGCCGCCATTGTGCATTGCCATGTTCGTGATCCTGAGACTAAACGACCAAGTATGAGTGTGGAATTTTATCAGGAAGTTACAGAAGGAATTCGGTGCAGCGGCATTGACGTTATAATAAACCTAACGACTGGGCCAGGCGCCCGGTTTTCTCCTTCGGTAGATGACCCTAGGATAGCATCACATGATAGTAAAATGTGTAGCCCGTCAGAGCGTGTTAAACACGTTGTTGAACTGCGCCCTGAGATTTGCTCACTTGATGTAGTAACAATGAACCGAAAGCGTCATGTTTTTTTAAATCACCCCGAACACCTAAAATACATGTCCGCTTCAATTCAATCTGTGGGCGTAAAGCCAGAACTAGAAGTGTTCGACACGGGCCACATATTGAACGCAATCAATCTAATCAAAGATGGATTAATACAGCCACCACCGTTTTTTCAGTTTTGCTTGGGGGTTGATTACGGTGCCCCCGCCACGGTCGAATCGATAATAATGATGAAAAGCATGTTACCAAGAGATGCGGTTTGGTCGGCTTTTGGAGTCTCCCGGTTTCAATTTCCGATGGTTGCCGCGTCGGTCTTACTTGGGGGTCATGTAAGGGTTGGTCTTGAAGACAATATTTATATGGAACAAAGTGTTCTTGCTCCCTCAAATGCAGCTCTGGTAGAAAAAGCAGCGAGAATTATCCATGACTTGGGTGGGTCTGTAGCGTCAGTTGAGAAAGCGCGGGAGTTACTGTCTTTGTAGGTCTAGCTCAGCAATTTAATTGCGAACAGAGATTTATTTTAGAGCAAAAAATGGATGATTTGACCGCGTGAAAAATGCAAAAAGTTGACCTTGGGGTTGTCATTGGGCTCCTCGAAGACGATGAAATTGGCCAATGCCGTGAGACCAAGGCAAATGTTATTCCTGCTGATTACATTCGCGCTTTTGAACAGATAAATAGTGATGCTAATCAATATGCTGTTATTTTTGAAATCAATGGTGAACCGATTGGATGCCTGCAGATTACATTTATACCTGGTTTGTCCCGACTTGGCAGCCTGCGTGGACAAATAGAAGGCGTTCGGTTTTCTCGTGATTTCAGAGGAAAAGGATATGGGTCTGAAATGATAGCTTGGGCAATAACAAAGTGTCTTGATCGAGGCTGTAGAGTGTTGCAATTGACTAGTGACAAGACGCGCGAAAATGCCATTCAATTCTATGAGGGTCTTGGTTTTGTGAGGTCTCATGAAGGGTTTAAGCTAACCCTAGCTAGTGTGCTGGAGTGAAAATCTTGCACTTAAATTAGTAGTGCGGTTTTCTATTCGGGCATTCGAGCGGGTGGCAATTAGTGTTTGAATTTAGCCGGAACCATATTGCCATTAATCACATCTTTTTTTGAAACCGATTTCAAATGAGGAGGCAACCATGACTGCGTTGACAGCAGACCAGGTTAACTTTTATCAACAAAATGGATATCTTGCACCAATCGATATATTCACTGAAGATGAAGCAGATAAGATTTATCAGACTTTTCGGCGGTTAGAAAATGATCATGGAGAAAGTTTACTGGGCTACGGCCGTAATAACGCGCACCAGGTCTTACCGCTGTTTGATCAAATTGCCCATCATCCCGGCATTTTGGATGTTATTGAAAGTCTAATAGGCCCAAATATTTTGGTGGCAGGCACAACCTTATTTGTCAAGGAACCGGAGCAACGTGGATTTATCAGTTGGCATCAAGATGCGCGATATAATGGGTTGAAACCATATAATTGGGTAACGGCTTGGTTGGCTCTAACCGAAGTTACAAAAGGAAACGGTTGCATGTATATGTGGCCGGAAAGCCACCATGGTGGCCAACGTGATCACGTTGACACATATGTTGAGGATAATCTTTTAACTCGGGGGCAAACGGTAATGGGTGTTCCTGAGGATGAAACTGTTCCAATCGAGCTTCGGCCTGGCCAGTTGTCGGTTCATCACCCATGGGTCGTGCATGGGTCTGGGCATAATACATCCGACAAACGCCGTGTCGGGTTGGCAATTCAGTCTTATATTGGTACTGAGGTTAAACAGCTATTTGGCGAGACCTTTGTGCAATTGGCGAGAGGTTGTGATGATTATAACCACCATTTTTTGGTGCCACGGGCATCTGGAGTGATGGATGATGGCGAAGTTGCTACCTGGCAGGACGCAAATAAAGCACTGCGTGAAGTTTTGTATCATGAAGCTGAAAAGCTTGGCAAATATTGATTCTTAGAGTGAAGTCTATGAATTCGTTATCTATCTTGGAATGTACTACTCAAGAAGCATTAGTGTAGATTGCTTTGAGATATTCGCTTGAGAAAGCATTGCCGCAGAGGCATTTGCCAATATCTGTTGTTTGGCCAATTTAGATGTCTCAATTGTATACTCTGTATCAAAAATTCTCGATCTCGCCAATTTCATATTGTCTGCAATTGCAGTTGCAATTGCTGAAGCGTGTTTGAAACGGTTGATCAAAGCGCCAAATTTTGAGAGTTCGTTGGAAGTCTGAGAAATAGCTAATTGAAGTATGCCAACAGCATTTCCGGCATTAGCAATAGTTTGCAGGTTAATTTTATCTACTGTGTGCTGCTCCCCCGCTGGGAGATTGTCTCGTTCAATGTAAATATTATCAAGATACATTTCTGCGCCTAATAGCTTGCCGCCAGTGTCGTCATATGTCCCATTGATGAAAACATATTTATAATTACCGGTTGTTTGAACCGTGTGCGAGACAGTTGTCCAGTCCGTTGAGCCTTTGGGGCTTTGGGTTTGGTTTAGGAGTATCTCAGTCGTTCCAGTGTCCACATCAACTATGTAGGCAAATATGTCAAAAGCATCATTAGTACCGGACGCTTTCCAATCAAATTTAACTTTCTCACCCGCACTAATTTCTTTTGCTTCAGAGGAAACCAGATAGGGGCCATGAACAATGTCGAATCCATTGACGCTTGTCATAGTACCTGAATCGAGAACGATATAGCCATTTTCAATACTAAACCCGGTCGCAGTATCGTCACCTAAAGTGCCAAAGCTCAACGGTCGGGCACCATCGTCAGTTCCTGGTGGTACTTTTAATGTTTTTATTGCAAGATTATTAGCGCCGGATGCGAGATCTGATCCAGCTAACGTCACTGTGCCACCTGCAGTGTAACCTGACCCACTCACAGCGCTCACACTAACACTTGCAGCATTTCCGTTCACAACTATATTGTCGGCGCCGTCAGTTGCTCCGAGTGCGCTACCTAGAATAGTGATTTGCTCTCCCACCTTGTAGCCACTGCCAGGATTTGTGACACTGACGCTGATGTCGGCATCTTGAACAGTCACGTCAATATCATCGGCACCAGCACTTCCGCCAATGAGATTTCCTGGTATTGTTATCACGTCGGTGGCGCTGTATCCAGTTCCTGCATCAGCAAGGCTTATACTAATGTTGGCGTTACCCACACTCAGCGTGATATCGTCAGCCCCAGTGCTTCCGCCTATGGTATTGCCGAGTATTTTAATGCTCTCGCCACTGGTATATCCACTGCCTGCATCTGTTTGATTTATGCTCACGGTTGCCGCGCCAATCGTCAAAATGAGATCTGCGCCCCCGCCAATTGATGATCCTGAAATTTTCAATCTATCCCCTACGTTGTAGCCCGAGCCCCGGTTTATCACACTAGCTTCTATATTGCCTGAACCGTTAATGCTGACGTTGAAGGTTGCTCCGTTACCACCACCAGTAACGGTTGTGGCTAAAATATTTCCATAGTTGGTCGAAAAAAGTTCTGCATTGCCAGTGCTGTTTCCTGAGGTCTCATTAAATTGCATCTGCCCAACAGTTACTGTATATTTTGCTGCAGTTCCTCCAGGAGCAGCTGGTGCTGAGGCTGCCACATTGGTAAAGGTTTGCCCCATCATTGCTGTGTTGGAAGTTGTTGAAGACGTTGGTGAAGTTGTCATTTCTCCCACTGTTACATTAAAAAGTGCACCACTGCCTGATCCACCTGTGCCAGCGACATTTATAAAATTCTGCCCCATCATCGCAGCATTGTTAGTATTAGAGGATGTTGGCGTAATTTTCATTGGTCCAACCGAAACTGTGAATTGTGCATTGGTCCCACCCGCCGCTGGCGCAGAACCGGCGATATTGGTGAAGCTTTGATTCATCAAAGCTGCATTGCCAGTTGTATTTGTGCTACCAGTCACTGTTACAGCGCTCAAAGCCCCAACCGTTACATTGTATGTTCCCGGATCAGTGGCGACTGGGGGGCTCGGATCAATGATGCCCGAGTGAGTGACACCATAGGTCAATGCGGTATCAGTTGTTGTTGATGACGTGGGTTCGACCACTAAATTGGGAACTGCATTCTGGAAGGGGCGGGGTGTCAGGTCTTCAGGCACGGGATGTCCAGCAATTGTATTTGCAATTGAGACGTTATCTCGGTTGTTTACACTGGCTGGACCAGTGGAGCCATCTTGTCCTAACTCAACACGTTTATTGTGGATTTCCCAGCCTGGTATTGCTTTTACGTCAGCTGAGGGAGTGGTAACAGGCGTCGTCTCAGTAAAGTTTCCATTCGTAAATGTTGTCGTTTCCCAAAATCTTCCGAGTGATGAGCTCACGAGTTCGTTAATGTTCACAGACACATGGTCGCCAATACCAGCACCTGTTTGGACAACTTTTCCCCGAAAGCTCCCGTCTAAAAGGCTAACACCATTATACTTTGTGTGGGCGGCAAGGCGGTCCATTTCCCTTATTAAGCCTCCTGATTCAATTTCTAGGTTATCTCTGTCACGATCTGAGTAAATTCCATTCGCAGACTGAACGGCTAACTCTCTTATCCTTAGCTGCATATCTAGTATTTGCGATAGGGAATTTTCCGCTGTTGCCAACAGGCTAATCATGTTGGCAGAGTTTCTTACACCCATTTCATAACTTTTTATCGACGCGGCCATTTTGTTGCCAACAGCCAAGCCGGCGGCATCATCAGCAGCGCGATTTATGCGCAAGCCGGATGAGAGACGCTCCATGGAGGTCTGCATCTTATTATTGGCCTCGGTTGCATAGGTCCGGGCCAATAATGCACCAACATTGGTGTTAATAACGCTCAAAACTCGGTCCTTAGTTCTGATGTTCAAAATAAAACTACGTTAATAGAACGACTTAAATCACGATTTTTTATGAAAAACATCGGAGTTTTTTCAGATACAAAAGAAGCTTTTGAGCTATCTCTGGCATGGCATCTTAGATTTCAGAGCAGCATGATTTGGCTTATTCTCCAATCTGTTTCAACCCGGCGTCAATTTTATCGCTAGCCACCGCTGGAGAGCCAATTTTGGGTGAACGGTCTAGCGAGGGGTGATTTTCGCATATTATTGCAATAGCAAAGTGATTTTTGATGATTTTTTTCAAAAATCTTGTTATAAATCCTGATTAGATTTATTTCTTTTTGTCTCACTGGTATGGTGCATGAAATGCTTGCTAAAAATAGAATAAATAAAATAGTTTGCGGGGTTCTTCTCCTAATGTTGGCAGGATGTTCATCAATTGGGAGCGGGTGGGATAACACCGTTGATTTTATCTTTGGCCCTGACGATGAGACAAACCAGCGTCAAGAGAAAGCGGCTGAACTAGCCGCAGAAGCCGCCAGTAGCACCAAACCAGAGCAAGCTATCGTTGAGAACTTGGCTGAAGAGAAAGTCGAGAAGCTCGCCAACTCCGCTACAACGGCGATTGACAGCACTCTCTCAAACTCGAAAACTGATATCAGTATAATGGGTATCAAAAGCAAGAAGGCTAGATACTTTATTACAAATGTAAAAGGGTTTGAGCCAAGTGATAACGGACATGCGCAAACCTTTATGCAGACGTCCCTTGGTAATGCAAACTCGAGGGCAGTATTAAACATAGGTCTGGGCCGTCGCTATTTGAGTGATGATGAAAGCATCATTACTGGGTTTAATACTTTCATTGATTATGACCCGAAGTATGGTCATCAAAGAGCGAGCATCGGTGCAGAGTTCAAAACCTCAGCGCTAGAACTAACTGCAAATAGCTATATGGCTTTAACAAAGTGGAAGTCGGGTAAAAGTAGCAATCAAGAGAGAGCTCTAGACGGGTATGATATTGAACTTGGGGGACAGATTCCATACGTGCCTGGAGCGAAACTTTACGTTAAAAATTGGAAGTGGAAAGGGGTTGGGGGCAACGCTGACACAAAAGGTAATACCTACAGCATTGCTTTTTCGCATCTAACAGACAATGTTCAAATCGAAATCGGTCGACGAGACTATGACGGTCTTACCGAAGATGAAAATTTTGGGCAACTCACGTACGCCCTTCCGGTAGGAAGTGCTCCCTCACAATCAAGTAAGCCTATTTTTTCTAGTCAGATGTTCGAGAGCGGGTCTATGAAAGAAAAAATGCTCGATAAGGTCCGCCGTAACAACGCCGTTGTTATTCAAACAAAATTTGTTGCTGGTGTTGGAGGTATTTAAGATGAAAAATCTCTCATTCAATTTGTTTCTATTTTCATTTTTTGCAATTTTTGGTTCGAGCGCATTTGCGGCAGGAGCCAAGGTGGATGCGGAAGTAATGAATCCATGTGTAGCAACTGCGGGTACCAACGGTATTATTTCTCAGACGCCAGCCAGCGCGACATGTGGGGCAACTCCACAAAAATATGAAATTACCGTTGTAGAAATGGGCGTTTGTGAGTCACACCCGTATGGTACGAGTAAAGATGCCGAAGCTTTTGATGCAAGTACTTGTTCCATCGTTTACAGTGACACCACTCCAACTGCAACTGATGTTGCGGCCTTAATCGGTACTTCACTTGGCATGGATGGGGAGAGCACTTTGCCACCTGTTGGAACTTACGGCTACCCATATATTTTAATGGAAAACCAATTTGTTACGAACACGACTTTTACAGCAGGTGATGGTTCAATATGGTATGGTTTGGCAAACGGGCAAACGGATCAAATTGGGCCGGCGACAGACAAGACCGATATACTTGCAAATTTTGGTGATACAACCTGTTTCTCAGGCTACGTGGGCGCCGCTGTGACTGGGGCAGTGATAGATGGTTTCATAACCAACTCTGCGAAGCTCCGGAGTGCCGCGGGAACTGCTGACCCATGCCCAAATAGAACGCATCTGGTTGGGGTCTTAACGCTAACCAACCCATTTACGATAACCCAACAAACCTTTGGCCTTAACTTCCAATTTTTATTGACAGGCCAAGGTACACAGTTCATGAGCGCGAATGGTAACGATGCCATTCCCGAGGGATACGGTTCTGCCCCATTTTCGGGCATTTTTACGGTGCTCGATCAAGAGTAACGCTTCTCACTTACAATGGTTCTTATCTAATCGAGTAACTGGGGCTATTATTCTTTAATCTGGGTTTTAGCGCCTTTTATCAATGATCCTGTTTTGTGTATTTTTGACCTTTTCTTCCAAAAGAGCTAAAGTTTATGATCCTCTATTTCAGCATTGTATTTGGTTTGTAATATCTTTGTTACACCTTTGAGGTATGCATCAAACTCCTTTTTCTTGTAAAAGATTTGGCAGTTGACACTCACTAAAACCTTTTCACCCAGAACCACTGATCTTCGCACCGTTTTGCGGTCTATTGATATTTTTCTTTCTTTATCATTAGCATCTGGTCTCCAACTCACCTCTCTAACATTCGTTTGGTATGGCACGCCTCTTCGGGTTGTGGACATGATAATAAAGTCGTTGATGCGCTCCCAAGTCGTTGTGTTAACTCTCGTGTCATCGAACCAATGCGCAACCAAAGAGAGGAGCGGTGGTTCTACGTCTGAAAATCTTGCTTGGAATTGTGTTTCATCACGGCACACGACCCCTTTATCGGCCACCGACGCATTAGCAATATTGGCGGAAAGGGAAACGCATGAAACTATTCCAAGCACTTTTCTATATAACGCTCTCATTGAATACATAACGACACTTAATCGATGTT
>QBYK01000048.1 GCA_003282865.1 SAR116 cluster bacterium AG-325-I21 | reverse complement strand
GGATTTACTTCTGCAATTTGGCAATGTCATCCAAAATCTCGAGGATCACTTGAAATAAGATCATCAAATCCGGCTGACAACCCGCTCATTGAGCCGAATTACCTATCGGATGAACTTGACCAGAAAACAATGGTGGAAGGAATTAAAATTCTCAGAGAAATTTACCAACAACCAAAATTCCGTGACCTTTGGCAAAGGGAGGTTGTGCCAGGTACAAAAATCCAGAGTGATGATCAAATCCTTGATGCAATTCGTAAGGGGGGTGGTACAGTTTATCATCCTGTTGGAACATGTTGTATGGGCGTTAGCAAAAATGCTGTTGTTGCGCCTAACCTGAAAGTTAATGGTGTCAAGGGTTTGAGGGTTGTTGACGCATCAATAATGCCATTAATCACTTCGGCAAATATTAATGCGCCAACCTATATGATAGCTGAGAAAGCGGCTGATATGATCCAGCATGGATCGTGAAGATTTTTTGAAATTGAATATTATTTTAACGCGCTAGAGATAAATGGAGATTATTTGATGTCATATCCAGAATTGAAAATGTTAATTGCCGGCGACTGGGTTGTTGGTGGCGCGGGTAAAAGTGAGCCAGTATTTTGCCCTGCTGATGGGTCTGAAATTGGTCAAGTGCCGTATGCTACATCCTCAGATTTGGACCGAGCGCTTGAGAGCAGCTTGGAAGGTTTTAATATATGGCGAAAGATGACACCACATAGCCGGCAGGCAGTTCTGGAGCAAGCTGCGAGATTGTTGGAAGATCGTTTTGAGGTAAATTGTACCAACCTTACACGTGAAATGGGCAAGCCCTTGGCCGAATCAAAAATTGAAATGCAGGTTGCGATCGACTTGCTTCGTTGGTACGCGGAAGAAGGCAAACGCATTTATGGGCGGATCATCCCATCACGTTTTCCAGGTATGCAGCATGAGGCGCGGAAGGTGCCGGTTGGGCCAGCGCTGGCATTTGTTGCTTGGAATTTTCCAGCTACCAATGTGATGCGCAAAGTCGCCGGGGCATTAGCTGCGGGTTGTTCAATCATTATAAAGCCAAGTGAAGAAACGCCGGCAACTGCTGTTGCTATTGGAACAGCATTGATGGATGCAGGTCTGCCAGCTGGTGTGCTAAACATTGTCTTTGGCGTCCCAGCACAGGTATCAGAGCACTTACTAGCTTCGACTATTCCACGTAAATTGAGTTTTACGGGCAGTGTGCCTGTGGGCATCCATTTGCAACAGCTGGCAGCTAAGAATTTGATCCGCTGTACTATGGAGCTTGGCGGCCACTCCCCAGTTATGGTGTTTAAAGATGCTGATATCGATGCTGCAGCTCAACTGTGCACGCAGGGAAAATTTCGAAATGCCGGGCAAGTTTGCATTTCACCGACTCGTTTTTTTATTGAGGAATCAATTCATGACCAGTTTCTCAAAGCATTCAAAAAGCATGTGGAAGCGGTTAATATTGGCAACGGGCTTGATGCCGGAGTTAGCATGGGCCCTCTAGTTGCGGACCGACGGTTGGATATTATGGAAGGCTTCGTTTCTAATGCAGTGTCAGAGGGGGCCCAGCTTCTAGTTGGAGGTGAACGAGTTCAAAGTTCTGGTTCGTTTTATCAACCAACTTTGCTAGCAAATGTTCCTGACTCAGCGCAAGTAATGACAGAAGAACCGTTTGGCCCAATTGCACCAACTGCAACTTTTGCAAGTCTTGATGAAGTTATTGACCGTGCGAACAGTTTACCCTTTGGTCTTGCCGCATATGCATTCACTGGAAGCCCAAAAACGGCAGGGGTTTTAAAAACAGAAATTGAGAGTGGTATGCTTGCAATAAATTCTCTCCACATCCACTCGGTCGAAACGCCGTTTGGCGGGTTGAAAAATAGCGGATATGGCTATGAGGGTGGTATCGAGGGGCTTGAAGCATTTCTTGCAACCAAATACTCAAGCGAGGTTTACAAATAGACCGATTTTCCGCTGCAAAGGTTGACAAATTTCTTGTTCAGATTGAATTCTACTACTAGTGAAAATGAGTAGCATGACCGGTTGTTATTCTCTGGCTTAACTTAGAGCCAGCAAACTTTTGTGAGCCAACTTGTTGCTTGTGACATTGGGTTTTAGGCGCAGTATTTGAGTTTATTAAATCACATTATTTGACTGAACGAAGCTACTTGAGTTGGGTTCTCAATATATTGTTTCCAATAAAAGCAATACCTCAAACTTCTACCACTATACCATCGTGCCCAGGATCGGCTGCTCCCTGCCACTCCTGGTTTTGGATTTTAATACCGTGAACTGCCGCGAAGCCATAGGTGTTCGGGTTGCGGACAACCGTATAACCTAAGTCTTCAAGTGGAAGGGTTGTTTGCCTCGATATACGGTTACTAACATCAATAAGATTGCTTGTTGCGGAAAAACGCGGTGCTGATACTGATTCGACCATGCTCATGCCAAAATCGATGACATTAATTATTGATTGAAGAAGCCCCATCGGGATTTGAGTGCCTCCAGGCGCACCAATCACAAGAAATGGTTGACCGCTATTGAATACAATAGATGGGCTCATTGATGAAAACCGACTTTTGCCCGGGGCGATGGAGTCAGCATTTCCTGGTCTGGGATCAAAAACACCCATACATCCATTATACATGAAGCCGAGGCCCGATGTTATTACGCCTGAGGGCATCCCAAGTGAATGGGTCATAGAAACTGCGTTGCCATTAATGTCAATAACCGAAAGGTGAGTTGTGTCCTTGGACTCAGTTTTAGTACTTAGTCTTTTCACATCCGCAATTTTTCCATTTCGAATATCATTTGATTGTTCAAACGCATATTTTTTGTCAATTAAATGCTCAGTTGGAACTGTTAAAAAATTTGGGTCTCCCACAAATAAATCTTTATCAATTGTTGCTCGTTTCATTGCCTCACAAACAATACGAACATAATCACTGCTGTTGTGACCAAGGTTTAACAGATCAAAATTTTCAAGGATATTTAACATCTGGATCAACATTATCCCTCCACCCGGAGGATTGTTGGTGGCGATGTCATAACCCCTATAATTACCCCAAAGGGGTTTTGATCGCTTTGTTTGATAATTTTTTAGATCATTAATCGTTAGAAGTGCGCCATTAGATTTCATATCGTTTATGATTTCGTGAGCTATGGCACCACTGTAAAATATGTCTGCTCCATTTTTGGCAATCCGCTTGAGGGTATCTGCGAGGTCGTCGTTAACAACCTTGTCACCTACAACTTTCAAATTTCCCTGTGCATCACAATAGAGATCCCTTCCAGACTTTGAGAATTTAACTCGGTCTGGATTTGGTGTGCGACCGAAATGGTTTTTGATTGACCACCAAAAATCAACATGGGGCCGAACTACCCATCCCTTTTCTGCATATTCAATTGCTGGTTGCAAAATGGTTTTCCAACCTAACACCCCGTAATCGCAATGTGCTTCATAATATGCCTTAAGGCTGCCTGGAGCCGTAATCGACTGATAACCAATATCATTGATATGACCTTTTATTATAAAGCCAAAGCCGTCACGAGCTTCTCCCTCAATTCTGTCAGCCCACATATCAGGTGTGGCTTTTTCCGGCGCTTTACCATGAAAATCTATGCATTCATGAACTTTTAGTTTAGGAATAAAAAGCTGCATGCTTCCAAAACCACCAATTCCACACATTAATGGATCAACGACCCCCTGAACAAATGCGCATGCAATCGCTGCATCAATTGCATTTCCTCCTAAATTTAATATATCGGCTCCTGCATCAACAGCCTCTGGTTGAGGGGCAGAAATCATTCCTTTTTTCAAGAACTAGCCTCCGAGTTTGCTCGTTAAAAAGCTCCAGCCCAACCGTCTCTTCGTGGGTCACTGCCTGCCATAAGTGTATTATTACTTAAAAGCCGAATGCAAGCCACGCTGCACGGACCTTCTAGCGGGGGCACGATTTCAACCCCATGACCGAGGCGTCTCAGTTTTGAAATACACTTTGTAGGAAGCCCACTTTCGATGGTTAAGCTGTAGTCCCCATCATGGGGCCAGTTTGCCCCTTGATTTGGCTGCGAGCTTGTCCACCTTGTTGCCTCAACTGCTTGTTGGGGGTCCAGCCCATAATCTATTAATGCGACTGCAACCTGAAAATTAATTTGAACCTGATTGTCCGCGCCTGGCGTACCGAATACAGCCCAAAGTTTGCCATCACGAGTTACTATCGGAGCATTCATTGTATGTCTCACGCGCTTTCCAGATTTGAGGCTGTTGGGGTGAGCTGTTTCAAGGTGCCAATAAGCCATACGGTTGTTGAATAAAACACCCGTGTCCGCACCAGTGACACCAGATCCAAAGGGGCTGTTAATACTTTGGATTGCTGAAACTGCGTTCCCATCTTTGTCTACAACACTGAAATATGTCGTGTCTTTTTCCGATGGATCGTCAAACAACAAGGGGATTCTCGCAGCCTTTTCCAAATCAATTTTCCCTGCGAGGTTTGAGGTGTGTGCGTTTGAAAGGATGCGATTGATTGGTACTTCGACAAGCCTCGGATCGCCTCCATATCTTTCCCGGTCAAGAAATGCATATTTTTTTGCTTCAACCATTAGGTGTATGAGCTCTGGGTCATTGAAGTTCAATTTAGAGATGTCAAAGTTTTCTAAAATTTTCAATTCTTGTAACATCACAAAACCAGTGGAGTTTGGTGGTGTTTGAAAAATGTTAAAGCCGCGGTATTTAATCCTTATAGAGGCCTGCACTTCAGGATAAAATTCAGCAAAATCGGAATCACTGAACAATAACCCTGCAACTCCTCCATCTTTGATTATTTTGTTTGCGAGGTTGCCTCGATAAAATCCGTCTGACCCCTCATCACCTAACTGAGTGAGTGTTTCACACAATTTCGGTTGTTTAATTTTTGTGCCGACGTCAGGCGGATCACTTTTGTCAAGAAAGATTTCTTGACTGATTTCATTGCGTTGGATTTTTTCTAATGCCTGTTGCGCGAATGACCGGTATGCGTGTGTTACGAAAAAACCGCCACCAGCGAGATGCGCTGCTGGATCACACAGCGATTGCCAACTTTTGGTTCCATAATCTTTATGCATTGCACCGAGACCACCAACCATGCCAGGGATTGACACACTATGGGGACCAAAAACTGGGATGCCTTTTGAAAAAATTTTACCCTTCACTGCTGCGTCTGGAGCAGTGCCTGTGCCATTATAAACGAGTGTCCTAGCGGAATTTGCCAACCAAACATGGTAGAAACCGTCTCCACCAAGGCCAGACATTGCGGGTTCAACAACTCCTAGTGCAAGTGAAACGGCAACGGAGGCGTCTATCGCATTGCCACCGCCACGCAAAACATCAAGACCAACAGATGTGGCTTGTGGGTGGTTGGTTGCCACCGCACCGTTCTCACCCATGATCAGCGGACGATTTGACTTGCCCATTTTGGCACTCTCTTTTTTTGCAAATCTGAAATAGCTTAGTTTGTTCTAATCTATTCTGGATAAGTTTGTTTTGGCATCAGTTAAATCAAACCCAAAAGCTCTAATTATTCATAATAATACTTGATAAAGAAGCTGAAGCCCGACAACTCCAAGAATTATATGCATCCACAGGTAAAACTTCTCATCCGATAAAAATTTGTTTACCCACTGAGCTAATATTATCCCGAAAGGAATTGCCGGTGCCAGAATCATAGATATCAAAAAGCTCTGGTATGAGAGGATATTTAAATCTGCATAAAGCGGAATTTTGGTTAGATTGAGGGCAAGGAAAAATGCGGCTGCTGAACCGATATAAACTGATCTTTCAATTTTGCACCTCAAAAGAAAAACTTGGAGCGGCACCCCACCCGAAGTAGAAACAAAACTTGAAACACCTGCTATAGAGCACCAGATCGAGCCACTGAGCCAAACGGAAAAAACTTTCTCTTGTTTTGTTGTAATTATTTTTTCTGGTAGCCAACGCTTTTTAAAATATAAAAAAACGGTTAGTAGTGACATGAAGCCAATAAAGGCGGTTAGTAAATCACTGGATATTTGATCAAAATAAAACCAACCAACACCATGCCCAATTAAACCAAAAAGAAGCATGATAAAAAGGAGTTGTGAGTTGACCTTTTTATAGGAAGAGCGAACAACCCATAGATCAATAGTGAGAAGAATAGGTAACGTCACACCGAGTGCCACGCGAGGTGTCGTAACCAGCAACAGTATTGGTATGCCGATTGCAATCGCCCCGCCAAATCCAGCCTTTGATAAAGCTGTCACAAGTACAGCGATAAAACCTACGGCATAAAACAATGTTGGATTCTGTATGCCAAGATCAAAAAATATTTCACTCAAATTCATTGCAAATATTCTCAAACATTTATTGAAGAAAAGCCTGAGTAATTTTTGGCACACTCAGGAAACAATTTTTAATAGATGATTATAGTAATCTAATTATTGTCAGTACTCATGCTTTTTTCGCCTGACCAGACAAAACAAGTTTGCAACTACTCATTCTAAAAAAACCTCCAAATTAATAGAAAGCAGACTAAAATAAGAGTATAGCCGATGAATAATTCGATTTTCGGTTTGTAACTATTTATGAACTTCATAAATATTGGGAACGTTGCAACCAGAGCTGCAAAAAGATACCAAGCTGTATCGACAATCCAAGCGATGGAAACTATACCTGCTTTTGTTTCTATATCTTGGTGTTCTGAGAGAAATTGGCTAAAAATTGCAAGGAAAAATGCTCCGATCTTAGGGTTGAAAAAAACGATCAAAAATCCATCAAGGGCATGTTTTAAGATATGCTGAGAGGGTTTCGAGTGAGGTTGGGATTCGTTTCCTTCAGTCGTGCCTATTCGATTGCCAACAATCATCTTGAGAGCCACCCAAAAAAGGAAACCGCACCCGGCTACTTGAAGAATAAAAAGGGTTCTGGATGAGTTAAGAAGAATGGTCTCAAGCCCTATGACCACCAGACATGCATACATCAGAATACCAGCGCCATGGGCAATGCTAAATATCACTCCAGCAGTTCGCCCATCAATGATTACGCTTCGTATTAGCAAAGCAAGGCTTGGCCCCGGACTTGCTGCGCCAGCTAAGCAGGCTGATAATAATAACATCCATTCATTAATGGTCATGATTGCTCTGACACCAGTGTCTGCAGACACCTCAATCTAAATATTTTCTATTTATAAAAATAAAAATATATAATACTGTCGAACACGATACTTCGTTTTACCTAACTGTAAGGTGTAAGATCATGAGTTTACAAGTTCTACCAAAGCCAACTTCTGGTGAAAAAGCACCAAGGCCTTCCAATGAGACCCGACGCGCGCAGGCAGTCGTTAAAACCGGTCTTATCGATGCCCCGAATTCAGAGCTTTTTCAGATATATTGCGACCTTGCTAAAGACCTGACTGGGTTTGAACAGGCGAGGTTTAGCCTGTTTGATGGCGAGGCACAATGCTCAATGGGCGGTGCCGGTGTTGATAAGAGCTACAAGGTTGGGAACAGAATAGAACGGTCAAAATGGAATGTATGCTCATATGTTTTGTTGAATACTGAACCAATGGTGGTTGAAGATTTTTACAAGGATCCTGATTGGTCAGAACACCCCTTTATAAAGTCGGGTGATGCCCCGCATGCCTATGCCGGGTTCCCGGTCATTAATAAAGATAACTATGCGCTTGGTACGTTATGCTTGTTTAACACAGAGCCAAAAAAGTTATCGGCTGATCAAGAAAATTTGTTAATCCGTATCAGTAAAAACATTGCGCATTTGCTGGACTTGCAAGTTGAACAGCGAAGCCTTACCGCTCAAAAAATTGTTCAAGCATCAGATATTTTGTCTGATGAACTTCCTGGTGCAACATTGCTGGATTTAAAAGTGTTGTTGTTGCTGGAATCGGATTTGAAAGTCAGCGCGCGGGATGCGAATAGTTTGGTAGAAAATGGATTTTGTATAACAGATACTAAATCCAATGCGATCCTGAGTTCGACAGGGCGGTTGCTTATTGAAAAAATGGGTATAACACCAAAGCCTATGAAACGTTTGAAAATTAGCGGCAGTGATGCTTCTGAGTTGATAGATAAGATGTTTAGCGAGTTACAATAAAATGTATGCAAAAATTTATAATCTGAAATTTGTTTCACCAACAGATGCGAAAGTTGCATCATCTTATTTCGCAGAGCATTTGGCTAAATTTATTAGGCCTTGCAATATGCAGTCTATCAATATTTCGCTGGGGCCTTGCGGCAGCTTGTCCATAACGGCAAAATTTGATGGTAGCTTGGACCTGAAGAATTTTGAGTCAAAAACAAAGCCTGTTTTTGACGACATAAAAAAATCCTTTAACTACATGCAAACAAATTTTTCTGGTGTCTATGTCTTCAGTTTTGAAGCGGAGAGCTCTGCAACTGAAATAACAATAAATTAAGGTACACTTCGCTACCAAGTGACTTTATCAATTATTTTTTGTGCATCACCTGATAGCTCGGCAAGTGTCTCAATAGGTACTTGGTCCTCTTTAAACTCTCCCCAGGCTGTTAGGGTGTCTGGTAGATCAATGCCAGTAATTACTGGATATTCGTAATTTATAGACGCGTATAATTGCTGCGCCTCCTTAGAAACAAGAAATTCCATGAACTGTTTTGCTTCTTTTAAGTTTTTGGCATGTTTTGCGATACCTCCACCAGAAATGTTTATATGTGCACCGCGGTCAGTTGGTCCTTGATTTGGAATGATTATATCGACACTTCCAGCCCACTTTCTATGCGCGGGGTCCTTTGAGTTAATTAGCTTTCCATAATAATAATGATTGACCAATGCGATGGCACATTCACCAGAAAAAATAGCTTTTATTTGAGATCTATCATTTCCACGAGGTGACCGCGCAAAGTTTTCAACTAAGCCATTAGCCCAAGCGAAGGCCGCCTCATTTCCATTTGCTGCAATAATTGAACTTAAGAGAGCACGATTATATACATGGCTACCGGGCCGTGAGCAAATTTTACCAGACCAGTTGGCGTTAGTGAGATCCTCAAACCTTGTTATCTCATTTGAGTCTTTGAGTGATTTTGAAACAGCAATCACGCGGGATCTTTTAGAGAATCCATACCACGTATTATCCTTGCTTCTCAGGTTTTTTGGGATACTCGATTCTAACGCTTTTGATATAAATGGTTGAAACAAGCCTTTGTCTGCATATTGCTTCAATCTGCTGATGTCCACAGTCAGGACTAAATCCGCTGGACTTGCCTCACCCTCCGCCTGCAACCTCTGGGCAAGGCCCTTAGAAGCAAAGACAACATTAGTTTTTATTTTTGTTCTTTCAGTAAATTCTTTGAGGAAGGGCTCTATTAGATATGGCTGTCTGTGCGAATAAATATTTATTTCCCCGCTGATCGCTTTCGGACTAATTAATAAAATCCCAATGAGAAAAACTGTCAGCAGTAGGAGATTAACAGCTGGTGCGTATTTTGTTTTTGGCATAATTAAATCGCTTAAAAGCGTCCTCTGAATTTAAAAGTCAGCTTAAAAGTTTGAGAAGCTGATTTGAAAGGGTAAAAAAATAAATGTAGTAAATTTTGTTTTTCACCAAATTTGGTGTTTAAGCCAAATCTGTGTTCTTTTTTTTCTGAAAAAGCCAGTGAGCCGAACATTAGGTCCCATATGGCAAGCGCAACACCAAAATTTTTATCGTAGTGTTGTTGTTCAACGGAATGATGAATTTGGTGTTGTCCCGGTGAAATGAATATTCGTTCAAAAAATTTTGGATATCGGATCTTGATGTGTGAATGCCGAAGATTTGATCCAAGTGAGTGGAAAAGAACGACCCCAACGCTTGCTCCAAAAATAGTTATTAAGTCAACCTTATTTCCAAACAGGTATATAAATAGGGATATGACTACCCCTTGAACTATGGAGGTGCGTACAAGAAAAATTATGCCTTCAACAGGGTGGGTTCGAAAAATTGTAAACGGTGTCATTGTTTCTGCACTATGATGCACTTGATGAAAGGACCATAATAAGGGCACTTTGTGCATCAGCCGGTGTACGAAGAATCTTGAGAAGTCGTCGAGTAAAAAGAAACAGATGGTGAAAAGACTAGCGACTACACCTGCTGGGGTTGAATAAAATAATAATGGCTGGACAAAATCCTGTGAGCTAAAGCATTCATATAAAAATGTTGAAATCGTAATTTGACTCACAACTGCTACAGATCCCGCAGAGAGGATTATGCGGTTTAAAAAAAGCAACTTAAAATCAGCCTTGCTTGATTTGCTGAACCAAATTTTTTTGCTAAAAATAACTGATGTAGCGTCTTTAATTTTAAGTTTTTCTACAAAAAAAAGCCAGAGAAATGCAATAAAGAGGGCAGACGCAAGGTAACCGATAAAAACTCTCTTTTGAGGGTTAGTTGCTTCTGATAGGAGGCCACTCCAAAAATCTAAAAATACATCGAACATCAAAGAAGGCAGCCTTTGTCCTATTCGGTCTAGGAGTTATGAGGGCCAAGTTTTTCAAGACTTGGCCCTTCGTTAGATTAAAGTTAGTCGTTCTCAGCGTATCCAGAGCCACCTAGTTTGGCAGCTAAGTCGTCCATTGAGCCAAGCATATCATTGTTCCTAGCAGCAACTTTAAATTCATCGACCATAAGCTTTTGTATCTTTAACATATGGAGCTGGTAGGCTGCCAAGCTGGACGCTTCGTCCTTAACGTAAGAGCCGTCTTTTGCAATATCGGTGACTTGAGACAGATTTGGGAGCCATGGACCATAACCAAGCAAGCTAGTTAACTTTGCCGAAACAGCACTGCGGTCTGTTGCGCCTGCCTCCAATGCCATTGCAAAACCTTTCGCTTCGCCCCAGTGCTTTGCATAGGTTGCAAACGCCTTTTTTGTATCGCCGTTTGCTTCCATGATCGTGTTTAACTTATCCAAATCCTTATATACCGAACCCGCGTATTTGAACACTGCCTCTGCAATTACTTTTTCCCAATTCGAACATATGATTGAAGCATTTTTCTTGAGATTGCTTCTTCCATTCCAACCTATCTTAGCGCCCTTGGCAGAAGTGATAGTTTGGCGACCATCGACGAACGCACGTGTTACGGTTTCTAAGTAATTTGTTTTTCCACCCTTATCGAAGCCAGAAGCATAATATGCATGGGCGTAAGTCATTTCTGTCCCTGCATCCACGATACCGTCCTTATTGTAATCTGCTGCTGCTAGATTTTTTTTCTTCGCAACTTCATAACTTTCTTTTGCGCTCAGGGTTAGTGTGTGAGCTGCCGCACCCCAATAGCCGAATGCCTCATCCCAAACATGTTCTTTACCGGTATATTTTGCACCTTTTTTGTATGGAGCATCGTTGGGCTTAGAGTTTGGACTGAGCTTTTTCGCCCCTAGATAGTTCGTACACGCCTGGTTGTAAAAAACTGCACCCATCGCAAACTTGGAGATAAGCTGTGGGTAATTATAGCCCGTTAGAGAATCGACCCCCTTTGGCACAGAAGCAGCCTTTTTCATCATGAACTCTATGACTTCTGCGCCAGTCATATTTCCTGGCCAACCGACAACCTTGCCCTTGTATGTTTTTTTCGTTAGGGTTTTTCCGCCTGACAACTCTTCGACTAGTTTCTGTTTGACTGGGAATTTGCTCGAACTTTTTGGGTCTAGGATTGGAACACTTCTTGCCCCATTAAAATACATTTCCATTTTTGCTAAGTTACCAGAAGAGGCGGCTTTTTTAAGGCCGTTATGAAGCATATGTCGTGCCATTTGGCCACCATATGACTCTGATGTGGTGGCATCACCATTGTAGCCTTTTAATGTAATAGGGAAATTTGCGTACACTTCTGAAGACGCATGTGTTGTAGTTATGCTGCTAAAAGCTAACAGCGATGTCAATATTCCATATTTTTTCAATCCACTCATTGACCTGGCTCCTTTGTTTTAAGTGTCTGTGGGTTTGGGGTTTAAGTGTTGTCTAATGGGAGGTGAATATTTGTTTTTGTTTGTGTCGTTTGGAGTGTTGAAAAGCTTCGAATCTCGCCCGGTTTTTAAGAGGGCGACTTTTCACAGCTTGAACGAGTTTGTTCTGCGCCAAATTTATTTTTGAGGGAACATTGATGAAAGTTTCCGTCTGGTCACTCGCACGAACAACAAAATAGTCTTTTCGTCGAAATTCCATTTTTTTCGGTTGAAAGCATCCCTTGCAGTAGGATTTTACTTTTCGCATTTTTACTCTTTTCACTTTTCGAAAGAAACGATTAAGGCCTATCCCTGATTGCGCCACTATCAGTGTATTTTGTGGAAACCAATGATATTGATAATCATTATTAATTGCACTTGACGGGCGTGTCAAGTCTCTTTATAAGAATGATTCTTAACTACTTGTTTTGGTTTGGAGCTTTTCGGCAAAAATGAAGGATCAGAGGATGGATATTAATCACATCGCAATGCCACCAGAATCTCACAAACAGAAGTCAGTATGGGAAATACCCTACACACAACATTGCTCCATCGTTGGCACTTGCCTGTCCCTTGGTGAAGCCCGATTAATTGGCAAAAAAATTAATGTTACGTGCCCAAATAAAGAGGATCTCGATGCCACTATTCATTCAGTTTTGGTGCAGGAATGTTCAACAAAAAATTGGACATCTCGTTTAATCAATAAAACTCTGAATAAAAAATTTGAAAATTCCATTACAGTTTTTAAAACTTGCAAGGACAGCGACGAACTACTAGTCCTCTGGCGAGATGCATTTTCGGTTGGAAATATTCCCGGGCCTTATTGGGCAGTGTTGAGTCACCCGTGTCTCAGCAAGGAGGTTGGCGTTAAGGTTTACTCAGATGTTCATATGCTGTCCCATTTGGTTGGGTCATCTAACCAGGCAAATATTGTAAGAATAAAAGAACTGGAGATTGAGCTTGTGAATGCGCACGACAAGATTAGAAAGCTTATTGTCAGTAACAATATCAAAGTCATTAACAAGACGGATATAATCAACGCCCAAGAAGAAAAAATAATCGTATTAAATAAAACAAATAAGGATCTAGAGAGTCGTTTAATGCGCCTGAGCAAATCCATTGAAGTGGATCAAGATTCAGCATTTAGTAACGGTGTGATGCTGAGTGGTGATCAGTTGTCTAAAGAGAGTTCCGCTGATGTTTTGCCACTTCGTAAGGCAAAGAAAATTGTTACAAAAGTGACTAGCAAGGTTGAGCAAATTACAATTGAAAACTCGAGATTACGTGCTGAGGTAGACGAAAAAGACAGCCAAATCGATTTATTAAACACTGAAATGTCGTCGATTGAACTGATGCTGGATAATATTCAAGCAAGGGGGCTAGCTGGTTCAAAGGCATGCGATTTGGCCGGCAAATGTGTCCTGTATATTGGTGGCCGACCCGGAGCAATGTGTCGCATGTGTGACATTGTGAAAAAAATGAATGGTAATTTAGTTTATCACGACGGTGGTAAGGAGGACTCCCTGGCTTCCTTATCAAGTGCAGTTTCAAGTGCAGACGCAGTTTTGTTTCCTACCAATTGCGTCAGTCACTCGAGCGCGCTTGAGGCCAAAAAGCTTTGCAAAAGAATGGCTAAACCTTATTTACCTATCCGTTCAGCAGGTCTGGGATCATTAATTAACGGTCTTGTGGAAATTAACGGCCAACTCGATAAAAACAGTTGATCAATTGCCTTCTTTGTCTCAGTAAACTTTTATTTGAATGCACCTGCAGGCGACATTTCCATGTTTTTTTCCATAAACTTGCAATTTGTGACCAGTAAGCTCAAAGCCCATCTCATCTGCAATATTAGTCAGTAAAGCCTGGAGTTGTTCACTCTGAAATTCATGAATTTGACCGTTTTCAACGTCAACTAAATGCTCATGATCATCCCGCGCCACCTCGTAGTGTGACCGTCCATCCCCGACTGTTACTTTCTGTATCAAACCAGCTTTTTCAAAAATTCCGAGTGTACGGTAAACCGTTGCAATAGATATAGTTGGGTCTACTTTGTGAGCCCTTCGGTATATTTCGTCCGCATCCGGGTGATCAAGAGACTCGTCCAACGTTGTAGCTATCGACACTCGTTGGTTTGTCATTCGAAGCCCAGCTTTTACACACTTTTCAAGCATTATTGAATTTCCCCTTATGGAGACATCTTAGTATTTAAAGTTCAGTTTGTTAACCCACTTGTTGGTTGGCGTGCTGAATGTTACTCCACAAAACTCTTTTCGAAAGGCTTTTTTGATGTTTTTAGCCGCGTAACTTTGGAAAGGCCATTTCTGGTTTATAGGTTTTAAAACTATCAAGTGATTGACGATCACATTGTATTTGGAGATCAGTGTCTGGTCGCACAGCGGTAATGCAAGGAAAGTAATCTCGATACTGTTCAGTTTTGGCGTTACTTTCCATAGCAATTGCTACAAGACCGGCAACAATGCCTTCCTGTCGTTCCACAAGGCGGATTGCCCCATCCATTGTCCCGCCAGTTTCAATCCATTGATCAACCAACAAAATGCGAGTGCCCCTAGAAAAGGCCGGAACCCGGACTTCCATATCCTGAACACGGCCTGAGTAATTAGAAAAGGTAACGCTGTCCGTATCAACACATAGCTTGCCAGCTTTGCGAATGGGAAGAAATCCAATGTTGAGACGAGTGGCTATTGCGGTTCCTAGGACAAAGCCCATCGCATCAAGGCCAGCGACAACATCGCATTTTACATTTACGAGATCAGACACGAGGTCATCTAGCAGATCATGAAACGCATCACCATTGATATAGATTGACGTTGGGTCAAGCCAAGCAAACTTTTCACCTTTAGTATTGGGTGACATGATATTGAGATACCATCTGTCCTTTTTTGTCTGCCTGTTGTTTGATTTCGTT
>QBYK01000047.1 GCA_003282865.1 SAR116 cluster bacterium AG-325-I21 | reverse complement strand
ACTGGATACGGTGGAAGTAAATGGCAATTAACAAACTCGTGATTAAAAAAACGGCCCAGTGCACCGCAAAAGCTGTTGCATAAGCAGCGCTTACGGCTACCAGCGGTTCCCAAGCCCGGTGCTGCATTAACCAAATTGGTGGAGCGATAGTCGCAATGGACGAATACCGGGTATCATAAAGAACAACATGCCTATGAATATCCCGAAGTGCCTCATAATTACAATAGTGGTCCTTGGCCCCAACATGATGTTTTGCGAACATTAGGGCCGCTGCTGACGAAGAGTCTGCATCGCAGTAATCAAATTCAACCCCTAACCTTTCACCGACCAAAAGGTCAAAGACAACCTCGCCACGGCAAACAGTGAGCAATAGTTGTTGTTCGCTATCTTGAGCTTGGTCACAAAGTTCTATGAATTCATTTATATCCTGGCTGAAGATCTTACCATCATTAGCGAGAATAATATCACCCTCTTTGAGTCGGAGATCTCGGGCATAAGCAACTCTTGGGATTGATTTTATTTTGATAAACAAATTGGGAGCAGTAGCCGACTCTATCGAGCTATTGGATGACGTACTTTCGCTATCATTGTCAAATTCGGCCAAAATTAGCTCCGTTAATACACCTTAGTCTCAGGCTTAAGGAAATTTAATCTGATTTTGCTGTGTTTCAAGAAGTTTCTTAATCTCCTTGGTCTGCGTTTTAAGCCCCTCAATTTCAGCTTTGGTTCTTTTTTGCGATGCTGCGACGCCCATTAATGCCTTATTGCTAGCAATCTTTTTATCAATTTCACCCAGTGACTTGATGATCGCTGACTCAAGGCTACTAAGGTTTACCCGATGGCCACTTGCAAGTGCCTTGTTTTGAGATGCCATTGCTGCTTTTAAAACTTCACCAAGCGCGACAGTGGACTCTCCAAGTTCATCACCATGACTCTGCAGTTTAGTAACAATACTGGCACTGCCCTCCGACATCACCTTTTTAAGTTCGCTAATTTGCGTTGTGGTTTGGCGGTTCAGTTTTACAAGCTCCTCTTGTTTTGACAGTGACACTTGGAGTTCAGCAAGAACCGTGTTTAACCGTTCAATATTCTCCGAAAACACAATCAACCCTTCACGATTGGTTGTAGTCATCAATTTTAATTCGGAAATAGATTTAAAATATAAGGTCGCCGAAAAAGCCAGAGCAATGACCGCTGCTGAAATGGCGCTTACAAAGGTAATGGTGGTGTAACGATGTATCTGTGACACTTTTTTTTCCAACTTCTTATGTTCGCGTTTTACCTGACTATATTCCGAGGTCACATCGGTTGCCGCATCGGCGGCGTCCAGTGCGAGCTTGATGCTTTCTTGGACTGAGTTAAGTTCGCCTGCCATCAGAATTTCCTCTGGTTCTCTGCATTACAATCCGCCTTTGCGCTTGGGCGGCCTTCCCGGTATGCACATTGCATGCCAGTTGATTCAACTACCACTTGGGCCGGCAAGCTTTTAGTCTTAAATCCAAATCGTGCACAGCCATAGGGCCGGTGACGATCGTATGTCACGAAATAATGCAGGCACCCATGACACCGAACAGTATTTTTTAGATCCTCCACCATTAACTTTTCCGCAGTATTTCAACAAAATTGGCAATTACAAATCTTAATCCGCCAAGCCCACAACATGCTGATGCCAACAAACCACCATACCCGCGCAAGGTTTCGCCAGACTCCAACAAGTCGAGGCTATAAATAAGTAGATAGAACGCCACGCCAACAAAGCAACATGTACTAATCATCTCTCCAATTGACTCATGTTTACGCATCATACCCTCCTGTACCCATTGCCAGCTGCCTACCAAATTCATCAAAGCGCATATCTTTGGGCAACTCAACGTCTGGCCGCTCTAAATTCTCACCTCGATCGACACGATAAATGTAGGCTAAAACTACTGCCACGGCCTGATACAACATTTCTGGAATTTCTGCCCCAATATCCCCGCTGAAGAACAGAGCTCGGGCGAGAAGCGGACTTTGAAAAATTGTAATCTTGGATTCGTTACCACGCTCAATGATCATTTCGGCAATCTTGCCACGACCCATTGCCAGGATTTTTGGAGCATTTGAACTGCCAACATCATATTGCAATGCAACGGCAAAATGTGTTGGGTTTGTGATGATAGCTGTTGCATTGGGGACATCTTCAAGTGCAGCTTGCTGGCGGGCGGCATTGGCTGAACTTTCCATCTGCATTCGACGAATTTTTGCCTTAACCTCCGGCGAACCATCAGTCTGTTTGTGTTCATCTTTTTGTTCTTGTTTAGACATTTTCAGCTGTTTGATATGAGTATGGCGCTGCCACATGAAATCTAATAGAGCAACTACTGCCAACATCACGAGCAGTCCACCTAGAACCGCTGGAAACATGCTGGACGCTGAGGCTACAGCCTCACCTAACGAGCGAAATGGAAGTTGCAAAATTTTTGGTGCTTGCACATATAGAATGGCGATTGCTACGGCAAATAACGATACGACTTTTAGAGTTGCCTTGCCGAGCTCAACAAGCGCTTTTACCGACACCATCCGCTTCAAACCTTTTAGCGGGTTTATCCTATTACCTTTGAACGCCATTGCTTTTGGCGCAAAGTTGAGGCTACCAGCAACCGCCGCCTGCGTCAGAACACTTACGGCCATTAGAGGCAAACCAACGAGCGCGCCTACAAATAGAATCATTACGATAACATCTTCAATCCGCTGGCTAATCAGAGCATTTAGATCGGCGCCCGGCTCAAGTTTAAAAAGACTAGACCAATTGCCAAGCACAGGTTCTACAACGCCAGGAACAGCAAGCATCATCAACAGCCCCCCAAAGAGACCAGTGAAGACAAACATGTCTTTGGAAGTTAAAACCTGCCCATCTTCAGCTGCTTTATCTAGCTTTCGTTGGGAAGGGTCCTCAGTCTTTTCTTGGCTCTCATCACCTTCTTCAGCCATCTCTCATAGCTCCCAAGACAAATTGGATATTTTCACTAGCAGCATGCGATAAATCATCCATGGCACCGCCCAGCACATCAACCCACAAAAATAGTAATACGAAAATGCCAAGCATGCTGATGGGGAAGCCGAATGAAAAAAGGTTCAATTGTGGTGCTGATCTTGTAATCACACCAATCACGAGATTAATCGCTAATAAAAATGCCGTTAATGGCAGCATGATGATCGTTGCTGCAAAAAACATTGATCCAGCAGCAGCTATACCTCCTTGCACTAATGCTGGAAAATTAGGCATTACACCAACGGGCAAGAATTGATAAGAGTCGGCAACGGCGCGCAAGACCACTAAATGCCCGTTCCACGACAGGAAAATCACAGTCAAGAAAAGCGAAAAAGTTTTACTAACAACGGGTGTTTGGCCGCCTGAGTCTGGGTCTATCTGCGCGGCAAACCCAAGGCCTGCTGAGCTGGCAATTTTTTCACCAGCTAGCAAAACTGCTGAAAACCAGATGGTTAAAATCAACCCCGATCCAATGCCAATAGCAAGCTCGGTCATGATTACCCGAATACCGGTAAGTGCGGAAAAACTCTGCCAATCAGGGATTGGCACATTATTCATTACAGCCACACCCAAAATTATCCCCATGATAATTCGCACCTGCAGAGGCGTTGAGCTACCTCCAAAAAAGGGAGACGCAATCAAAAATGCGCCAAAACGAAGGCTAGCAAGAAATAATCCAGCAAGTAATTCCATTAAAAACTGTAAATTAATTCCCGGAAGCGTGCCGACACCCCCAATATTAGAAATCGCCAGATCACCCATTTGCCTAGCTCACCTGTGTTACCTGCTCAAAAATAAAATGGAAATAATCAGTTAACTGGACCATCATAAGGTTTGCCAGAAGACCAAAAGCGATCAGCACCATAAACAACTTTGGGACAAAGCTAAGCGTTTGCTCGTTGATTGATGTAGCCGCCTGAATGATGCCAATGAAAAGACCAATACCAAGTGCAACTAGCAGTACTGGCCCCGATACCATTACAATCTGCCAAAAAGCCATCCGTAGAAACTCAACATTCATATCAAAATCCATAATAGGTATCCCTCTTCCTCTAAGAGTTAAACTGCATAGGTCGCAACAAGCGAACCGACCGTCATACTCCAGCCATCAACAAGAACGAATAAAAGTAGTTTAAACGGAAGCGCAACCAACATGGGACTGAGCATCATCATACCAAGTGACATCAGCACCGATGCAACAACCATGTCGATCACAAGAAATGGAAGAAAAAGCAGAAACCCAATCTGAAACGCCGTTTTCAGTTCCGAAGTGATAAACGCAGGCAACAGCACGGTAAGTGGAATATCGCTTGGCGCCTCGACAACATCTTTTGCCGCCAGATCCATAAACATATTTAAATCATCTTTGCGGGTGTTTTTGACCATGAACTCTTTCATATCTGTACTCGCTGACTCAAGTGCGTTCTCAGCACTCACAGATCCAGCCAAGTAGGGTTCTGCCGCAGTTTCGTATACGCTTTTAAGAGTTGGCGACATGATAAAAAAGGTCAGGAATAGCGCAATCGCAATAAGAACTTGGTTTGGTGGTGTTTGCTGAGTACCCATAGCTTGCCTCAAAATTGAAAGCACAATGATGATGCGAGTGAATGAAGTCATCCCAAGCACAATTGATGGCAACAGTGTCATTGCAGTCATCAACGCCAGAATTTGTAATGACAGTGAATATGATGTGCTGCCATCGGCGCCATCTCTTGAGATCAGTGCCGGTAGACCGGCCCCAAGCCCTGCCATATCACTAGCGATGTTATTTGCTACGTTCACTGCAGTGTCTTGGGCCATTGCTGGCAATGATAAGCCTGCTAGAAGGGCAACGATCAAAAAAACAGCAATTCGGCTATCGGACGTCATTTTTCTGCCTCCAGCTTCTAAACTTTTCAGCGAAGGCTTGTTGTTCGTCATTTTGGTTAATTTCTTGAGCGCCACCGGCCCCCGAGAAAGGTTTAATAGACGGCTTCTCATAGGATCTTAGGGTGGCATGGGCCTCCATTGCCTCAGCAACGGCAGCCTTCATTTCATCGTTTTCGCTATCCATATTGCTGCCCAAATTTTGCTGGGTAAGTGGTTTTGTCTCAGAAATGTTTAGGCATACAAGAGACGGCGCATGCCCTTTGGCGGAAAGCATAATAAACCGTGCGGAGTCAACAGTTACAAGGCGCAATCGCTCGGTAGGGCTTACCGCAGTATCCTCAATGATATTGATGCGCTTGCCAGCTCTCATGTTGGCGCGAATAACTGTACTTTTTTTGCGAAGGATAATAAGTAACAAGACCATTACACCAAGAAAGGCGGCTGTGATCAAAATTTGTTGCGTGCCGATGATATTTGTATACATTGCCAACCTCCGTAAGGACTGTCCTTAACGATGGTAGAGGCAAATTATATGCCATAGAGCACATCGGGCACTAAATATACCTTAAGATTCTGTAAACATTCATTTTTAAAAGATAATTCAGCCTAGCTTTATACTCATTTGCTAATTTGTCAAAGGAATGACAGTACAAAAAACCCTCACTAAACGAAGGCAGCAAAAGCCCATGACTAGAGGTTTTCCACCCGCTTTTCTGGATCCACAATTTCAGTGAAGCGAACACCAAAGCGTTCGCCTACCATGACAATCTCACCTTTAGCAATCATTGTGCCATTGACCAAAATATCCAGTGGGTCACCAGCAAGCCGATCCAATTCAATGACTGCCCCTTCGTTCAGTCGAAGCAAATCACGAATTTTGATTTCAGTATTCCCAACCTCAACCGTCATTTGGACTTCCACATTTTCCAGCACACGCAAATTTTCTGCAGTTACTTTTGACGGCCCGCCTGCTCCTGCACCAGTGGTTTGAGATGCGGGCCCTGACTCATCTGCTTGATTTTCTGTTTCATCTGCCATCATACTTTTCCTTCTTTATACCGGAGATCCGGCCAATAGCTCATTTTAAACCCGGGTCACCTTAAATCCGCTTTGTCAGACTGACGGCGACCTGGCCAGCAACTTCACCCATTTCAGCGACAAACATCGCATTATCCTCAACCCGCACTTCAACACCTTCATTAATCTGAACCGGCACAACATCACCTTCCTTCAGACGAATCAACTGTCCCATAGATAAGGCAGGTTCCCCAAGAAGTGCTGTGATGTTCAGAGGAATATCCAATATCGCGCGTTCCATTTTTTCACGCCATGTTACATCGTCATCTCCTCCATCAGACTGCACGCGGGAACGTAGTTGCGAGGCGATAGGCTTCAGAGTCTGTAATGGATATACTACATCTAAATTCACCGCCTCAGAATCGGGTAACTGGATCAGAAAAGAACAGATGATTACGAGTTCAGTTCCATCAACGAATGAAGCAAATTGTGGATTCACTTCGCGGCCCTGATGGGTAATATTGATTGGCATCAAATCTGTCCAAGCCAAAGTCAGTGCCTCGCTTAATCCACGATGTACAATTTCAATAACTCGTTCTTCGGTGCTGGTAAACTCCGTTCGTTTTTGGTCTGCTTGAAAGATTGAACCGCCATAATAGGATGCAGTCAACGTAGAGATGAATTTTGGCCCAACTGTTAAGAGCATTGGCCCTCGCAATTCTTCCATACGTGAGATATTCAAATTCATAAAACTATCAATGCTTTCGCAATATTCATCGAAGGATTTTACCTCGGGCGGGAATGGTGTTATCCGCGGTTGCACACGTAACATGGGCAGAAAGACACTACGCGCAAGCCGGGCAAACCTCTCATTTATAAGTCGGAGTGCGTAATAGTCACCCATCAGAGATAAGTCATCTTGACCAAATTGGAATGAACGCACATCAGCAGAGCTAGAAACATCAGCCAGAACGTCATGGGCCGAGCTTTTAAGCCCGTCCATTAACGCCTCAACCTCTTCACTTGATAACTTGCGTGATGACATGATTTAAATGAACCTACCCGCTACCTTTAAATTAACTATTGCAGGACAAATGACGTAAAATGAACCTCGCCAACGCCACCGAAACCCTCGAGTGCAATCAATTTCGCATTGATACTATCCGTTAGTGCTTTTGCTAATGTTTCCCGGCCAACCTTGCCTTGAATGCCCTCTTCAGAGAATTCGCTCATTGCATTAAGGATTTCAGAACGAAGTGCCAACTGGTGGGCCTCCACATTTCCCATCACAGTATCATCATATTGGGTGGATACGCCAAGGCCAACTTGGAGGAACCTTCGTGATTTCATCAGATTCGTTGTAAAAGTGCCCGGGAACTCGAAGTAAGTTGTCATGAAAGTGTCGACTTCGGGTGTCTCTTTTGAAACCTTTTGCTCACCTTCAGCAGCGACTTCCTCAGCGGCTTTTTCCTCTTCCGCCTCAATCATTTTCCGCTCTATTATCTGTTCAATTTCTTCAGATGGGTCCGGATTCGTACTAGCGAACATTAAAAAACCTGCGCCAAGGCCCGCACCTATAAGAATTAGGCCGCCAAAGACAAACATCAGAATTTTCAAAATTCCGCGACTCTTTTTGGGCTGATTATTTTCTTCATCTGCCATAGACTCATCCTCCAATGGACGTACCCACCCAATACATTAGTAATGGTACATGTACTAAGCTTGAATGTTTATCAAGTTATCTGATCCTTCAGTAACCAGTTCGTCAACAACTTCACCTTGATGGTCATCAGGTTGGTTCAGTGCGCCTGTTTTATTCTGATTATGTTGGTTTGCCTGCTGATCTGATCCTGCACCCCCAAATCCCTGAAACTGGCCTGAATTTAAATTGCCGAGCCGCAGGCCTGATGCCTCAAGCATTTGTGCTAAACGTGCTTCTGAGTCGCTAAGCATAGACGCTGCTGCCGATGTTTCAGTCTGAATTTGGATGTTTGTACGATCATTCTGCATAACAAGGCTAATCCGCATTTTTCCTAAATTACGTGGGTTAAGCTGAAAATCCAGCTGATCTTTCCCGCCGGACAAACCGTTTTTAACGCGTTGAAGTAACATCTCAGTCCAGTTGTCTTTTGCCGTGTCCAAGATCTGCAAATTATTCAAGTTGCCTAACAAACCACCTCCAGATGGTGAGCCTGATTGCGTACTGCCCTGATGGCCGGTGTGCGCCCCTGGCTGACCAGTCGAAGAGGCGTTTGCACCTGTTCCTGTAATCGCCGACGCATTCTCAGTGGCGGTAGATGATGCCCCAGACATACGTGACACATCATTGGGTGTCCGCCCTACTTCCCTAAGTAACTGTAATATAACGTTAGGTGATGGATCGGCATTTGATACCACCATCTGTTTTTGGCCAGCAACGGTTAGACCATTTTTTTCCAATTTACCTTTGAGTTCACCAAGATCAGCTTTTGCGGCTTCCTCATCTATATCAGCAGTTTGTTGCTCCAAATTAGCTGCACGCAATGCCTGGAGTTTTACCAAATCGCTAGTCATAGTTTTGGTCTGAGGGTTTCCCATATTAATGTCAAGATTTTCCCCAGATTTGGCGCTATTTTGCTGTGCTTGTTGTGGTCCAACGATCTTAGTTAAAGCCTTATTTTGTCCCAGCAAGCTGTTTCCATCTATACGGGCAGGATCTTTTGAAAAAACGTAAGCCGCTGCACTACCCTTACTGACATTCGGGCGCCCTCCGTCCTCGAATACCATATTTGCCAGACCTGCCAACGCTGATTTGGGCATCGCAGTCTTCCCGCCTTTTGTTTCTGGAGACAATGCGCCGCACGTTGCAAGTGCGAGAGCATCTGAATTGTCACTTTCTGGCAATGTTGGGCCCTGTTCAAGTTCCAACTCATCATTCAATGCATGATTCTGAAGCCCAGTGTCTTTTTGCCCAAGGCCGCGGGAGCCTTGCAAAGACGCGATTAGTGCCTTCAGGTCATCATTTATTTTCAGGTCATCACTTATTTGTTTATCAAAAGATTTTTCGTCAACGGTGTCTGCTAATATCATAGTCGTCAGCGGAGCGTTATTAATCAATGATTTTTCAGATGAAGTTTCACCCGCCGCGCCACCAAAAAGAACTGCAAACATAACTTCACTCTCAGTATTTTCGTTCCTAGATTGGTTCGATTTAACATTTTGGGAGCTCTGGCTCTGCATGGTTTTAGGCACTATTTTTGACATAATTTTGAAGTCCGCTTATTGGGATACAATACGCAATTATTTTGCGAATGATGCAATTGGGGTGCCATTTAACAGATCGTTAAAAGTTTTTATGCTTGACTACTCCGTCGGCGCGAGGCTTCGTCATCTTCACGCTTTGTCTCACTTTCATTACGTTCGTTTGTTCGCAATTCATCAGCCTTGTTCGCAGATTTTTCACGACGGCGACCTGACAGCGCGATTTTTTTCCGCATATTCTGCAACTCTATAGCCAGATGATCGCAGCGATTGCTCGCAGTTTCCAGCTGTTTTCGGATTTGATGGTTCAGCTGAGCGGTAACTCGAAATGTGCCAGCGATTTGTTCCCCATCATTGGGGACTTGCTCGCGAGCCATTTCATCAAGCTGTTGGCGCATATGATCAATTTTCTGAAACTCATTATTCAATTCACCAAGACCACGCATTTGCCGGTTAATCAGAACCTGTTCTTTCAGCGCAAGCCGATCAAATGTTGAGGCGCGGCGGCTCATGCCTGTTCCTGAAAATTAAACAGATTTGTCAGCGCTTGAATACTCTCATCATAAGAAGCACTTTGATCAAATGGTTGCTGAATATGCGCCATCAATTTGGGCCAAAGTTGAACGGCAAGATCAAGGTCCTGGTCCTGCCCAGGCGCATACCCCCCCATTAGAATTAAGTCTCTATTATCCATATACAATGAAATCAATCGGCGAAAATATTGCGCCGCCTGAATTTGATTTTGATCAGCGATGTCGTTCATTACACGGCTCACAGATGCTGAAAGATCAACCGCAGGATATATTCCCATTTGTGCCTGATCACGGGATAAGAGAATATGACCATCAAGAATAGCACGAGCGGTATCAACCACCGGATCATTGGCATCATCACCATCAGCAAGAACCGTGTAAAATCCAGTTATTGACCCTTCACTGCCAATGCCAGTGCCAGTGCGCTCAATCAAAGCAGGGATCATCGAAACAACCGATGGAGGATAGCCTTTCGAGGTTGGCTGTTCACCAAGTGCGAGGCCAATTTCACGCCGAGCATGCGCGACCCGAGTTAGGGAGTCCATGATCAAAAGGACATTCTTGCCCTGCGCACGAAAATATTCGGCAATAGCAGTAGCTCGGTTTGCCCCACGAATACGCAATAAAGGCGACCGATCTGCCGGTTCTGCGACAATTACTGTCCTTTCGCGTGAGGCTCCATGAAGTGCCTCAACCGTAAAGCTTGCCACCTCACGAGCACGTTCACCAATAAGGCCAACTACGACAATATCCGCTTCAGTATAACGCGTCATCATACCAAGAAGCACGGATTTACCAACTCCAGATCCAGCAATAATTCCAACTCGCTGACCTCGACCAACAGATAAAAGGCTATTGATCACCCGCACCCCAACATCAAGCTGCTTATCAACTGGACGCCTGGCAAGTGGGTTGGTTTTTTTTCCATTGAGTGGCCAACTATCACCTAGGCGCATTGGTGGGCCATTATCCAGCGGGTCGCCCAACGCATCAATAGCTCGGCCGAGTAATTCAGACCCGACTTGGATAGAATGCCCATCATCAGTAATCATAACGGTTGCGCCAACACTTATGCGGGCATTGTGATCGTGGACCGATAATAGGTTCTGATTATTTTGGAATCCTATGACCTCAGCATTGGTAGTTTCGCCATTTTCAGTATTAACTTGGCAAATAGTGCCAATCGTTGCAGGAAAACCATCACATTCAATTATATGACCATCAAACCGGCTAACACGACCCGAGAGCTGTATTGGCTTGCTTAATTTCAAGGTGTCAATATCAGATTTGAGCTGTTCTAGAACCTCGCTCATGAGTCTGGCTCATCAGACGGTGGCGGTAATTCATCGCCCTTTAAAATATTTGCAAGACCAGCACGCTCATCAGCGGTTGTATTGTTATTAGTGGCAATATTGTCATCAGCGGTTGCATTTTCAGCAGTGGCATTGCCCAACTTTACGGCGGAATAACTGGCCACCCGGTTTGCCGCAACATCGTGAACCTCTACTCCATCGAATTGTAACGTAACATCACCACGCATCAACTTTGAGTTGATGACACACTCAAAGCCCAGTTTAGCAAGATACGGTTTCATCGTGTTATAGTCGTCTTCGTTAAGATTAACTTTACCGTCCGCAAGCTCTTGCGCTATCCCAGTCACGAGCGCATTTATCCTATCACAAAATGCCTCTGGCAATTCGTCTATTTGTATACCAGCGCGCTCGCTCGCTAGTTTTAAAATTGTCGTGTTGATTGAGCTTGAGAGCGCTTCTACCTGTATCGCTTTCGGAAGCGCTAAGGAGCCAAGCACACTCTTAAACGTATCGACGATGTCAGCTAATTCTGCTTTGGCATCAGCCATAGCCCTATCTTTGGTTTCAACGATTGCCGCATGCCTTCCTTCAGTGATACCCTCTTTTTTTCCTCGTTCAAACGCTTCATTTACCGTTTCAAAACTATTTTTATCAGGTTGTTCATCAAGCCCGCTTGGACTAGATGTCAACGCTCCTGGCGCTTGCGCTTTTTCAGAACCATCATTTTCAACATGTGGTAACGAGGTTAATCCACGAATTCCCAGCTCTGTTCCATCAGTCTCCAAAATTGAGGTTGAGTTTGTCGTCAACCCACGAATTCCTTGCTCCGCTCCATCAGTCTCCGAAATTGAAGTTGAGCTTGTCGTTAACCCTCGAATTCCTTGCTCTATTTCATTAGTCCCCGAAATTGAGGTTGAGTTTGTCGTCAACCCTCTAACCCCAACCTCCGGTTCAGGCGCTTCGTCATCCATCTTTCCTTTAGATGTAATATCGCGAATTGTCTGGTCTGGAACTGATGCGTTTGTTTTGACCGCTTCCAAATTTTCTCTGCTCAAGCTGTCAGGTTTAGCATCTGAAAAATTTTCTACTTTATTACTATCGTAACCAATATCAGGGTCTAGGTTTTGCTGATCGGTCTCAATAGCGTCCTTACGCTTTTCTGCCTCAGTAGCAATCTCAATCAAGCTACGCCGCCTAAACCTACTGTTTTTTGCCAAATCATGCTTTTTTGATCGCGTAAACTCAGCACTGTGAAGAACCGATAGTAGGCGCGCTACTTCACCGTCAGCAAGCGGACCAACGCTTTCCTCGTTATCTTGAATAACGGCACTTATCATATTAAATCACCTCAAGTTGCGGCCTAAACAAAGTCGTCGCCGCCACGCCCGGCTAATACAATGCTTCCCTCATCCGACAGACGCCGAGCAACGTTAATAATTTCCTTTTGTGCTGACTGCACTTCAGTCAAACGGACCGGTCCTAGAGCCTCCATTTCATCCATAATGTTGGCGGCTGCGCGTTTGGACATACATGAGAATAACTTTTCCTGAAGTGGTTCATCTGCCCCCTTCAACGCCAGGATTAACAACTCTGTGTCAACTGAACGAAGCAACGTTTGCAGCGATTTATCATCCGACATAATCAGGGTATCAAAGACAAACATGCTTTCCTGAATTGCGAGCATCAAACCTTTGTCACCCTTTGCAATATCTTTCATGATACGGCCTTCCATAGCCTGCTGTGTAAAGTTCATAATCCGCGCCGCTGCATCAATGCCACCGACCTGCGTTGCCCGAAGTGACGTGTTTGCCTTAAACTTTCGTTGCATAACATCTTCAAGTTCCCGGAGTGCGTCAGGTCCAACGGTTTTAAGGGTCGCGATACGACGAATTACCTCAGCCTGCGCTTCTTCCGGGAGAAGACCTAGAACATCAGCACCTAGCCCCGCGTCAAGATATGAAATAACCAATGCCACAATCTGTGGATGTTCATCCGCAATTAACTCGGCGATTGAACGCGCATCCATCCAGTCAAGAATTTCAATTGGCCTAGAACTTGTTGATGGAGCAATTCGACTTAACACAGACTGCGACTTATCCTCGCCAAGCGCTTTGGTCATGACATTCCGGATATAGTTTCCCGCACCCATTCCCAGGCTAGTTTGCGCTTTGATGATTGCCAAGAACTCATCAAGAACAAGATTTACCGTTTCTTGGTCAAGGCCCTGCACTGAATACATCGCTGTACCAAGGTGCTGGACTTCACGCGGTGACAAATTCCTCAGGATTTCCGAGGCCTCATCTTCGCCAATCAACATCATCAAGATGGCTGACTTCTGTGTGCCAGTCAGCCTGTCAAACGTAGTCCCATCATTGTTTTCTTGTTGTTCCTCTGCTGGAGCAGCCATTTCACTCGCCTTTTCTCTTTTTACTCTTGGTGGTTAGTTCATGTCGCGTGACATCATTGACTTAAAGACATTGGATACACGGCCTGCCTCGTCAGATACAATCATACGTATCACCGCAACTTTGTCATCATAGGTATTTGCAGTATCTAGCATTTCAGCTGAAATTGCAGCCTTTTTCGGCTTAAGCTTCGCCTTGATATCCTCAAGGCTTTCCCCTTCGCCAACCTCAATCTGATCGATGTCAATTTCATCTTCTCCACCACCAGCGACACCTCCTACACCGGGAACAGAAACTGGTATTAGAATTCGGCTGAGCAATGGACGGACAACGCCGAGAATAACAATTCCAAGGATTAGAACAAAGCCCGCCTGATTTATGATAGATCTCATATAAGGCTTTTCAAACCATCGCTGGTAAACAGCGTCTGAAACAATGCTTATGAAGGGTGCGCTTGAGACTGTGAGGCTATCACCACGTTCTTTGTTGATACCAATCGCATCAGCAACGAGTTTTTCAATCTGTAACAACTCACCCTCTGTCATTTTTTGAGCTACAGGAAGGCCAGTTTCGGGATCCACAACGGTGCGCTCACGAACCAAAACTGCAGCATTTATTTTTCGAATAACATTTGATGGCTTCATCGTGCTGGAAACGGTTCTACTTACTTCGTAATTTTTAACTTCACTTGATGATTGCGAGCGCAATTCATCACCAGCGCCATCACCAACTGTCTTCTTCTTATTTAAATCCACTGCTGATGGCGGAGTATTTGCAACTGCACCTGGAATACCTTTTGCTTTTGCAGCCAGAGTCTTGTCTGAAGTACTTTGCTCACTTCGCAACGCATTTCCATTAGGATCAACAATTTCCTCCGTAATCTCACTCCGAGTAAAATCTATATCTAAGTTGATCTGAGCATTTACATTTCCCACGCCAACAATTGGAGATACCAAAGATTTAATTCGCGAACGATATATGTCCTCAAGCCGGATTCGATGCTCAAGCTGTGAATCTGAGAGCCGCCCCTCGACGCTTCCATTACCTCGAGAAAGTAAATTTCCATTCTGATCGACGACTGACACATTTTCCTTCGTTAAGTTAGGAATTGAGGCAGATACAAGATGTGTAATAGCTTCGACTTTTGAGCTCCCGAGGCTTCGCCCTCTGGCCAGCTGGAGGAACACTGACGCTGTGGGTTCCGCTTGTTGGCGAACAAAAACTTCTTTATCGGGCAGTGCTAAATGCACCCTCGCACTCATCACCATATCAATCTCACTAATTGATCTAGCAAGTTCAACTTCCTGGGACTGCTTCAGTCTAGCAGCTTCCACTGATCGGCTAGATCCCATTTGAATTGAGTCCAATTGTTCATAACCGCTTGCCGCAGAGGCTGGGAGGCCCTGCGCGGCGAGTGTCATGCGTGAGCTATGGTAACTGCCATTCGGGACTAATACATCCCCTGTCACAGGGTCCAGAGAGACATCTACACCGGAGTTTTTCAATGCATCGATAACCCGTGATTTCTCTGCCTCAGGCAGCCCAGCATATAGCGTTGTTCTTATTGGTTGCTGTGCCCAGAGATAAAATCCAAGGCCAAAAACAACAACCACAATCGCGACAATAGTTGGCAACGAGCGTTGAAATGCAGGTTGGCTATACATTTTTCTAACTTGTGTCACAAGCGTACCTGCTTGCTTAAAAACCCCAGTTTCATTGGAGACTATTTCACTGTTTTGACTTACAACTGCTTCGGCCATAATTTTGCGTCCTGAGCTTTTTTATCTAATGATTAGATCGGTAGGATTCACCTACTTCAAATTTGCTACTTAATATTTGTTATACCGGCATATTCATTATGTCTTTGTATGCGCTGAGCATTTTATTCCGTACATTTAACGTCAATTGAAACCCCAGACTCGAAACCTGTTGGCTAATCATTACCTTGGAGATGTCATTTTCAGCACCCAACTCATAAGCCTTTGTTAGGTCGGCAGCCTCATTTTGCGCATTAGCAACCTCCCGAAGGGCGCCACCCATTCGATCGGCGAACAGCGTACTATTGGTTTCAGGTGTAAGCGCGGCTTCGGCTTGAGCACGAAGCTGAGCG
>QBYK01000046.1 GCA_003282865.1 SAR116 cluster bacterium AG-325-I21 | reverse complement strand
GTACTCATCGCACCAACCGGTTGAGAAATAGACATATCATTGTCGTTTAAAATCACAATTAGACGGCTATTTGTTGCGCCGGCATTATTCATTGCCTCATAGGCCATGCCCGCACTCATTGCGCCATCTCCAATAACAGCAACCACATTGCGGAAAATGCCCTGCATTTCACTCGCTACCGCCATCCCAAGACCAGCTGAAATCGAGGTTGATGAATGCCCTGCCCCAAAAGGATCAAATTCAGACTCAATGCGCTTGGTAAAGCCGGATAAGCCGCCTTTTTGCCGAAGGCTATTAATACGATCACGCCGACCAGTCAGAATCTTATGAGGATAGGCCTGATGCCCAACATCCCAGATCAGCCGGTCTTCGGGCGTGGCAAATACATAGTGCAGAGCCACAGTCAATTCCACAACCCCAAGACCAGCCCCCAAATGTCCTCCAGTTTTTGACACAGCCGAAATAGTTGCAGTGCGCAATTCGTTGGCAAGCTGAGTCAGGTCTCCCTCAGACAAGCGCCGCAAGTCATCAATCTGCGTAATGTGATCAAGCAACGGTGTGCGCATGAAGCGAATCGTCCCATATTTTCAAAGTTGGCAACCCGGAAGCAAAAGAAGAGTCCGGTAAAGCTGCTCGCCTTGCACCATTATTCAATGGTATTAGCATCTGTCTAGCTATTCCATTAACTTTTAAATTATCATGTTTCACGCGTAATTGCGAATTCTGCAAGGTTCTGCATATATTTAGCAGCCTCTTGCCAAGGTGCAAGTGCCCTCTGAGCGTCATGAATTAGCCGCCTTGCCTCAGCTGCTGCTGCTTTACGTCCCAAAAGAACAACAAACCCAGCCTTGCCACGGGGTTCATCTTGGCCTGCTGGTTTGCCCAAAAGTAAAGAGTTACCACTATAATCAAGTAGATCATCAGCAATTTGAAAGGCTAGCCCAAGATGCCTGGCGTAAGACGCTTGCGCCGATAATAACGCGTGATCAGCCCCGGCAACAATACCGCCAGATAGAACTGCACAGGAAATAAGTGCACCTGTCTTCATCATCTGCATTTGTTTTGTTTCAGCAATGTCAAATGGCCGCTCTTCCGCCTGAAGATCAAGCATTTGTCCACCTGCCATGCCTGCAAGCCCAGATGACTGGGCCAATTGCGCGATCAGTCGCACCCGAACTGTTGCATCACTGTGGGTTGAGTCTGCCGCCAGAATATCAAAAGCCATGCTTTGTAACGCATCCCCTGCCAGAATTGCCGTTGCCTCGTCAAACAGCCGGTGGCAGCTAGGCTTGCCACGGCGCGTATCGGCATTATCCATCGCGGGCAAATCATCGTGAATCAATGAATAAGCATGAAGGCATTCAATCGCAGCCGCTGTTCGCAGCGCACCAATAGTATCCGTGATGTCACCCGAAACTAATCGGGCGGCGGCCAGCACCAATGATGCCCGCATACGCTTGCCACCATTTAAAAGCCCATGTTCCATCGCATCGCGAAGCTGGCTTGCCGGCCCCTCAGACGCGGCAATCAACTGTTTCAAAACAGTCTCACAGGCCGCTGCATCAAGCTGAAATTGTTCTTGAAATCCAGTCATGGCTCCGTGTGATCAGGATTTGCCTATGTCAAAATTTGACACGCTATCAGGAGCCGCGCCAGCATCGGGCACTTTAATTTTTTCAACCTTCATGCGCGCTTCTTCAAGTCGGGCCTGACAATGCGATTTTAGTTGGGTGCCGCGCTCAAAGGCGGCAATTGCATCATCGAGTGACACTTCACCGCGCTCGAGCGATGCTACAATGCCCTCAAGTTCTTGAAGCGCATCTTCAAAAGTTACCTTTTCCAGCGATGCAGAATCTGCTTCAGTATCATTCATTGGATTAATCCCATCATATGTACCTTTATTAGGATATTCGCCCATCGGCGTTGTGGCAATTAATTTCACCAGTTCAGAAATACGTTTCTGCGCAACGGGCCGTACGATCAAAAAATAGCTCCCCAGAACATCCAGATTCTGATCTATGTCTCAAAGCTAGACCCCACACATCTAGTTGTTAGCACGCTGGCATTTCTGAGATTATCGTGGGGTAACCCACCCTTATGCATCAAACAATTCTGCGTTCATACCAAATGCTATCAATTAAACACACATTTGTCTTGAACAGTCACTGCTTGACCTAAAAGGCTGCCTTTGAACATTTTATAAAATAGTGAGAATAATTAGATATTGAAACAGTTAGATTTCTTCCAGTGCCGCCATCAGAGCATGCGCAATACCGCTTTCAAAGGTGGAATGACCAGCCACATCAATAACCTTTAATTTGGCGTTTTCACCCCATTTTGCCGCGAGCTTGTAGGCAGTGACCGGTGGGCAAATCACGTCATGGCGCCCTTGTACAATAATAGCCGGCAAATGGGAGACACGCCCAACATTATCCATGATATGGTTTTCTGGCATGAAGCAGTCATTAATAAAATAATATGCCTCGATGCGAGCCATCGTCAGCGCACCAATACCGCCCACATGGCGATGCCCCGCCCGCAATGTGGAACAGGATGTCTCATATGATGCCCAAGCCTCCGCAGCTTTCTGGTGAACTGCCGGATTAGTGTCAACAAGCCTGTTGAAATAGCTGGTCAACAAATCGATCCGTTCCCCCGGGTCAAGATGGCCAATAAACCTGTCGTGGGCTTCAGGGAAAAACCGCCCCATATCATGCAAAAACCAGTCAACCTCCGGCCGAGTACCAAGAAAAATTCCACGAAGAATAAGCCCGCTAACATGTTCAGGATAGGCAATCGCATAAGCCAGCGCCAATGTGCTGCCCCACGAACCTCCAAATAAAATAAATTTTTCAATATCAAGTGATTGACGAATCGCCTCCATATCATCAATCAGGATATCCGTACTGTTGTCATCAAGGCTGGCATATGGACGTGATTGCCCACACCCGCGCTGATCAAACAATACGACATGAAAACGTTTCGGGTCAAAAAGGCGGCGATGTGAAGGAGCAGTGCCTGCCCCGGGACCACCATGCAGAAACAAAACCGGCTGCCCTAAGCGATTGCCGCATTGCTCATAATAAATTTCGTGTTTGTTACGGTCTAAAAAGCCACTTTGGAATGGCATTACTGGTGGAAACAATTCACGCTCTTGAATAAACGCGTTGGCCATACCTCGAACCTACTCCATTTAACGCACAAACTTAACAATCAACAACATTTTCTGTTACCCAGTCTTTATTCGAGCAAGAATGTGTTTTAGCCAGCTTTTAACCTAGTCTGTATTTATCCAGAGCGATCTGGGAAACTAAACGGATAGATGCGCGGTCAGGCCCATTCAACGAGCGAACACCTTTGTGATCAAATGTCAGATTATGGCGCGGGAATATCTTCAGCTACGCCGCATCCATTAGATCTTCAAGCCGCAGCGCGGCAGCATTTTGATCAATCTTTTCTATCGCCGCGAATTCTCTTGCCAAACGCTCTAGTGCTGCCTGATACATTTGCCGTTCTGAATAGGATTGTTCTGCCTGGTTCGTCCGACGATGAAGGTCGCGCACAACCTCCGCGATTGATACGGGGTCCCCTGATTTTATTTTTGTTTCATATTCCTGTGCGCGGCGTGACCACATTGCACGCCTCACTTTGGCCTTGCCCTGTAAGGTAGTGATTGCCTGTTCCATCTGCTTCTTAGAACTGAGGGTTCGCAATCCAAGGCTTCGGGCTTTTTCTAATGGCACACGCAACGTCATACGGTCATGTTCAAACCTGACCACAAGCATTTCCAGTGTTATACCTGCAACTTCGCGTTTTTCGGTTCCCAGAATGCGCCCCACACCGTGAGTTGGATAAACAACAAAATCATCTTCTTCAAACGAACTCTCACTTTTTTGTGTCATACTTTCCCTTAGTGCCACCCCGTAATTTTGTATAGTGTAGCAAACCCTTCACCCATAAATAACGAAGATAGTGTAGCTGTCAGTATCTTCAGTGGTACAACTCCGCCACCTGAACCGCCCGACCCTTTGGAGCCGGATTAACACATCTTAACTTTGATTACCGGTGTTATATACCGTAATTTATCGGAGAAATCAATCAGGTGGCCAATAGCGCAATTAGATTAACGCCAGTAGCTGACGTTACGAGCCTGTACCGGGCGCCCTCGAAAAAAATTTGTCAAATTTACCAGTTTCATCCCGCATTTTTTCGGCATCCGGCATAGCATCGATTTGCTGCCCAATATTTGGCCATATTTCAGACATTTCGCGGTTAAGCTCAATCCATTTTTCGGCTTCTGGCTCGGAGTCCGGCAGGATTGCCTCAGGGGGGCATTCAGGTTCGCACACGCCGCAATCAATGCATTCATCAGGATGAATAACCAGCATGTTCTCCCCTTCGTAAAAACAATCTACCGGGCAAACTTCCACGCAGTCAGTATATTTGCAGTTAATGCATAGATCGTTGACAATATAAGTCATCCGTAAAATTGTTCCCTAAAAAATTTCAGAAAGATTAAGCAAACATGTTTTTGCAGGTCAAGTCCTCCAGTAACATTTCATTTGTATACTAACAAAAAAACTCCTTGTAAATACCAGGCTGGATTTTCGTCACAGCCTAAAACTCATTATGTACAAATCAAGTCAACTTTAACGGTCAATTCCAAGGCGGGTTCGCGCTCGCTTCGCTGCCAGTCCCGCTTCAACATCATCAATAAATAGCAGACCAGCAAGGCGTCGCATTAACTGAGATTCATGTGCATCAATGTGGCTATCAGCCAACACAACGACCCAAATCATTTCCAGAATGATAATACGGTCTTCCATTTCGGTATCAGATCTGATTTGGCTCACAAGGCCATGAATTTCAACGCGCGTATTGTGCGCAGCAATCGCCTCATCAAGCATCGTTTGTGCGTCTGGCGCAGCCAGTTCCAACTGGTCGGTTAGAAGATTAAGAATTCGTGATTGCTCATCCACATCAAGCGCGCCATCAGCCATTCCCGCTTCAACAAGCAAAGCAGTTATGGTTGCGACGAAATCATCATCCTCTATCGGCACAGCGGCGCCACTATCAGAAAAATTTTTCACCCATTCAGAAAATCGATTTAGCATTTAATCCTCTTTGTCATTCATTCTTGCCTTTAGCCGATCCGTTGTCCGGCGTTGAAGTTTCGTTGGTCGTCCACTGCCCTTGCTTCGGTCTTCAAATTTTGGCTGCTTTACCCTACTAGTTTTTTGGGGTACGACACGTAAAGGCGTTAAATCCTCATACAACAGTGAAGCTTCGCTCGCAGGTCCGCGCCGACTGCCCAAAGCCATGATCTTGACCACCCGAATTCTGTCACCCTGGATGAATGACAGGACCTGACCACAAAGTGCCTGGCGATGCGGCTTATTCATGACCATGCCATCAAGCCGGAAACGACTAAATAAAATGGCTTTGGTCGCAGCACTGCGGGTTTTGAAAAATCTCGCATACCAAAGCCATTTGTCAAGCCGTAGGAGAGTACCTTGCATATCCGCGCCCATACCGTTCAGTCTTTAGTTTTCAATGTGGCTAAAACAGCAAAAGGCGATTTGGGGTCAGGCTGTTTTTCGTCTGGCCGGTAATGTTTGGGTCGAGGCCTGACCCCAGATTTAAGGTTCCGGTTTTTGACACTGTGATTTTGATCCATTCGACCCTGTTTTGCCTTTGGCCTGATGTGTTTATTTGCGCCTCCAATGCGATCATCTTTCGACAGGTGGGTCTTTCGTTTGCGTTCAAAGATTTGTAACGCTGGCTTTTCCGGATCTTCACTAGCCTCCTTGCCAACAACCGTACAATTCAGATCGAGTAGCATCTGCCCCATCTGTTCCCGAGTGGCCCCCGCCAATGACAACATATTCTCGGTAATTTTAAAATGCCCCTCGCGAGCAGCGGTCCGCACCAGCATGGCAACCCGTTCAACCATATCAACTCGCATAACCCGCTGACCAAGCCGCCGATAGCCCACAGCAAGCCAATACGCATCCGGCACATCAGCAATTTGATCAATTGCCACCCGTCCTGCGGGCGGGGGGGTACCGTCATAGAACTTGCCATTAGCGAGGCTAAATAACAGGCTGCGCAGTTCAATTTGTGCCGGTTTTAGCAATTCCGGCATATAGACAGTTTCAACGCCAAATCTTAGCCCCAGCCGCGCCAGAAGCGGCTTGTCATTTTCCTGCATCGTCCGAATCAAATGGATAATTTCGGGCGTCGGAACCGAACCTAAACGTTCAAACACGATATAAGCGATACCTTTTGCCGCCCCGCTTAGACCAGCCGGCGGTACATTTTGTGTTTCTGTTTGGACCCCCTTGCTGACAGGCCTAGGGTCAGAAACACCGGTGTTTGTTGATTCGGAATCTGTTCCCTCCAGAACTCTTTTTTCTGTTGCAGTATTTTCTGTGGCTTTATCGCTATTCGGCATTTTTATGGCTGCCAAGTTGGTTTTTGGCTGCGATTTCGTGCTTTGCACTGATGCGACAACAGGCGCCTCTAAAGCAATCAGGCTCCCAAGAATTGCGTCAACATGTGTTGCAACAAATGTCAAGAGCCGCTTATTCATGCGTTGGATCTGGTCAATCGACAATAAGTCGCTGGTCACCAGTTCGGCGCGCGGTGCGTAAAGATTGTCTCCCTTTACCAACCGGGCAATCATTGCCTCACGCCACTTGATCACCCCATCGAGGCCAAGCCGAAATGCCGGATCCGCCGAGGCCACAAAAGCACGTACACGCCGCTCAATTTCATCGGGGAGGCCGCGCCTTGCAGCCGCCAGAATGGGGGCTTTTTCTTCTCCATCAGCAACTGTTGGATGAAAAGTAAACCCATCAAGCTGGCCCACCTCTTCACCCTCTACAAGAACCATGCCATCATCTTTTACAGAGGCAATCAAATTTTTCGTTTCCTTCAATCTTCTACTCAAATGCGCGGCACGTTTATCAACAAATCTCTCCGACAGCCTGCTGTGCAAACAGTCTGATAATCTATCTTCAATTGACCTGGCACGATCCTGCCACTCGATGGGGTTGTCTGTCCAGTCAGAACGGTGCGTGATGTAGGTCCAAGTTCTGATGTAGGCGAGCCGCGTCATCAAAGTATCAATATCGCCATCAACTCGGTCAAGCTGAGTCATTGCCCGTGCAACCATGTCATTGCCAAGCACACCCCTGGCAACCAATGTCAAAAACAAAGTGGCAAGCATATCATAATGGTTTTCATCAAGGCTTTGCCGAAAATCAGGAATTGAGGCAACCGCCCATAACAGGCGCACGTCGCGCGCCCCTGTTATGGCGCCACGAATATCTGCACGTCCGGCAAGCGCAATCAACGCTTGATGATCAAGTGCATCACCTTTGCGGAAAAAAAATGGCAACGGTGGAGGCGCTTCAAGGGATGCCAACAAGTGGTCAATTGACGAAAAGCCAAGATCTCGGCTGCGCCAATAAAAGGCCCGTAAAGGGGAAAAACGGTTCTGTTCGATTGCATCAATCATCTCAGGTTCGAGCGCCTCGCAACCGTCGGTCACGCCAAAACTTCCATCAATAACATGGCGTCCAGCTCGCCCAGCAATTTGCGCCATTTCCGATGGCAACAGCCGGCGCATTTTGCGCCCGTCAAACTTGATGTCGGCTGATAAGGCGACATGACTAAGATCCAAATTAAGTCCCATACCGATGGCATCGGTGGCTATGAGAAAATCCACGTCACCATTTTGATAAAGATCAACCTGCGCATTTCGGGTTTGCGGGCTAAGCCGCCCCATTACTACTGCCGCCCCACCGCGCTGGTGTTTTATGAATTCGGCAATCTGATACACTTCGACGGCACTAAAGGCTACAACCGCACTCCGCCGCGGCAAACGGGTTAGCTTTTTTGGCCCAGCATATGTCAGGCGTGACAACCGTTTGCGGAATTCGAATTTTGCCTCGGGCAGAAGCGCCTTTAGAAGTGAGGCAACGGTTTCTGCGCCCATGAACATTGTTTCGAATGCCCCTCTTGCATGCAGAATACGGTCGGTGAATACGTGGCCGCGCTCTCGGTCACCAGCAAGCTGAACCTCATCAATTGCTATAAAATCAAACCGACGTCGAGCAAGTTCGGCATCAACATTTGCATCTAGGGGCATTGATTCGACAGTGCAGCACAAATAGCGCACACCCGGTGGCAGGATTCGTTCCTCACCCGTAATAAGCCCAACTTTACCTACGCCGAGGCGCGCTGTCAGACGGTCATAATTTTCGCGCGCCAGTAACCTTAGCGGAAACCCAATCATGCCGCTGGCATAGCCGGTCATGCGTTCAAGCGCCAAGTGGGTTTTACCGGTATTGGTTGGGCCAAGCACCACCGTCAGATTTTTGGAAGAATAGATCGACATTTGACGCTGGCGTTTCCATGCAGCGGGAGGAAGTTAAGACGGTTTAATATAGTCAGCAGTCTTGTCTAAGGTCCAGCCAAATAGCCAAGGCGGAATATCAACTATTGACCTTTCCACACCAAACTCTTATCGGAGACAGCTCAACCAAGGGTTTTCGTATGCCAAGAGGAATATTGTTAGGCGGCAAGCTGGCGAAGCACATATTGCAAAATGCCACCATTCTTGAAATAGTCCGCCTCACCGTCAGTATCTATTCGGGCAAGAAGATTAACCGTCTCACTGCGGCCATCGGCGAACCCAAAGGTTGCTTTTACAGTCATGCGAGGTGTAATGCCGCTGGACAGACCTGTCAGGCTGATCACTTCATCTCCAGTTAACCCCAATGTTTCACTGTTCACACCAGCCAAAAACTGCAATGGCAGAACACCCATTCCAATCAAATTCGAACGGTGAATCCGCTCAAAGCTCTCAACAATCACGGCTTTGATACCAAGTAAGGCAGTGCCTTTGGCGGCCCAGTCGCGACTAGACCCTGTTCCATATTCCTTTCCGCCAATGATGACCAGAGGTGTGCCTTCATCTGCATAACGTGTTGCAACATCATAAAGCGGAGCCACCTCGCCAGATGGCACATGTCGCGCAAATCCACCTGTTGTGCCTTTGGCTGCCATGTTTTTGAGACGGATATTGGCAAAGGTACCGCGCTTCATCACATGGTGGTTTCCTCGTCGCGCTCCAAACGAATTGAAATCAACAGGTCGCACCTGATGATTAGTCAGGAAGTCAGCTGCTGGCGTATCGCGGGCAATACCGCCTGCTGGCGAGATATGATCGGTTGTAATCGAGTCTCCGAGCAAGGCTAAAATGCGTGCATCCTTAATATCACTGGCGGTTTCCGGCAACTCGCGCGTGATCCCCTCAAAATAAGGCGGGTTCTGCACATAGGTTGATCCGTCATCCCAGCTGTAGGTCAAGCCTCCTGACGTGCCGATCGCTTGCCATTCTTTCGTACCCTTGAAGACATTTGCATACCGCGCCCGATACATTTCGGCAGAAATAACCTGATCAACAACCTTGCGGATGTCCTCATTGCTTGGCCATAGATCTCTCAAGAATATATCGTTGCCTTCAGAATCGGTGCCCAACGGTTCGTCACTTACAACCTTAGTAACCGATCCAGCCAGCGCATAAGCGACAACTAATGGCGGCGATGCCAGATAATTTGCAGCCGCATGCGGGCTGACCCGGCCTTCAAAATTACGATTGCCCGAGAGTACTGCACTTACCACCAAATCATTGCCATCGATAGCGTCGACAATCGCCTCATCCAGCGGTCCAGAATTGCCAATACAGGTAGTGCATCCATATCCAACCGTATTGAAGCCAAGCGCATCAAGATGCTGGGTCAAACCGGCCTCATCAAGGTAAGCCGAAACGACCTGACTGCCCGGTGCGAGCGAGGTTTTAACCCACGGCTTTACCGTAAGCCCCTTGTCATGGGCCGCCTTGGCAACAAGTCCTGCTGCTACCAGAACCGAAGGGTTTGACGTATTGGTGCATGACGTGATGGCCGCAATCATAACATCACCATCAGCAATTTCATAATCAGTTCCCTTTACCGAGACCGATTTTGGAGAGGTACGACCAGTACTATCAGTCAGCGTGCTAGCAAATGATGCGGCAACATCAGGCAAGGCCACACGGTCTTGTGGGCGCTTTGGCCCAGCCAGGGACGGCACCACTGTGGCAAGATCCAGCGCGACTGTCTTGCTAAAATGTGGGTCGGGTGCATTTGAGTCACGCCACATGCCTTGCGCCTTTGCATAAGACCCAACAAGCTCGACACGCTGGTTATTGCGACCAGTAAGCCGTAAATAATTGAGCGTTTCCTCATCAATTGGGAAAAACCCACATGTCGCTCCATATTCCGGGGCCATATTGGCAATTGTTGCCCGGTCAGCCAGTGATAACTGGTCCAGGCCCGGTCCAAAAAATTCGACAAATTTACCAACCACGCCACGTTTCCGAAGTAGTTCGACAATCATCAGAACCAGATCAGTCGCGGTTGCACCTTCGGGAAGCTTACCCTCCAAACGGAAGCCAACGACTTCTGGCACCAGCATCGAAATTGGCTGGCCAAGCATCGCCGCCTCAGCCTCAATGCCGCCAACACCCCATCCAAGAACCGCAAGGCCATTTACCATCGTTGTATGACTGTCTGTGCCGACCACCGAGTCAGGATAGGCATAGGTTTCTCCATCTTCCTCACGCGTCCACACTGTCTGTGACAGATATTCAAGATTCACCTGATGGCAAATTCCCGTTCCCGGCGGTACAACGCGAAAATTATCAAAGGCACCTGCACCCCAACGCAAAAATTCATATCGTTCCTGATTACGAGAAAATTCTAATGCCACATTTTTAGCCGCCGCATCGAACCCGCCTGCATGGTCAACCATCACCGAGTGGTCAATCACCAAATCAACCGGTGATAGGGGGTTAATCCTCTTTGGGTTGCCGCCAATTTTTTGCATCGCATCACGCATTGCTGCCAAATCAACAACTGCTGGTACGCCAGTAAAATCTTGTAAAAGAATGCGCGATGGCCGGAATGCAATCTCGCTTTTCTGTTCCCCTTTGGCCCAATTTGCTAAAGTTTCGATATCGGCTGCTGTGACCGAACCACCATCCTCATGGCGAAGAAGATTTTCCAATAAAATTTTTAGCGAGTATGGAAGCTTTTCGAGCGCCGGATAGATCTTTGCAAGTTCGGCAAGCGAATAATAGCGGTATATTTTTCCAGCAGCTTTCAGGCTGGCACGGCACGCATCGCGCAATGTCTTGGACATGGCGTTCTCCTTTTCACGGTCCAAACCCCCTACATTAATTGAAATCGCTAGCTCGAGACTATAAATTGTTGTGATTATAGCGCCAATACTGCAGGTTTTCCAGAGGGTATTTTTGTCTTTTATCTGGTAAGAATGACATAGCAAGACCAAAGACTCTGGACCCGCAGGCCTAAGCACGGCTAGATAGTAATGATGAACGAGACCCAAATAAACGCTCGAAATACCCACGCCAAAAAGTGGTCCCCGGTTATTGGCCTACGGATCAGGGATTTGTGCGTACTCCGCGGCATGCGTTTGGTGATCAATGGATTATCACACCAGCAGCAGCCCGGGGACATCTATTGCTTGACAGGCCCAAATGGGGCCGGTAAATCAACGCTGCTGCGAACCATCGCAAACCGGTTGCCGGTGGCTAGAGGCCAGATATCATGTGCTGTGCCCGTTGTTTATATTGGACATGACGATGGCTTATCGGGGAGCATTAGCGGGCGCCAAAATCTGACGGGGTGGGCTAAAATAAATGGTTTTGCTTACCAAGCTGCCGCGATTGATCAAGCGCTTGACAGCTTTGCCACAAACAGATTTGCCGATATTTCTATACAGCGTCTCTCGCGCGGCCAGCGCCGCCGCCTTGCCCTTGCCCGGCTTAAGCTTGCCCCTGCCAATAGTCTGTGGCTGCTTGATGAGCCTAATGCAAGCCTTGATCAAGCCACAAACGCCCTACTTGATGCGGCGGTAATTGCACATGCAGATAGCGGCGGTATGGTCCTTGCTGCGACACATTTTGATTTTGCCATCGCCGCATCGCCGCAAATTATAACCTTACCTGAGCGACCCGAATGACCCCGTTTTTTGCCCAAATTGAACGCGATTTAATGATCGCGTGGCAAAACCGACAAGACTTCGGGGTCATGCTGATCTTTTTTGTCATTATCATTGTCCTGTTTCCGCTCGCCATTGGGTCAAACACGGCAATTCTTGATCCGCTCACCGTGCCCTTTATTTGGATTGCCGCCTTGTTGTCAATCCTGGCTGGATTTGAACGGCTATTTGCCCAAGACGTCCGCGATGGCTGGCTGGATCAGGTTAGCCTAAGCCAGCTTGGGCTCGGTTGGTACGCGCTTGCCAAGGCCATTTCACATTGGCTAAGCACAGCGTTACCACTTTTGATTATGACGCCTTTGATGGCGGTGATGTTGAATATTCCGTCATCACAATTCTCGACGTTACTGGTTGCACTGCTAGTTGGAAGTATGGGCCTGACCCTGCTTGGCGTTATCGGCGCAGCCCTGGCCGAGGGAGCTCGGCGCGGGGCGGCATTAATGGCACTCTTGATTTTACCGTTGGCGGTACCAATTTTAATTTTTGGAACGCTTGCTTCACAAAGTGAAATGGGCATCATCAACCCGCATTTAATGCTTCTTTGCGCGGTGTTTGTTGTGCTTTTAGCAATCGCCCCACTAGTGGCAGCAAGCGCGCTTGAAACTGGCGAAATTGAAAGCGGTCTTTGAAACAGAATTGCAAGCTAACCTATCACCTCAAAACCGTTTTATCATTGGAAAAACAAGGTACACCTCGACCCCATGTTTGATTATCTTGCCAATCCATCGCGCTTTATGCGCACTGCCAACCGGCTGTTGTTACCGCTTGTAGTGGTCAGCAGTATTTGTGCGGCAATCGGGCTGTATCTGGGACTGTTTGTCTCGCCTGCCGATTATCAACAAGGCGATACAGTTCGGATCATCTACATTCATGTGCCGGCAGCGTGGCTCGCGCTATTTGGCTACGTCGGGCTTGGATTATGTGGCCTGTTTTATATTGTCTGGCGGCATCCTATTGCAGATATCGCGGCGCGGGCCATTGCCCCTGTTGGGACGGTCTTTGCATTTTTAACATTGGTAACAGGGGCACTTTGGGGGAAGCCCATGTGGGGAGCATGGTGGGTCTGGGATGCCCGCCTGACCTCGATGCTTATCCTCTTTTTTTTCTATTTGGGATTTTTGGCGCTGTCGAATGGGTTCGACCAAGCCGAACGTGGCAGCCGCCCAGCCGCCCTGCTGGCCCTTGTTGGGATGATCAATGTTCCGATTGTGAAATTTTCTGTTGACTGGTGGAATACACTTCACCAACCCGCAAGCTTGATACGCCGTGGCGGGCCAGCGATTGACTCGTCAATGCTAATGCCGCTGGTCCTGATGCTAATTGCAGCTCATACCTATTTCGCCATCATCGTTATTTTACGGATGCGGGCATTATTAGCCGAGCGCCGTGCCGCTGCGCTAATGTTACGCCCGAATAGTAAACCATTCCGGGTTTTGACCTAATGGCCACCATTATCGATATGGGCGGCTTTGGAGGCTATGTTTGGACAAGCTATAGTATAGCCGTGCTAAGTCTTGGCTGGCTGACCTATGCAAGCTGGCAGAGCGAGAAAACTGCAGCCAAGCTGCTTGCCAATCTCGAGGAAAATCAACCAGATAAAAATTCTTAGCGCCGCCGTCCACCGCGTCGCCGACCTGCGGCCAATGCGGGTGCATCCTCGTCAGTTAAAATTCGCTCAGGTAAATCAACCACCGCCGCTAAATTGATGTAGGGATCACTTTTATGCGGAATCGCCATTGCCTTGACGAAATGATCTTGAAACGACGGTTCAACCGCAGTTTCAATTTTTTCGATTTGCCTCACAACCTCCTCAATTTCGCGCCGGGCCGCCTGATTTAGCAATGCCATCCGCGCACCAGCCCCCGCCGAGTTGCCAGCCGCACGCACATTCATCAGCAAACAATCTGGTATCATTCCCAGAACCATCGCATATTTTGGGTCGATGTGTGTTCCAAACGCACCAGCAAGCACTACACGGTCAATCTTACGGATGTTGATTTTATCCATCAGCAATCGAAATCCAGCATATAAGGCGGCCTTGGCCAGCTGGATTGCCCGCACATCATTCTGAGTGACCCGAACCGTATCAGTGATGCGATAAGCAAAAGTCCGGTCATCAGCCTCAATCCGGCTACTTATTTCTGCCTTATTGCCGTCAATCACACCATCCATGGTGATCACGCCAGCAAGATACATCTCCGCAAGCGCTTCGATAATCCCTGACCCACAAATGCCGGTAACGCCAGTTTTTTCAATTGCAGCGTCAAAGCCGTCTTCATCCGACCACAGATCAACGCCGATAACGCGGAACCTCGGTTTAAGCGTGTTTTTATCAATACGAATCCGCTCAATCGCCCCAGGCGCCGCACGCTGGCCAGATGAAATTTGCGCCCCTTCAAATGCCGGGCCGGTTGGTGATGACGCAGCCAGCAAACGTTCCTTATTACCAACGACAATTTCTGCATTCGTGCCAACGTCCACAATTAGCGTCATCTCATTAGCTTTTTGTGGTGCCTCAGCCAGCACAACCGCTGCTGCATCAGCCCCGACATGGCCAGCGATACATGGTAGAACATACACACGCGCCCCCGGATTTATTGCAACACCCACCTCGCTAGCCCGCAAATCTAAGGCCTCATCAAGAGCAAGCGCAAATGGCGCACCACCAAGCTCAACAGGATCAATGCCCAACAAAAGGTGATGCATCACGGGGTTGCCAACCAGAACTAGCTCAACAATATCTTCTGAAACAAGGCTTGCATGCTTAGCAGCCTCATCGATTAGGTTTTGCAAGCCGGCAATCACCGCTTTGTTCATTTCATCGGCACCACCGAGATTCATAATGCCATATGAAACGCGACTCATTAGATCTTCACCGAACCTAATCTGCGGATTCATCGCCCCAGTTGATGCCAGAACATCGCCAGTCACCATATTGCAAAGATGCGCTGACATAGTAGTAGACCCAATATCAATAGCAACACCTGCCACCTGTTCTTTTAGCCCGGGCCAAACCGCAATGATCTGATATCCATCTCGAAGTGCCACCGTAACATGCCATTTACCCTTCCGTAACACCCGCTGCAATTGCCGTAAAACATTGAGATCACATTTAATTTCATCAGTCACACGGTCTGGCCACTGAGCCTTTACAGCTTCGATCAGTCGGCGTAAATCGCCTGATGGCTCGTGCATATCCGGTTCGCGCACTTCGACAAAACACAAGCGTACAATCGGGTCCATCTCAATGGTACGACCATCCACCTCTTTGCGGACAAGTTGTTTATGAACCTGGCTCTCCGGCGGCACATCAATTACCACATTACCCAACAATTTGGCCTGGCAGGAAAGCCGCCGCCCGTCAATAAGCCCACGCTTTTCTGCATAGCGC
>QBYK01000045.1 GCA_003282865.1 SAR116 cluster bacterium AG-325-I21 | reverse complement strand
CAGCGCCGCAACTAGAATGTACGCCATATAGAGACCAACCAGAAGAATGCCTGGCAAAAACGCACCAAGGAACATATCACCAGCACTTGTAGAAATTATATTCAGCTCAGAAGGCATGTTGAATTGCCCAGTGGCTTGTTTATACAAAGCCTTTCGTGCAGTTGCTGCCTGGTCTGCGGCGCTTGCAAGTTGGTCTGCCAAAATAATTAAAACAATAGAAGGGGGAATAATTTGTCCAAGTGTGCCGGATGCACAAATTGCTCCTGTTGCGAGAGGTTTGGAATAATTGTTACGGAGCATAGCTGGGAGCGATATCAACCCCATCGCAACCACTGTTGCTCCAACAATGCCAGTCGTAGCAGCTAGCAGCCCGCCTACAAATACGACCGAAATACCTAAACCGCCTGGAACAGGTCCGAAAAGTTGGGCCATTGTCACCAACAGATCTTCTGCAATTTTTGAGCGTTGCAGCATGATTCCCATGAAAATGAACAAAGGAATGGCGATCAGCGTATCCCGTTCAACTTCCCAATATATTCCACGAAAATTTATGACGCCTGCAGTTAGCCATTCGATAGGTCCATCTTGAATAAAGTACGCACCACTGTCGCCTTCAATCAGATACCCTGTAAAACCCGCAAGGGCAATTGTTACTATAGCTGAGCCAGGCAAGGCAAAAGCAACTGGAAAGCCTGAGCCAAGTGCATACATCATTAAAACAAAAAGAAGTGCTAAAAAAACTAATTCCATTAGGCATTAACCTCTTCATCACTATCATCATCAGCAACTTTTTCTTCAATATCTGCCATTGAATTAAGTAAGTATGCTGTAAATTGAAAAATCATACTCAGTGCAAAAACAATAAGGAATGCTGCCATTAGATATTTGACATACATTCCAAACCCACTCATTGAGGTTTCAAAATTTAGCATCGGACTATTTATAAGGCTCGATTTCCCCCACATCCCCCTTGCCAGGATGAGCCAGCAAAGCGGTAAACCAAAAAAAACTATCCCAATTATATTCAAAGTAGATTTTGTTTTTCGTCTGAGCCCAGCGTAGACAACATCAACACGAACATGACCGTCTTCTTTCAAGGTGTAGGCTGATGCAAATAAAAATAACGCGGCATACCAAAATCTCACTAGATCGCCCATGAAGGTTTGTTCATAGCCATAGATAAAGCGGGCAATCACAATCAAAAATTCTGCAATAACAACCAAAAGAGCCAACCACACAAGCGAAACTGATTTGTCACGTAATGCAATTAAAGCGGCGAGAATCATTAGCGGCACGTGAACATACAAACCTCTTGCGCTTGGCAGCGCGATTGCCGCTCCAGCATTTTCACCAAATAAAACCTTATGAAACCCTTCGACGCGCAAAAAGGACAATACGGCATCAGTAAGACCAACAATTAACACGGCCCAGAACGCCGCCCGAATGATATAGGCAGATATCCAGTCTAATAGATTGGCGTCATCTCGAAGTCTGCTTGCACTAAAAGTCCTGTAAGCGGAGTAGCTAACTATGCCAAAAATAATTGAAGTTTGGAGAATGCCAAAAATGTTGGCCTGTTTATTGAATCCAGTTTTTGGAACCTCTACACCGGAGAAACTCCCAAGATTTAATGTGTGTAAAAATCCAGCTGCTCCAAAATTAAATATAATGAAATTATTAATTACATAAACAAGTGCAAGGAATGCGCTGCTAAGTCCAATGAACCGAATCATTGAAAAAACCTTGTGTTCCTTAGGTGATGCCATGGCGCTTTCCAATCTTGAGGTTGGAAAATTTCAAAGTATCATAGACCTGCCAAAATATGGCAGGTCTATGAAGGTTTACTAGTTAAGCGCCGCGTTACGCTTGTTAGTGTAAGCTACATCATTCAACTGAATGTAATCGCCGACAACTTTACGCGCGCTCATTGCAGAATCATGAATTTTCGCCGCTAGTGCTGAATGCGCACGAACTTCTTCGTAAACTTCATCTGAGCCCCGCTTAAACGCGGCATAGACATCATCGTTAAATTCCCGAACATCAACACCGTGGTCTTTTACAAGGCGCTCAAGTGCAGCGCCATTTTTGGCGTTGTACTCAGCCATAAAATTATTGTCTTCACCTTGAGCCACTGCATTTATAAGTGCTTTATCTGACGCACTAAGTCCGCTCCAGAATGAGGCGTTAAAACCCGCATGCAGCTGTGATGCTGGTTCATGCATTCCAGGATAGTAATAATATTTGGCTGCTTCATAGAATTTCTGGGCCTCATCATTCCATGGCCCAACCCACTCAGTCGCGTCAATAGCACCTGAGACAAGATTTTCATAAATCTGGCCACCTGGCAAAGAAACGGGTGAGGCACCAAGCTTTGCCATAACGTCTCCACCAAGACCTGGGATACGCATTTTCAGACCTTTAAGGTCATCACCCGAGTTGATTTCTTTGTTAAACCATCCGCCCCACTGCACACCAGTGTTGCCCATTGGAACACATTTCAGACCAAATTCTGCGGCTAGTTCATCGTGAAGCTCTTGGCCACCCATCCAGTGTAGCCAGGATTTCATTTCAGGATAAGTTAACCCGAATGGAACTGCAGTAAAATAGGCCCAACCAGGATGCTTGCCTTTCCAGTAATAATCGGCAGCATGATACGCCTGTGCATTCCCTGAAGCTACCTCATCAAAGGAGTCAAATGCGCCAACGCGCTCACCAGCAGCGTAATAGGTGACCTGGATGCGACCGTCGCTGACATCAGACAGCCTTTGAGCAAAACGCTGTGCCCCTGTACCTAGGCCTGGAAAATCACGCCCCCAAGTTGTACACATCGCAATTTCTACTCTCTCAGCTGCGATTGCTGGTGCAGCCACTTCTTTAACTACCTCAACCTCTTTTATTACTTCTTTAGGCTTGGTTAAAAGGGATGCCGCACCTGCGCCTACAGCGCCACCGACCGCTAAACCGGTCACAAAAGATCTTCTATCCATGTATTCCTCCAAATATTGTCTCCGTGGTAATTTTTGATTCTTATTCCATTCTGGTCTTTTGTCCAACATAATTCAGTATATGAAGTTGAGTTGAGGCTTAAAAAATTTGAGGGTAGTGACTGGCAAAATGCTTGATATCTAAATTTTAGAAATTGAGGATTGGCAAATGTCAGTTATTGCTGATGAGTTGATAGGCCTGTTTTTTGAAGTGACCCCTTATATGGGTCATTCAAAACATTGCTTCTGCTACGTTGAAAAGCTTAGGCCTGAATTAGTCAAACATTAAGAGCTGATCTGACTAAATCGTTACTAGACTTTGACTGACGATTGTAGTCTTTTATCCTATCAATTATGGGAAAACGAGAAATTTATTGAAAATTGGCGTAACAAAAAAACTCACCGTTTGGCGCAAGAGGTCGGAATCAAACCCTATTTCAAAGATTATCGGATTCGGGTTGGGGAGAGGGTTGCTTTCTGGCGACAAGGTAAGCCAATCAAATTGAACCCTCGGTTGCTAGCAAAGTCGAACTCGCTACTGTTGTGCGCGCAAAGTGAGGCACGTATCTCACACGACCCGTTTGCTAAACGGGGGTCTTTTGAAAGCGTCTATTGCCAGCTATCAGACTCCAATTAGTTTTTTAGGTTGATAAGGCCCAATGATTTGGTTTGTGGAAAAACGATTGCTTTGAAGATAATGTCAAATCTGAATTGTAAAGCTCGGCTATTTGTGTTTGGCCAATATTGCAGCATGATAAGAAATGATCAGGGACCACAAGACGCTGATTCGATGAATGCTAACAATTAAAATAGCCATTCAGGATTGCATAAGATATTTTTCAGCGATCACCACACTGATATTATCCGGTGTTATTAACGAAAATTGTAAATTTGGTTCACCGAAATTAACCTTTATCGGCCCGTTGATGTTGAGCTTTGATAGTATGTGTTCAATTCCGCTCGGGTGCGGATGAAATAGAGTCAGTTTTTCCAAGGATATATTACTATCTGGCATCGTTTTTGTTGGATGTTTTCCATTTGGCCATTCAATGAAAATGGGTAGAACGCCGTTCTCTGGCAAGTCTCCATTTTCTGCGACGGTAATTTTCCAGCTAAAATTACCCCGTGTCATTTTAATGATCTTGCCAGGATTATATCCGCAATGCATCGAAGTTTTTTCGATATCATTGACAGCAACAACCCAGCAAAGCGGCTGTGGCGCACGTGACAGTCTCTTTTGCGTCGCATTAGAGTCAAGTGAAAACCAGCGGTTTTTTCTTGTAGGGCTTCTCGGTAAGGAAGCACTGGGGTCCGCAGCTATAATTTCGATATATAGTGAGTTCTGCAGTTTTATTAGACGGTTATGCGTGGCCATCAATGGATGCTTTCCACCCGCTAAAAATTCAGCTTTTATAAAACTTTGAATTTGTTTCGTGGCTTTGTCTAATTCAGCTGCGCCAATAACAAGGTGGTCTATCATTGTTTGAGTCATCAATTCTTCCCCATTTTTTAACCGTAGCTTATAACATTGATTATAACGTGACCAATCTGTGATTTTGGCCGTTTAAATGAAAGCGATGAATTTTCATAAATGATTGTATTTGGAATGGCTGTTTTTCTATTACTTGTTACGCCAGGGCCAGGTGTTTTATCATTGGCAAGTGTTGGTGCTGCATTTGGATTTCGTGCAGGCATTGGCTATCTTTCGGGTCTGTTTATCGGCAATAACCTTGTGTGCTTTTCAGTGATTTTTGGCCTTGCAACTGTAATGCTAGCAAACCCTGTAATTCGCACAGTGCTGCTGATTGCGTCTGCGGCCTATCTTGGTTACCTTGCGGCCAGAATCGCTTTTGCAGGTACCAAAATTGCCTTCATTCAGGTTTCTAAGCCTGGATTGCTGGCAGGCGCGACACTACAGCTTATTAATCCGAAAGCTTACGCAGTTCACATAACTCTTTTTAGTAGCTTTGCTTTCTACCCCAGCAACTTTCTCGTTGAGGTGACACTGAAACTTTTTATAGCGAACGTGATTTGGATTTTGATTCATTTCTTTTGGCTTTATGCAGGTGTCATGGTCAATCGATTGGAGCTGCCTGAACGGACTCAAAGGGTTATAAACTTTATAATGGCTGTCTGTTTGTTGGCCGTGGTTGGCCTCTCTATTTGGTCAATGTTAAGATAGGTTTTCAATCACTTACCCTAAACTTATTTTGATGAAACTGAAAGATTTGCTCCATATGAAGGCATGGTTAAAAAATAATATTGCGAACGTAATGATATGCTGGATTGCTGTTCCGACATTGGTATGAAAATGTGCTTGTGATATCATTGACGGGGATCCCTCAGAGTGATTCCTCGTTATTTTTTCATGTCGTGTCGACTCAGGGATTCCGACCAAAACTCCCCATGACGCAAAACTCTAAACCGATCTCTTGAGATCCCGGCACTCTCCAGAGCTTTCCTTAAACGATGTGGTGGCTCATCCATTTTTTCGAGAGTTAATTTGAACGTTCCCCAGTGTATAGCAATTGCGTGCATGGCCCCTAAATCGTTGAAAACCATGACGGCTTCTTCAGGATTAATGTGTGCAGACTTCATAAACTCTCGTGGCTCATAGGCGCCAATTGGAATTGCAGCCAAGTCTGGATTGCCAAGTCTTTTGGAGACTTCTTTGAAATCATTTGAATAGCCGGTGTCACCGGCGAAATAAAACGAGAAATTTTGCCATTGTGTCATCCAACCAGCCCATAAAGTTTTGTTCCGATCGAAGGCAGAACGCTTAGACCAATGTTGTACTGGTGTCGGTTGCAAGGTAGCACCTTTTATTTTAATGGATTGCCACCAATCAAGTTCTACGACGTCATTTGCGCCCCACTCCAACAATAGTTTTTTTAGTCCTAGAGGAACTAAAAATTTTACTTGTGGTTGATGTAGGGCTATTTGCCTGATGCTTTGTTCATCTAGATGATCAAAATGGTTATGGCTGATAATAACAATATCAAGCGGAGGTAATTCAGGTATTGTAAATGGTACTGCTGTAATGCGTTTTGGACCCATAAATGGAAGTGGTGATGCAAAGTCTGAAAAATGTGGATCCGTCAAAATAGTTAAATTTGAGTGGTTTATCATTATGCTGGCATGACCAACCCACAAAACGTTTTCATTAAAGTTCTTCAGTTCATTAATTCTGCTTTTGAGGACCGGAAAACCAGTGGTTTCCCATATATCATCTGGCCGCTTGAAATATTCTGCAAAAAAATCAAAAAGGTTACTAAAGCTCTTGTCATGCAAATCACCAGCAGGGTGCTGAAATCGCTTGGTTGATTTGTTAAAATTTGGCGAGTCAAACAACTTATCTACTCTATATTCGTGCTTTATTGATGGTAGGCCAACAGCTTTTGCGCAGCCTGAGAAAGGCAAATATAACAGTGATGAAATAGATTTGATTAAGAAATTACGTCTACTAAACATTCTTTTACCTGAAATGTTTTTGTAATCAATATTGAACACATCTTTACCAACACTCATGTAAAGGAAGCTATTGATCAATGTCGCATAGACCCTCGTCTATCGCGAGTGAGTTTGTCATCTCGGGGAACAATGCTTGCTTCAACTACCTCCAGATTAAATATTTTCGCATTTGTCAAAACTCCTAGATATCTGAACTATTGGGTCGAGTTTGACTGCGGTGGCTGCAAAATGCCACGTTCTTGATCGTCTAGTTGAGCCAACAAACCAGTTTCCCATTCAAGATAACGCCGAGCCGCATCCATATTGCCTTCATGGCGGTCATGGACAAAGAAAAGAAAATCTATACACTCCGAGTCTGTTGGACAGTCTGGAGTTTGTTCGATTTCAAACCCCGCCCTCCTCCAAATTTCAGGCGCGCCCTCAAACCAAAACAGCTCAGTAAAACCCAATTCTAAAAAATCACGCACAACACCGAGTATCAGTGATTTTTCCTGACCGGTAACAATGATGGTATCGTCGGAGTGGCAATCGAAGTTTGTTACTCGAGACCGGGTTATCCAGATTGATCCGTGCGCATGTCCTCTGCGATAATTTTGACTGCGGGAAGTATCGACTAAAATTGCTCCATCAGCAAATCTTTTAAACGCATCTTCAGGAGAAACCAATTGCGCATCGACAACTATATTAACAACTGTGTAATCGATGTTTGATGTAATTGCCTGAGACACATCTTCTTCAAGAATGGTAACATCATGTCCCATGCCACGGAGCCACATGGCTGTTGTAGCAGCGCGTAATCCCGTATCATCACATAAGACAATTCGAGCATTACGGACTGCCAGATGCTGATCTGTTGCTTGCACCAACTGTCCCCCCGGGGCGTGTTGGGCGCTTGGCCAATGGCCTGCTGAGAATTCCTCTTTTGTTCGCACATCGAAAATGTAAGTTGTCCGCTCGGGATCTTTCTCCCATATTTTGAGCAATTCTGGAGAAATTTGGCGGAGTGCCAATCTCTCAATCAAATTCTTCGCGGTTCGAGTTGCTTGGGCACGGGCTTCAGGGTCGATTGACGGCAGGGGCTCTGGTTGTATGCCATAGTTTAAATTAAAACCGCTCAAGACCCAACCTTGGGTTCCGTTACGAAGTGCAAGAATTGAATTTGAAAATCCGCATTGACGCAATGTTTCAGCACCGATGATTGAGCGAGTGCGCCCTGCACAATTGATGACTAATGTCGTTTCTGGATCTACCGCAAGTGTAGGAATTCGATATGCTAATTCCGCATTAGGGCAGGAACGCGCTGACGGAATTGACATCTTTAAATATTCATGTCCTGGACGTCCATCCAATACTACCGTAGGTTCGTTTTGCTCCAACCTAAGTTTTAATTCTTCTGCAGAGAGTGACGGGGTCAAGCACTCATGTTCTACTAGTTCACCAAACGTCTTTGAAGGAACATTAACCCCCTTGAATAGTGTGTAGCCGGCTTCGGCCCAGCCTGGCGCGCCACCCTCTAGAATCATGACATTGGTATAGCCAAGTTTCTGAAGTGTATTGGCGGCTCTTTTACTGACGCCATCACCGTCGTCCATTACGACAACGATTACATCTTTCCTTGGCACAAGAAGTGGTGCTTCGACTTCAATCTTACTGTAACTAACATTTACCGAAAAGAACGGGTGCCCTTCGCCGTATTGCCCGTGCTCGCGCACATCAAGGAATGCAATTTCTGCTTTTGCCGTGAGCATAGGCTTCAAATCTTTTGGCGAGATTGAGTTCATTCGTGTACGTTCCTTACTTTTTGCGCTAGTAGCCATAATCTTATATGTGCCGGAGGCGATATCAAACTGCTTTCGTTGCATGAGTGCTTCGAGAGGTTGTTTGTAAAAATGCAAATGTCGTATCACCTCGTCTCCGCGGATCTCAACCGAGTGGATATCATCAAGCAAAGGTGGGGGTAAGATTTTGATAGTTGACCGTGTGGGCTAATATGATAACCTATTGTAATAGATTTATTAATTTGCGAATTGAAAATTTGCAAGACTTCGGACTGACTTTCACCCGCGCCAATCTTTTTTGAGATACGAGGTACAAGTATTCGTGTTTAAATATTGCAGTGTTTGATGTCAGAACGTGTGTAACAAACTGTGATCCAAAATAGCGCCTAATTGATTGACCAAAACGTCATTCGATAAAATGATTTCCCTAGCAGCAGTCACCAGAACTGGAAATAATCATGACCAAACGTTTTATTGCACTGATATTTACACTTTTGGTTATAAAATTTTCAACGGCTCTAGCAAATGATGAGTTTATTGTTGAAACGTTGCAAAACGGAAATGGCGATCTCGCGACAGCTAATCAACAAATCTCTGTCCATTATGAAGGCAAATTAACCGATGGGACAGTTTTTGATGCCTCCCGTCCGCGTGGGCAGCCATTTAGCTTCATTCTTGGAACAGGCCAGGTGATAAAAGGCTGGGATTTGGGTGTTGAGGGTATGGCCATTGGCGAAATTCGTCGCCTGACAATCCCTCCTGAACTAGGATATGGATCTACAGGAGCGGGAGAGGATATCCCGCCAAATGCCACTTTGATTTTTGAAGTTGAGTTATTAGCCGTTAGCAAACCTTTGAAACTGGGACAGATGAACCCAGATGAATTATTAACGGCTCAAGCTCAAGGTGCTGTGATTGTTGACATTCGCAGAGAAGATGAATGGCAAAAAACAGGAATTATTAACGGCGCAAAAACAATAACTGCTTTCACAAAAGCCGGCCGTTTACATCAAGATTTTCAGCAGAAATTTTCATCTCTGGCTCCATCCGTAAAGACCCCAATAGTGCTATATTGCCGTACCGGTAATAGAACAAATAAGTTAGGGAATGCGCTTGTCCGTCAACTCGGGTATTCAAACCTTAGTCACCTGCGCAACGGGATCAAAGGTTGGATTAAAGATGGTATGAAAAGGGTGCCTTATGTTGGGCAATAACTTTGCCTCCATGAAAACTGCCAGGCAACGCCTTTAAAACCAAGCCTTGGGCAATGGACCCCGTATTCTGGATTTTTCTAGCGGCTGAAGGAAGGTTCGACGCCTTATCCACGCCCTAGCTAACTACTGACCTTTACTCTAATCAATAGTTTAGTGGAATCAGGGCAAAGTTAAAACAATGAAACCTGGAAAAGAGTTGGGGTAACAGCCAAGGACCGTGGAACACGGACCGAGGTTACTGAGGCTGTTTCTCCGTCAGCTTTGGACTTTATTGAAATAGGTGGGGTTTTAATTGGTCAGGCCTTGCGCCTCGGGCAAGGGGCTTGCTTGTCTGTTTGGTGATTAAATTCACAGAAGAATTTCCCATTGTTGAGTCAACATCAAAAACAACTCTCAAAAAGACTTCGCATATTTCTTTTATTGAGTTTAACTGGATTGCCTCCACAAGAGGGGTCTTTAAGAGCCATATCAATGAGGTCATCTAAGCGTCGAGGGTCCGCCCCTAACCCCACTAATGTGCGTGGAATTGAAAATTGGTCATTAAAGTTTTGTGCAAAATCACGAAACCCATCAAACCCACTATCAATACCCAAATATTTTGCTGCTAAATCAAATTTATCACTAATTTGAGGTGCGTTGAGAGCAAGCACAGCAGGCATACAGACCGCATTTGTTGTTCCATGGTGTGTATTGAACAACGCCCCGATAGGGTGGCTCATAGCATGAATAGCACCAAGACCTTTTTGAAAAGCTGTCGCTCCCATCATTGCGGCACTCATCATGTGGGCTCTTGCCGTAAGGTTAGCGCCATCGTTATAGACAATTGGTAAATTTTCAATCACCAGTTTCATGCCTTCGAGTGCAATACCTTGTGACATTGGGTGATAATTAGGACTAGAAAAAGCTTCAACGCAATGCGCAAAAGCATCAAGCCCTGTGCCCGCCGTTATAAAAGGGGGCATGCTAATCGTGAGCTGTGGGTCAACAATGACCGTTGTTGGCAACACTTTGGGGTGAAAGATAATTTTTTTTACATTAGTTGTTGTATTCGTGATAACACTTGCTCGCCCTACCTCAGAACCTGTCCCCGCAGTCGTTGGCACAGCAATAATTGGCTTTATAACCTTGGCGTCTGCCCGCAACCAGTTATCCCCAACGTCTTCAAAATCCCAAATTGGCCGCGATTGACCAGCCATAAAGGCAACCATCTTACCTAGATCAAGTCCTGACCCTCCACCAAAAGCAATTACACCGTCATGTCCACCGTCTATGAATTCTTTAATTCCGTCTGCCAGATTTATTTCATTGGGGTTAGGGTCAACATCACTGAATTCAGCTCGCCCGATACCGCCTTTTTCCATAATATCCAACGCTTGATGGGTAATTTTTTGATTGGATAGGCCACGATCTGTCACTAAAAGAGGCTTGTGGATACCCGCTTGAATACATACATCCGATAATTCTGAAATCCTCCCAACTCCAAAACGAATATTTGTAGGATAAGACCAGTTGGCATATTGGGTCATGACACTAACTTTTTTAAATGAAAGGACTTTGGTCTGGTAAGGTTTTGATATCCAATCGTGGACAAAGCACCACTTCGACCGGTATCTTTATAGCCAGTCCAACACAAGGCAGGATCTAAATAATCAGCCCTGTTCATGAAGACTGTTCCCGTTTCAACTCTTTTGCCAATCTGCTCAGCGCGTTTCAGGTTACCAGTCCACAAGCTTGCAGTTAACCCATAATGGGAGTCGTTCATCATTTTTATTGCTTCAATGTCATCATTGACCGGCATAACCCCAACCACTGGCCCAAAATTCTCCTCCCGCATAATATCCATTTCATGGTTTACATTCGTAAGAATCTGGGGTGATAGATAAGCCTCGCCATCATCTTTTGCAAAACGCTCAATGTGAGGCGTTGCACCTTTCTCTATAGCAGTAGAGATCTGTTTCCTTACCAACTTTGCGAGTCTTGGGCTTGCCATTGGGCCCAAAGTAATATCAGAATCAAGTGGATTTCCAAGTCTATGGCTATTTACCCGAACAATAGATTTTTCTAAAAACTCGGTGTAAACACTCTCATGCACATAGATTCGTTCAATCCCGCAACAACATTGGCCAGAATTAAACATTGCGCCATCCATTAAACCATCGACAGCAGCATCAATATTTGCATCCTCCATAACATAAGCTGGGTCTTTCCCACCAAGTTCCGTGCTGACGCCAACAAAACTTCCTCCCGCAGCCAATTCTATTTTGCGCCCAACGTTCACAGATCCAGTGAAATTAATGAAATCAAACATTCGTTCCCTAATCAATCCAATGGATGTTTCATGATCTAAAAACATATTTTTGAAAACATTTTTGGGCACCCCGGCCTGATGGAATGCTTCACATATCCGCTCCCCCGCTAAGAGCGTTTGCGTCGAATGTTTCAAAACCACCGCATTACCTGAAATTAGCGCCGGTACAACCGTATTTATGACAGTTAAATAGGGATAATTCCATGGCGCGATAACAAAAACCACTCCATGTGGCAAACGCTTGATATAGCGTTTATATTCATTATTTTCGCTCACATGAACGTCGGCTAATGAAGCTTTTGCTATACTCGCCATATAGCTAGTTCTCTCATTTACACCGCTGAACTCACCGCCAAACCGCACAGGTCTACCCATCATCTGAGCAAGCTCTGTAACAATCTCATTGTTCATTGTGCCGAGAATCTGAACGCCATCTTTTACAAGCGCTATGCGTTCATCAAGAGGATTATCTGCCCAGTCAGCCTGAGCTTGACGAAGAACAAGGATTTTTTTCTTAGCTGTTTTAAATGGCACTGCTTCCCGCGTAGCAAAAATTGAACCATCGATGGGAGAAACGCAACTGAGTATTTTTTTCATAATAGCCTCAAAAAAAGTTATCAGGCTTTTTCAAACCCTCGAGCAACTTCCCAATCAGTAACAATTCGTTTAAATTCTTCAATTTCCCATTCTGCACAACGGGCATAATGTTGTATGACATCCTCCCCCATGGCTTCCAGTAACATATCAGACTTCATCAAATTGGTTCTGGCTGCAGACAAATTATCAGGGATATTTGCTGAGTTGCCTTTGTAAACATCACCCTTTGCAGGTGGTGGTAACTCCAAGCCCTCTTTAATGCCTGCTATGCCCGAAGCTATCTGCGCAGCAATTGCCAGATACGGGTTGATATCGGAGCCGCTAATACGGCATTCTACACGAATAGTGTGGCCTCCCTCACCACAGAGCCGAAAACCTGCAGTGCGGTTATCCACTGACCAAATTGAACGTGTTGGCGCAAAAGTACCCTTGGAAAATCTTTTATAACTATTGACGTATGGGGCAAGGAAGTAGGTGCAGTCAGGCGCGTATTTTATTAAACCAGCTAAATAATTTTTCATTAGACCGGACATCCCTAGCGCGTCTGATGCATCAAAAAAAGAATTTTTATCACTTTTCCAAAGTGATTGATGAATATGGCTGGATGAACCAACCCGGTTATGATCCCATTTTGCGAGGAAACTAGCTGCATGCCCTTGCTGCCAGGAAATTTCTTTGATCGCGTGTTTGGCAATAGTATGATAATCCGCGGTCAGCATGCTTGGAGCATACCTAATGTTAATCTCTTCTTGCCCCGCCTCGGCCTCACCTTTGGAATTTTCAACTGGAACACCTGAAGCAAAAAGGTGATTGCGGATAGGGCGCATCACATGTTCTTCTTTAGTTGTTTGAAGAATGTGATAATCTTCATTGTAACCAGAAATCGGTTCAAGGTTCCTATATCCATCGGCTCGAATTTCATCATAGCTTTTCTTAAATAGAAAGAACTCAAGCTCGGTTGCAGTCATGGCTTCAAAGCCAATGTCCCGCAGACGCGTCACCTGCTTTTGAAGAACCGTTCTAGGAGAGTGCGAGACAGGCACGTGTGTATGATGATCAAGCACATCGCAAAGTATTATCGCTGTACCTTCAAGCCATGGCACCAAGCGTAGGGTCTCAATTATAGGTTTCATGACATAATCACCATAGCCTTTTTCCCAAGATGTCGCTTGGTAGCCATCAGGTGTCATCATTTCCAAATCAGTTGCTAATAGATAGTTACAGCAGTGGGTTTCTTCCCAGGCTGATTCAATAAAATGACGCGCGTGAAACCGCTTTCCCATCAAACGCCCCTGCATATCGACTAGACAAGCCAGCACTGTGTCAATCGTCTTTTTCCCTACACCTTGACAAAGTTCATCCCATTCCAACGCGGCTCTCATCCTTGCTCTCCTCAAGTTCTCTCAATATTAGTATCTTTCACTTGAAAAATTTTGATTATAATTCGCTTATCTGATACGTCGATTTTGCTAACCATTCTGGGTCTATATCGACTCCCCATCCTGGCTTATCAGAAACGCAAGCATGACCATTTTGAATTTTATATGGAGACTCAATGAATAATCCCTCCTGCCACGGATAATAATCAGCTCCCTCAATTGAAAACTCAAGATACTTGCCTGCATTTGGAATGGCCCGCAATAAATGCATCGTAAACAGAGTGACCAACGAAAGATTGGCGCAATGCGGTGTCACAGGGATTCCGGCTGCTTCAGCAATTCTACACACTCGCAATGTCCTGCAAATTCCTCCAAGGTACAAAATGTCAGGCTGAAGAATATCGACTACACGCATATCAATCATTTGCTGCCACGTGGAAAGCTCACAATCCTGCTCGCCACCAGTGACATCAATATCAAGCGCATCAGTAACCTGTTTTGTTTCTTCGAAATTCCAATACGGACAAGGCTCTTCAAAATGACAGAAACCATTATCTTCTAATATCTTGCCAACCTCGATAGCCCGCTTTGGGCCGTAGCAGCTATTTGCATCAATTAGCAAGTCCATATCATTCCCCAACTCGCGTCGCATAGTGGGAATAATCTCTTCAGTGCGGCCTGGCCATTCATCTCTTCCCCGACCAACCTCCGCTCCAGCTCTTACTTTGAATGCGTCAAAACCAAACTCATCTCTGAGCTTCTTTAGTCTTTCAGCTTCTTCGCGTGGTTTGATGTCGCGTTTCATAGAACTGGCGTAGGCACGAACCTTACCAGGCGACCCTCCGAGCAGACTTGTTACCGGCTCATCCGCTATTTTACCTCGCAAATCCCAAACAGCAGTATCAAATCCAGCCATAGCACGCCGCAAGTACGAACCAGGAAATTTGTGCTCTCGCTCACTTATAAGATCAAGCTTGTCATCAAGATCCGTAATATCTTTTCCTAAAATCCAGTGAGCGACCTGCCGATGTAGTATCTGACAAGTAATGTCACTATTGTAAGTGGATACTTGTCCCCACCCTGAAATTCCATCGTCATTTATTACACGGACAAAGCCGACTGATTGATTGCTAAATGTCTCGATTGATTTGATTATCATAACACTGCCACCTTCTATATTTCGCCCTTAATGATGCTGGCGGCCATCTCCCCGACCATAATGGCCGGCGCATTGGTATTGCCCGATGGTATAGTCGGAAAAATTGAGGCATCTGCAATACGTAGGCTTTTTATTCCATGAACTTTTAATCTATTGTCAACTACCGAGTCTCTCACATTCATACCCATGCGGCACGTGCCGCATTGATGAAAAACCGTCCAACTAATGTTTCTAGCCGTTGCAATAATCTCATCGTCGGTTTCCATTTTGTGATCAGGAAATATTTCTTTATCAGTGATTTTTGCCAACGCCGGCATGCTGGCAATGCGCCGAACAAGCCTTGTACCGGCAATTACCATTCTAAGATCGTGTTCAGTTGAAAAATAATTTGCTTGCATAGTCGGCGGCTGTGTGGGATCCGGCGATTGAATCTCAATATAACCCTTGCTTTCCGGTTTGCAGGGAGTAAACCCCATACGGTATGCTGGAAACGGATCAGGACTCATCAACGGACGCTTGTCCTTTGGGGCGGTGCTATAGCTCATCGGCATGAAATAAAGCTGCAAATCAGGTGCGCCCGTATTTTCATCCAAATTTACAAAGCCACCACCTTGATTGAGGCTCATGGTTAACGGACCTTTTCGTCTCAACAGGAACTGAAGCCCGACCCATGCTTTACCCCATAATGGTCGCAACAACTGATTTAGTGTTGGCACGGTTGCACCATAAATCAATTCAATCCCCATATGGTCACTCAGGTTACGACCCACATGCGCTTGATCCTTCACTACTTTAATATTCATTTTCTTTAATAGGTTGCCCGGACCAATACCAGATAACTGCAATAGCTGTGGTGTATTGATTGCCCCACCTGAAAGTATAACTTCCTTTTTGGCAATTGCCGTCATCACCTTTCCACCAATACGGTATTCCACGCCTATTGCTGTCTGGCCCTTAAACAAAACGCGTGTGACCAATGCGCCAGTTTTGATTTTGAGATTTTGTCGTCTGGCTATCGGTTTCAAATAAGCGTTGGCGGCAGAGGATCTGAAGCCATCTTTGACAGTAATTTGGTAAAAACA
>QBYK01000044.1 GCA_003282865.1 SAR116 cluster bacterium AG-325-I21 | reverse complement strand
AACGAGCGCCTCACTCTGTCCTAGTCGAACGATTAAAACATGCATGGAAAAGTAATGACGGCCAATTTATTGCGCGCTTGGTCAAACTGCTAAAGAGAGTTGACAAGAAATATCATCGACTAGCGTGTGAATTGGTTGCTAAGCAGGCGCGGGCTTTAGGATTAGATGGTGAAGCCGAGCGTTTGCTGGTTGACGGAAATAATGAAAATGGGAAAGTCCAAGCGACTTGTAACGCCATTGATGATGACGAAGTCAGCCTGCCAGATGATAGCCGGCCGCTTTGGCAATGTCTCTGCTGCAAAAATTTGAATGAGAACTGGGATCCATTCTGTCCAGCTTGTGATGAATTTGCTTCAATGGTTTGGCAGCGTCCAGTTGGGGCAACGCCAATTCTGCCGAATTTTTAACAAAACCCATTTGCTTTATTGGTGTTTGATTAGGTGTTTTTTTGGTTAGTTTTGTTAAATTCTCATCAACGCTTGGTCATTTGGGCGTGTTATCTGCTGCTGGCCCAACTTTCCAATCATTGGGGTCGGATGAATTTAACATTCTTTGTCTGACCTCCAGCCACCACCCTGAGTTAGGGGGCCAGTCGTTAAAGTTTTTATCTTTGCTAAGGTCACGCATCGCATGAAGTGGCCAATTTGGATTTACCAAAGCCTCTCTGCCGAGGGCAATTAGATCCGCCTTTTTTTGTTCAATGATGTCATTTGCGTGCCGCGGTTCAGAAATCATCCCAACTGCCATAGTCGCAATATTTGCGTTTTGCTTGATTGCCTCCGAAAAAGCCACTTGAAAACCTGGTTTTGGCACTTCTTTTGCCGCAAGGCTGAATAGAGAATTTGGTCCTTTAATTCCACCTGAAGAACAATCTATTAAATCCACGCCCACCTTCTTGAGGGCTTTTGAGAGTGAAATTGTGTCTTCTATTTCTAGTCCACCTGGAAACCGATCAATGCAAGACAGTCTGAAAAATAAAGGCTTATTTGCGGGCCAAAGCTTTCGAATTTCAGTAGCAATCTCAATCGCAAACTTGTTTCGGTTTTCTTTGCTCCCGCCATATTCATCGGTACGAAAGTTACTTAGTGGGGATAAAAAAGAATGTATCAAGTAGCCGTGTGCCGCATGTACATCCAGAACATCAAAGCCCGCCTCATCACATCTTTTTGCGGCAAGGCCAAACTTTTTAACCAACGATTTAACGCCTGAGGTTGAGAGCGCGATCGGAGTATCGTAGCCTGGTGCTGCCGGGATACCGCTGCACGAGACAATTTTCCAGCCCGGCTCTTCTTTGTCATAAATATTCTTAAGGGGCTGTAATCCATCATATGGCCTTTGTCTTGAGGACTTTGGGCCGCAGTGCCCGATTTGAGCAGCGGGGATGCTCCCTTGAGAGCGAATATATGCTGCAATTTTCTTGAGTTGTTTGATATGTGAGTCACTCCAGATGCCAGCGTCTGAATAGGTGCTTCGCCCACGCTTTTCTATGCATAAAACTTCAGTAAAAATCAAACCAAATTGTGCATATGCATATTTGCCGTAATGGACCAGGTGCCAATCTGTCATCTGTCCGTGCTTTGAAGCTTTGTACATCTGCATTGGAGATAGCACGATCCTATTTGGAAATTCTATTTCTCGCAATTTGAGTTTTTGAGTCAGCCCTCGTTTTTTCATTGGCTTACCTTTTTCTATAAAATAATCCTATTTGCTGTGTTTATGGTCTCATAAATTGAGCGTGAAACATTTAAAATAAATGTATATTAGAAAGGTAAGTTGTTGCAAATTGACATGTTTATTTTAATGGTTTCGGCTTTTTCATTTTTAAGGTGATTGAGCATATTTTTTCACAAGTAATGGGATTATGTGATGTTGGATTTTTTTAGAGTAAAAAAAATCCCCAAGCTCTTTTGGAGCTCACAAAAAACCTTCACATTGAGACCGAGGCCCATATGCTTGCTCATGTTGATTTTAGGCCTGACATTGTTTGGCATAGGTGAAGCACTTTTAATAGCATCAGGTGTAGGCGTTAGCCCTTGGACAGTCCTTGCAGATGGCATCGCAAAATTGATGGGTTGGAGTATTGGTTTTTCAACCCTTGTAGTGAGCTCATGCGTACTTTTGCTTTGGTATCCACTTCGTCAAATCCCAGGGATTGGCACTGTTTTAAATATCTTCATTGTTGCATTTGTCATAGAGGTCGCGCACCCACATCTTCCGCAATTTGAAAATCAATTATTCCAGATCATGGAGGCACTCATCGGTGTGCTAATTACTGGAATTGGAGGGGGCATCTATTTGATAGCAAATCTTGGTCCTGGGCCAAGAGATGGATTGATGACAGGCCTCCAGAAATATTCAAACTTGCCGCTCGCTGTCGTACGAACGGCTATAGAGGTCTTTGTGGTTACCTTGGGTTGGGTGTTGGGTGGTGTTGCCGGAGTTGGAACACTTCTTTTTGCATTTGGAATTGGCCCCTCTATTTCGATGTCTATGTATTTTCTTTCCAATTATGTTTTTTCTAACTGGACTGGCTAATAATCCGACAGAGAAGTCCTGGGGCTTAAACCCTTCACATATTGAGTGATAAAACTTTTTTCAAACGGTGTAACTATCTGGTTGGTTGTAAGATTAGCTCTTTGACCGTAACTTGCGTTACAGTGACAATGATTGACTAATCACTTAGAAACGAATTTGATTTTGAGACTGAGGGCGCGTCGCAATTTTGATCTCTGGTTTTGTTTTTGAGGTTTTGGGGAATTTTGGAGAAACTATATGCGTGTTGCTGACATGAACTGGCAGGATATTGAGACAGCCGCAGAGAGTGATCCGCGATGCTGCCTGCCTATTGGTTCAGTTGAACAACATGCGTTTCTCTCTGTATGTACTGATACAATTTTGGCTGAACGTGTTGCAATAGAAGCGGCAGCACCACTCAACATCCCAGTCTTTCCTGTAATGCCATTTGGTATCACGCCTAATTTCACGGCTTACCCCGGTACTATTAACCTACGTGTTAGCACTTTGATAGCGGTTATCCGAGATATAATCAATTCATTAAAAAATGCTGGGTTTACAAAAATTTGTATTGTGAGTGGGCATGGTGGTAATAAGCCCATAAAATCCCTCTTGGCAGATTTGAGTGAGGAGAGTCCAGACCTCAAAGTCAAATTACATGAATGGTTCTGTGGTCCTAAAACATTTGCAACAGCCATGGATATTGATCCCACAGCCTCTCACGGAAATTGGTTTGAAAATTTTGCCTGGACACGGCTTGATCATGCTCCATCACCAAAAGGAAGTAAGCCAATGGTTGATCGGGCAAAAATATCGAAGCTTAACGCGGAGAAGATTAAGATGCTTTTAGTCGACGGCTCATACGGGGGCGAATGGCAAAAGTCGGATCTATTGATGGAAGAGATTTGGAAAGTCGGGATAAAGGAAACACGCGAGGCGCTTCAGGGACCATGGTAAGTGAAAAGATTAAAAACGATTCTGGACCCCTACTAATTTGGGGAGCAGGGGCTGTAGGTGGAACAATTGGAGCAGCCCTTGCTCGGGCAGGAATTCACGTTCAAATGGTAGATGTAAACATTGAGCACTGCCAAGCATGTTCTGAGATTGGACTCAAAATAACTGGGCCAGTTGCGACATATTTGCAACGAGTTCCGTGTGTCACGCCAAAAAATCTTACCGGAACATTTCACAGAATAATTTTAGCTGTCAAAGGCCCATCAACTGCGGACGCAGTCAATGATTTGGTAAAACACTTGCCTGATGACGGGTATCTTTTATCTGCGCAAAATGGTCTTGCTGAACATTATTTGTCAAAATGCATTGGGGTTGAGCGCGTGATCGGTGGGTTTGTTAATTTTGGTGCTGATTGGTTGGGCCCAGGAGAAATTCTATATGGTAACCGAGGTGCGGTTGTCATTGGTGAGGTTGATGGAGGCATCCAGCCACGAACTCGAGCGATGCAAAAAATATTACAATGCTTCGAACCAAATGCACTAGTTACAAATAATATCAAGGGATACCTCTGGGGTAAGATGTGTTACGGTGCGATGCTGTTTGCAACGGCGTTAACTGGAGAGAGCATGGCAAAAAATTTTGCCGATCCCTCAAGGATTTCAACATTTGCATCGATCGGACAAGAGGTTGTCGCGACAGCGGTGGCTGAAGGTGTTTCTCCGGAGAGCTTTGATGGTTTTCAACCTTTAGCCTTCATGCCGGACTCAAAACCAGAAGATTTTGTAAAATGTATGGCTGAACTGTCTGAGTTTAATTCAAAGTCGGCCAAAAGTCACTCAGGTATTCACCGTGATTTGGCTGTTCGAAGACGTGCAACCGAGGTAGATTTTCAACCAGGATTGGTTGTAAAAATAGCATCCAAGCATGGGGTCCCAACGCCCTTGCTAAAAAGGCTTGTTGGATTAATTCATGATATCGAAGAAAATAAGATTAATATGTGCGCAGACACCTTTCGACTGTTGCAGGAGGAAATTACGAAATGAAGAAGCGCGTGGCCTTGGTGACAGGCGTCTTGGGCGGTATAGGAAAAGCCATAGCAACAGAACTCTCAACAAATGGTGTAAGGGTTATAATCACTGATTTCTCCGGTGAAGATCTTGATAAAACCTCATCCGATCTTGGCTTGGTCGCTATAGGAGCTGATCTTGGCAAGGAAAGTAGTGTTGCCAGTTTGATAGAAAATTTACGTTTAGAGGTTGATTCCATTGATATTTTGATTTCGGCTGCTGGTGGTGTTTGTAGGCAAACTGGTAAGCCTATCAATGAAGTTTCTGAGTATGACTGGCGTGAAATTTTTGCCGCTAATTTGGACTCGGTGTTTTTTCTAACGCGGCATACTGGACCGATGATGACTGCGAACGGGTGGGGCAGAATTGTAACTATTAGTTCTGGAGCAGGCCTAAGGCCAAGCCTTACAGGCATTCAAGCTTATACCGCTGCGAAGCACGGCTTGATTGGTCTTACCAAACAACTGAGCTCTGAATTTGCTCGCTATGGCGTTACAGTCAACTCAATTGCTCCCGGTCTTGTATTATCAAATCCAATGACGCAAAGACAGTGGGACGGTTATGGGCTAAAGGGTCAGAAAAATTTATTGGAACGAATACATACTCGCAGGCTGGGAACACCAGCGGACATTGCGAGCGCTGTTGCATTTTTGACAAGTGATTCAGCAAGCTGGATCACAGGGCAAGTTCTAGCGGTTGATGGCGGAACGAGTTAGAGAATGCTCATGGCAAATGTTTAATTCATGTTATAATCGGACAAAAAAACCTCTAGTTAGATGAGAAAAAAATGACGCGTGATCAGGCAATTACCAAATCATTTGAATATTTTGACACTGGCGAATTTTTGTCAGACATTAAAACGCTGATAAAAATTCCAACTGAAAGTCAAACCAAGGGCGGTTTGCAGCATTGTAAAAAATATTTGCGCGAAGCCATTTCGCCAATGTTTAATAAGATGGGCTTTGACATAAAGATTTTTGCTAACCCAGTGAATGGTTTTGGCCCAGTTTTGCTTGCAATACGTATTGAAGATCCGTCTTTGCCAACTATCCTAGGATATGGCCATGGGGACGTCATCCTTGGTATGGAAGAGCGATGGGCTGATAGCAGAAGTCCTTGGATAGCAGAGGTTGATGGCGAGCGTGTGTACGGGCGCGGAACTGCGGATAATAAGAGCCAGCATTGGATTAATATGATCGCTTTAAAGCACACGCTTGAAACGCGCGGAGCCCTTGGTTTCAACGCCAAATTCGTTGTTGAAACTGGTGAAGAAAATGGTTCGTTGGGGCTAGGGGACGTGATTGCTCAGAACCTTGACGACTTTAAGGCAGATGTCTTTATTGCGTCTGATGGGCCTCGTGTTAAGCGTGATTTTCCCACGATATGTCTGGGGTCTCGCGGTGCAATCAACTTTGACTTGGTATGTGATTTGCGCACCGGCGGTCATCATTCAGGAAATTGGGGTGGAGCCCTCCGTGATCCTGCAATCATTTTGTCAAATGCTATATCTTGCATATCCAGTTCGAATGGCAAAATAGACGTTGAAAAGTGGAGACCCCCAGAAATAACTCCCCGAACCCGTGATCTTTTGAGGGGTATTAAAATAGACTCGGGGCCCGGTGGACCCATCCCAGATGATGAGTGGGGAGAGCCCGGGTTGACAGCGGCTGAAAATGTGTATGCGTGGAATAACTTTTGTGTTCTGGCCATGACCTCTGGTAACCCTGCACAGCCAGTAAATGCAGTCTCTCCATCAGCTCGTGCCCATTGTCAGTTCCGATATATTGCAGGAACAGATCATAACAATGCGTTAACTGCTTTGCGAAAGCATCTGGATGTAAGAGGATTTGGGGATGTGAAGATTGAAGCTCCACCGGAAGGAAACAGAGGGGGTTATCTTGCTAGCAGAACAGAGCCAGATAATCATTGGGTTGAACGTGTTATAGTTTCAATGACTAAAACATGCAGCAAGGCCCCAGCCGTTATTCCACAAATGGGTGGTTCGATTTGTAATGATCTATTCACTGATTTATTAGGATTGCCTGCAATTTGGGTACCGCATTCCTATTCTGGTTGCAGCCAGCATGCGCCTAACGAGCATATTTTGTTACCTGTTTGTCGCGAGGCGCTTCAAATAATGACGGGCCTTTATTGGGATCTTGGAGCGGTTGGTTCTGAAGAATGTTAAAGACATTAGAAGCTTTAGAAGCTGAAATTGACGAGAGTTTTTCTATTCTAAATCATCCACCAAAACCGTTTGCTCCATTGATAAAAGGGCCAGACGGGAAATTGATGCTGGACGTGCTTATCATTGGTGGTGGGATGAATGGTCTCGCGGCGGCTTTTGCGCTTCGACGATTTGGAGTTTTGAACATTCGCCAGTTGGATGCAAAGCCAGCAGGGTTTGCTGGCCCGTGGCGAAATTATGCTCGCATGCAGTTTCTTAGATCCGGTAAAAATCAGATTGGCCCGTCCCTTGATCAAGCCTTGCTTACGCCCCAGGCTTGGTGGCAGGCTAGCCGACCAAATTCAGATTGGAAAACCTTCGAACATTTTGGAAGAAACGACTGGGCTGAATATCTTGAATGGTATGCAAAAGTAACACAAGCAGATGTAGAGTATGAGACTACTGCATCTGAAATTGTTCCTAAAGATGAGTATGTGGTCATCAAAACACTTGACTCAAAGGGGATCCAGTCATGCACATATGCGCGGCAAGTGGTTCTAGCTACTGGCCGAGAGGGCTTGGCAAAACCCAGGATTCCAGGTGCATTTCAAACTTTACGGGGCGACTCTCGAGTTTGTCATTCATCTAAATTTTTTGATTTTTCCTCAGTAAATGGACAGGACGTCGCTGTGGTTGGTTTGGCTGCGTCTGCTTTTGACAATGCTGCGGTACTGGCCGAGTCGGGGGCCAATGTAACTATAATTGGTCGCGCACGAGAAATACCACGTATGAATAAAATGAAACACACTGTTACGTCGGGGTTTGCTGAGGGTTTCCCGTTATTGGCTGATCATTACAAATTAAAATGGCTTAGGCATATCACCGCCAGTAGGATTGCCCCGCCAAAACACACTGTCGAACGCGTTTCAAAATTAGGAGTGAATATCGTTACGGATACAAAGATAATTGAGGTCTGTAAGGCCGGTGAGCGGCTAGTCTTAATGTCAGATAACTTTTCTATGAAAGTTGATAAAGTTATTTTAGCAACAGGTTTTACAGTGGATTTGTTTGCCAACTCTGCAATCGCCAGTTTCGTTTATGATATTCAATTGTGGCGAGATAAGATGCCGCCTGAGACTTGGGTTACTGCTGATGAGGAATGGGCTGCTTTTCCTTATTTGTCACAGGGATTTGGTTTCCAACCAAAACAGGCAAAAAAAAGCCCAGCAATAGGCCGCGTGCGCTGCTTTAACCATGGTGCACAATTATCTCTTGGGAATCTTGCTAACGATATTCCGCATACTAGTTTTGGTGCTGAGCGTTTGGCAAAATCAATTGTTGCTGACTTATTTGTTGAGGATAGGGATTATCACTTCCAAACCCTTCAAGATTATAATGAGTTAGAGCTTGATGGAGGGGAGTGGCCTGGAAGGATCTAAAATTTAAAAAGGTTATTGGTTTTGCGGGGTTCGGTCATCTTCGGCGTTATAATATTCTCCACGATGGAACATTTCAGGTGCACGAGGACGGCTCGCTCTTAATTTTCTGGTTTCGTAAAGGTCAATTGCTAACCCATCATCTGACAAAACTACACCGTATTGATTTTTTGCTTGTTTAATAGATACATAGCCATCTAGCACGTCGTCTAAAACATCTTGCTGGGGCCGATCGAGTGGGGATCCCCATCCCCCGCCTCCGGGTGTAATAATCCTAATCAAGTCACCCTTTTTTACGACTGTTCCATCACTAAGAGGCTTAATCCTGCGCTCTTCAGTCGTGCCGGGATTTATGATGACCCCACCTGGCATGCCTGACATGCCACCATTTGTGCCAAATGCGGGGTAGCGACAATTATCAATTCGTATCCCGAGCGTCATCTCATTCAAAAGCACTCGAACGTCGCGCACGATTCCGCAACCACCACGATATCTGCCTGCCCCTCCAGAGTCGCAGTGGACACTAAATTGCTCGATTTCAAGTCCAAATTCCATTTCTGCAAACTCAACGGGGTAATTTTCCTGGGCAACGTAGTAAACAGCGTCGAGGCCATCGGCAAAATTTCTAGCACCGTACCCGACAGACAAACCCTCTATGCATAAATCTTCACCCCCATTTTGCCGTTTTCCGCGAAGATAATACAGAACATAAACACTTGATGCTGCGGATGCAGCGCCATCCATAGCCTGCGCCAGGCAACCAAATAAAGCGCTATTCACGCGAAACATTGTATGAGATCGCAACCCAAGGGGGGCCGGAGAATTTGGTGCTAACAGGGTGCCTGGGGATGTTTTTATTGCTCCTAGTGCACGTGTGAAGCCGGCATTCATAATCACGCCATCCATACCATGTGTTAAATAAAGCCCAAGCATGAATTTTGGCACTGATTCGTCCATAATGAAATTTATTGGCCCGACTGCTTGTTTATCAGTTTGTGTGAAGTCGATCGTGAGCTCTCCTCGTTTATGCCGAAGAATAGCATCAACATAATAGCTCCTATCAGAAACGGCGTCGCTGTCTATCCGATCTCTAAAGGCCCATTCTCCATCTGGTATGAGTTGATCAATCTGGCTTTTTAATGCGGCTTCTGTTTGTGAGATTGTTCTCTCGAGCGCCAGTTCTAGATTATTTTCACCATAAACAGTTAAACAGTCTTCGACACGTTTTTTCCCCAGTTGACATGCTGCCATCAAACTATTTAAGTCGCCCTCTAACATTTCAGGAAACCGCGAGTTACGAGTGAAAATCCGAAAGACCTCTTCATTACGAACGCCGGCTTGAATAACTCTTACAGGCGGTATCATAATACCCTCTTCATAAACTGACTTTGCATTTGGGCTTATTGATCCCGGAACTCTACCGCCAATATCCCAGAGGTGCCCCCAGCATTCAACAAAAGCGATAACTCTCGCTTTAGAAAATATTGGCATCACAAATACCATATCTGGTAAATGGCTGACTGCACCACTCGTGAAATATGGGTCATTATACCAATAGAGATCACCATTTTTCATGGTATGTAATGGGTAAGATTCAAGAATGCTATCAATTAGATTTCCTGCCAATGTAAGGCTTGTGGACACCACAAGTTCACCTTGCGGGTTTAAAATTGCAGTGAAAAAATCTTTTTTTTCCCGAATGAAAGGTGACATTGATGTTCGCGTAATGAGTGCTTCCATCTCACGTCTCGACGCATTCAGTGCGCCTTTGATTAGTTCAACAGTAAATTTTTGATTAGCATCATCCGGTGAAGTCTTCATGTCATTACCTCGGAAATCAGAATGTTGCCCCACTCATCTACCTTCGCGCGCTGTCCAGCATAAATTATCGATGTTGTGTCGAGCTGATCAATGATTGCTGGACCAATGATCTGGTGGCCATTCAAAAGGTCTTCCCGCCGCCAGACAGGTGTGCGCTGCGGCCCATTCATATCAAAAACCACCTGTCTGTAATCTGTTGCAGAAATATCAACACCTGCAGATTGGGGAAGTTTCGGCTGCGGGATATGGTTCATTGCGCCAATAGCAGTGATACGAAAATTCACAAATTCCACTGGTGTCGTTTCATCAGAAAAATTATATAACTTTTTGTGGGTCCTGTGAAACTCAGCCACGGCGCGCTCTATTGAAACTGATGTAATTGCACCATCGGAAAATGAAATTGAAAGCTCTGTTCCTTGACCTGCATATCGAACGTCCGCGCCACGTTTTAAATGGCATTGGGCTGGATCAATCTTATCTCTTTTGAGTTTTGCTTTTGCTATATCACTTAAACTGTTGAATGTTTCTGAAATTTCTTTTTTGTTGTATTGACCAGCCCTTTGAACACGTGTGATTGCAAAGTCATACCTTAAGTCTGTTGATAAAAGACCTGTTGCACAGAGTATACCGGGATATCTTGGGATTAGCAGCTTTTCTGTCCGCAATAGTCGCATGAGTTGTCCACCGTGAACAGGGCCAGCGCCTCCAAAAGCTATCAAAGTATAGTTTTTGGGATCCAGCCCTCGTTCCACAGTCATAAGTTTAAGCGCATTATTCATTGTTTCGTTGACGATGGCCAATATCCCTATTGCGGCTGCCTCTACGGTGGTACCCAGCGGATCCGCAATGTATTTTTTTATTGCAAAGGAGGCCGCTTTACTGTCCAGTCTCAATGCCCCATCAAGTAGCTTTTCGGGCAAACGACCAAGAACTAAATTTGCATCAGTAACTGTTGGATAAACGCCTCCTTTTCCATAAGCTACAGGGCCGGGATCAGCTCCTGCACTTTTTGGTCCAACCATAATTGCACCATTATCGGAAATGCGTGCGATGGAGCCTCCGCCGGCACCAATTGTGTGGATGTCAGTAACAGCTAATGAGAGCGGTAGGTCATTGATTTTGGTGCCGTTGGCAATCTCTGCCTTTCCACCTCTTATTAGTGATATATCCGCACTTGTGCCACCTATATCGATCGTGATGATATCTTCAATTTTGCACAAATGTCCGAGGTTTGCTGCACCATTGGTTCCTGCCGCCGGGCCTGACAAAGCCATGTGCGCCCCAGATCTAGCAGCTTCTTGAGGAGAAAATACGCCCCCGTTAGATTTCATTATAAATAATGGTGCTTTGATTCGTTTTTCTGCCAATCCGTCCTCAAGCTGGCGAATATACTTTCCAACGAGGGGTTGAACCATAGCATTCATTACGGTTGCCATGGAACGCTCATATTCACGAAAAACTGGCAGAACATCGCTTGATATGGAAATCTCGAGGTTTGTAAATCTCTCAGCTAGTAAGTTGTAGATTTGTTTTTCATGATCAGCATTGAGGTAGGAGTGGAGCAAAGAGATCGCGACCGCCTCATATTTGCCATCAGCAATTTTTTTTACTATTTTTTCTAGGTGATTTTTGTTGATTAGTCGTGCTACTGATCCATCACTGCGGACTCTCTCATCGACCTCAAACACATCTCGTGGTTGAACCGGCCTCTTTGGTTTTACCCACCCATATAAATTCGCCTCGCGGGGAATTTCTGCCCGCCCGATATCCAAGACATGGCGAAAACCTTTTGTAGTGAGTAGCGCAGTTTTGGCACCTTTACTCTCCAATATTGCGTTGGTTGCAACCGTTGATCCATGAAAAACAATATTGACGTCCTCTGGGCTTGCATTACAAAGCTTTAGAGCTGAATCAACCGCATTAAAAAAGCCGTCAGCTGGGTTCAGTGGTGTCGAATTTGTTTTGGTTACAAAAAAAAAGTTTTTGTCCCTGTCGGCAATCACGACGTCGGTGAATGTACCACCTATATCAACGGCAATCGCAAACTGATTACGGCTGTTAGCCATCCCTAGGGCCCCCCAGTAACTGCCAATGTTTGGCCGGTTACCCAGTTGGCTAAATTAGATGAAAAGAAAATAACTGCATTTGCGATGTCGTCTGGCTTGCCAATGCGCCGCATTGCAATACCCTCCACTATCGCATTTTGTTTTTCTGCACCGTAGGAATTCCATTGCTTAATGTAATCTGGGCTTGTGGGCATGAAGCCAGGCGCAACAGAATTTACTGTAATTCCAAACTGGCCAAGCTCATAAGCGAGTTGTTTCACTAAGCCGATTTGTGCAGCTTTGGCAGTGCCATAGCTTTGAACACCAGTGAGGGACACACCAAGTCCTGCACGACTCGAAATGATTACAATTTTACCCTTTTGACGCTCTTTCATTTTTGGTACCACAGCACGCGTCAAGTTGAAAGCACCATCCACATTTACCGCCTGAATAGCGCGCCAATCGGCATCAGATACTTTTTCGATGGGTGTTTTAAATCGTGATTTTACTCCTCCGGCAGAATGAATCAGCACATCAATTGCACCGGTATTGGAGGCCTTTTGGGCCTGTGCAACAATATCTTGGACGTTTTTTGGGTTTGTGACATCAAGATGAACAATCTTAATACGTGGCATCACTTTGTCGTCTAGACCATCAGTTATTTCTGATAACAATTGCTCTTCGATATCGGCGGCCCAAACCGACGCGCCAAGTTCAGCAAACCGATGACAAATCGTTCTGCCTATTCCCCTGACTGCCCCAGTTACAAAAACTGTTTGACCTTCAAATTCTAATCTCATTTGTGCTTCCACCTATAATTGTCATTCAGGCATCCTCTATAGCCCTGAGATCAGGAAACCTCTCAATCAGTTCGGATAAGGCTTGTTTAACAGCGGTACCATCGCTTCTTGCCGGGTCATCTGAAGCCATCTTGTCAATAGTTGAAAAAATTTGGTGCTTAGCAAAAAAGCGCCAGCTTACTGGTAACGTACACAGTCCCTCGGTTAGCGCATCGTAGTTCTTTTCGGTCCATATTTTTTCAAATTCCAATTGAGCGCTGCAGACATTATAAAAAGTATTGTCTTTTACTGCGCTTGTTTTGGATTTATTTCTTTTGCGGAATAACTCAGTTTCTGGCTTGTCAATTATATTATTTTTTATGACCACGCCGTACGCTTTTTGCGCATGCTGTGGTGTGACCCACCCGCATTTCACGTCCTTGAGAACGGCGCTTGGTTCACGTTTAAAGGGGTTGCCCCATCCTCCGGCACCACCACAACTTACATAGATTAAGTCACCAGGATCAACGGTTACTATGTCTGTGTTACCAAGATTGATCTCGTTTTTCTGATTGGGGTTTCTCAAAAAGCTAGACGCGCCACCGGCTTCACCGCCGGAAATACCCCAACCTGAAAATTTGGTTCGGTCTCGATTACGAGCAGTAATCTTTGTATTAGGCGCAAGAGACTCAAAGATCATTTCCGTTCCGAGGCCGCCACGGTGTTTGCCGGGGCCGGCAGAGTCAGTTACAAGACCGTACCGGTGAACCTTTATGCCGGCTTCAACCTCATTTACCTCAACAGGCGTGTTTTTCAAAAAACCTTGATTGGCACCGGAGCCATCATTGCCATCGCGGCTGGCACTGCCTCCAGAGCCCCCGGTCATGGGGTTTATTGCTGCCATGATTCGACGTCCTGATTTAATGTCTGTGGTATTTACATTCATAATTGGGCCGCCACTCGCGGGAGCTCCCATTAAACGATCAGGAACAGCTTGCGCAAACGCGCCAAAAGTTAGGCCATGTAGTCGATTGCAAGACAAAGTTCTCATTCCCACTGCAGCTGGGAAAACTGGGTTTACCATTGTTCCAGATGGGAGAATGCATCGACAGGCTCGTGCAATGCCAGAATTCAAATAAAGGTGTGGATCCAAAGAATAAAGAACATAAATCACGCCAACGAGGACCAATGCATGGCGAGGATCACCTCCAGTTGGCATGTTCATTGAACTTTCGAGTTGTGGGTCTGACCCCGTAAAATCCAGGATCAAATTATCCTCGTTAATTTCCAAAGATAATTTTATGCGACAAGGCCACCCATCCACCGCATCCTCATCGATATAATCTGCAAAGTCATATTTTCCATCCGGCAAATCGCGGATTATTGCTCTAGCCTGATTTTCTGCATAATCGAGCAAATCCCCAACGCCTTGACGAAAAGTTTCAATGCCAAAACGATTGATCATCTCATGGACTTTACGTTCTCCGGTATTACAAGCAGCGATTTGTGCTTTTAAATCACCCCAGTTTTGTTCAGGAGCTCTAACATTCCGCATGAATATCTCTAATATTTCTTGATTGATTTCACCCTCAGACATGATTTTTGTAGGAGGTATTCTTATTCCTTCCTGATGGACCTCTGTGAGCGAGCGAGATAATGATGCGGGAACGGCCCCTCCTACATCAGTGTTGTGGATGTGACCAACTGAAAAAGCGACAATCTCATCGTGATAGAAAACGGGTTTCCAGATATGCGTATCTGGCGGGTGGGTACATACAAAACCAGAGTAGGGATCGTTTGTCATGCAAATATCGCCGGGTCTATATTCATCAATCATTTTAATCGCACGCCCATAATTTAAACCCACAAACCAGGTCGCTCCAAGTTCAGTCGGCGTTGCAAAAGTCTCTCCATCTGGGGTCGTAAGCCCGGTAGTAAAGTCTTCAGTTTCCTTTACAAAAGTGGAATGAGCTGTTCGGTAAAGTGTATAAGCCATGCTTTCAGCTGCTGCTCGAGTATGGTTTTTGAGTATTTCCAAAGTTACCTTATCTACTGGCATCTTGTATCCCATTAGCTGTTAGAATTAAATTTTTGGCGCCATCCACATATGCGGTGAATTTGGGTAGAACGACCGTAGTTGTATCGTCTTGGAGCACAATGGCTGGGCCATAAAAATGGTCGCCGGGACACAGTTTTTGACGATCAAAAACAGCAGCTTCATGGTGATTGCTATCTAAATGAACTTTGACGTTTTTACTAGGCGTGGCCCGAGATTTTCTCTCTTTGGTCATAGGTAGAGAGGGTTTTGGCACTGTGCCGACAATCACGAGTCTCAGATTTACTATTTGTACCTCGGCGTGGTCATCAGAGTGATCGTAAACCTGATGATGCGCTTTGTGGAATGCTGCTTTGATTTGTTCGCTTAAAGAGTCATACAGCCAGCTTTGTTTAACTATTGTCTCAATTTCAAATGATTGCCCCCGGTAACGCATATCACAGGACCAGAGCAACTCTGATTTTCCTTTAAAACCTTGTTCATCTCTGAGCCAACTAGTGGCTTCTTCTTCCAGTGTCTTTACCGACATTAATATTGATTTTAAGCCTTTATTGTTTACGTCTACCATTACGGTGCGAATAAAATCATTTCTTATATCGGCAACCAACCCTCCGAAAGCGGATAAAACGCCTGGTGTCGGGGGAATAATTATTTCAGCCAAACCAAGGTCTTTTGCCAAATGGCAAGCAAGCATAGGACCGGCTCCACCAAATGCTACCATTGAGAAGCGACGGGGGTCGACGCCCCGGTGCGAGAAAAGTTTGGAGGTCTCTAAAAACATTCCCGATACCGCAACTTTTATGATGCTCTCTGCAACCTCTTCATCTGTTAAATTCAATTTGTCACCGAGGGATCTTATACTTGCATGGGCTTTTTTTAGATCAAGATTTACTGCTCCATAACCAAGTCTATCAGACACGAGTAGGCCAGACACCACAAATGCATCGGTGATTGTTGGTTTCTCCCCACCATTGTTGAAACAGGCTGGCCCGGGTGTCGACCCGGCACTTTCAGGCCCCACTTTGAGTACGCCAAAATCATCAACCCAAGCAATTGAGCCGCCTCCTTCACCAATAGAAGTAACAGAAACAGTGGGCACATAAATTGGGAAATCACCGACCATTTCACCGCTTCCGTAAGCAGCAGC
>QBYK01000043.1 GCA_003282865.1 SAR116 cluster bacterium AG-325-I21 | reverse complement strand
CTGCTGAATGGATATTTGTCAGTGATTAAAGGCCAAAGGTTGTTTGACTTCCCGATAAACGCTGACGGCAAGGCACAAAATGCTGCCAGTAAAAAATGTATGCGCTATGTTCGCAAAATAACACAGGACCCTCAGTTGGTGGTCCATAGTATGCGTCACAACTTTATAGACTTCTCCAGAAATGCAGAGATACCAAAAGACTTGCATGATTTTATAACTGGGCATCCCGGCGGTGACACTGCATCAAGTTATGGAGAAGGTCACTCGTTGGCGGTGAAGTATGAAGCGTTAAACAAAATTCCCCATCCATATTTATTGGGTTAGTACCCCCGTCCCTCCAATGACACAAATGACAAGAATGACAGCTAATCTATCGCCCACTACCCAACCCACACATCTCCTGATAGCATCATCATTATGAACAGGGTCTTTGGAATATTATTGGTTGGTTGGGTGCTCGCTGTTGGCTCTGCAAGCAGTCCATCAATTGCCGGTAATTGGAATCAAACTGATGAAGTAACAATCTATGGTGGTAAAGGAATTACCAATGAGGGCTGGGCAATACCTTTTAAGGCAAAGCCGAACTATGCAACCGCTAAATTTTATCTCCTGAGATATCTAAATGATTACAAGGGTTTTGACAGAGCCATATTTAACCCGTCCAAAAAACCCAAAAAACTTGCGATTCAACCAAGTTCTTCAAAGATTATTTCAACAGAGATGAACAAATCATCTTTGTTAAGCTACTTACTGTACGACAAAGATAAAATTGTAGTTGATGAAATTACACCAAGATTTGATGGGTTAATTAGAAACGACACTCAGCTTTACTCAATGTCAATTGGGAAATCACTGACATCGTATCTTCTGGGTCATGCGATATGTGAGGGCTACATAACAGGTCTGGACCAAATGTTAAATGACTGGGACGTCGTTCAAGACACTCTATATCAAAATCAAAAGTTGATTGATTTGCTAAATATGAGTGCTGGCGACCAAGACCATGTTACTGAAAAAGATGGGTTCTTAAAGTCTGGTCGCTGGTTTAATTCTCACGCTTTAAAAGAATTTACACAAAATGAACTTAAGGGTACGCGAAGTTCTTTCAAAAAATATAATTACAATGGACTTCCACCAAACATAGTTTTTGAATATGTCATCCACAAAACCGGAGATGAATTTACATCGTTTTCAAATTCGGTCTTTCAAGACCACATAGGAATTCAACATAAATTGATTCAAATGAAAACTAAGCGTTTGCTTGACGGTGTGCCAGGTAGAGGAGGGTCTATACGAGCAACTTTTTTTGCAACTCGTTATGATTACCTTCGTCTGGCGATTGCCATGCTTGATGATTGGAAACGAGATGGATGCATGGGAAAATATCTTAAAGAAATCCATGAAAGGAGAATAAGCAAAAATGCTAGCATGCCAAGTGGACGCAAATGGCAAGCCAAATATTGGCGAGGGTATGGGGGTTTTTTTCACACTGACCTTCTAAAAATGTCTGACAGACACATCATGGGAATGAATGGGCTTGGCGGCCAATTGCTTTGGATTGATTTTGACAACTCTAGAATTCTTGCTCTTCACACAGTTCATGGAGATTATGACCATAACAAGATTGCTCTCAGAGTTATCAAAGGTGAGGAAGACCTCACTAGTTTGCTTGGCCTCACTAAAGGTAAAACACAAAAAACTTCAATCAGAACCACCAAATATGACCGTACTAAAGCTGGTATGGAAATGAGGTTTAAGTGCCTTACTGATTTTGCAACGGCCAATGACATTAATGACCTTCCAAAAAATCAAGAAATTGAGTCACTTTCTGCCAATCTTGAAGGTAATGATTATTACAGGTCAAAAAGACAGATTGTGAAAGCTGGTATATCCAAAGAAGCTATGGATGCTAACAAAGCGGCTTTGGTAAGGCTGGTTAACTTTGAAGGTACAAATGAGGAATACTGTGCCAAACCAGTTTTGTAACTCACACAAACTCCTTAACACCTACCCATGTACCCATGACTCACACTAAACCTAACACCCCTCAGTGACTCTGTATGGCCCATTAAAATGGTTACCAGCTATCACACCTAATCTGTGTAACACCTCAACTATATATAACGGGTAACGGGGGCATGGGTCCTGCCACACCCCCAATTTATCATTATCCGCTAAGCCTGATTAGCCGAATACCGACTTTCGTACTGAGCAACTAGTTCAGGGGTAAGCTGTATATGCTTTCCTTTACTTGCTGCCCCATAGGTGGAACCTTTGAAGCCTCTGATGCGGTTAGACTTATGACCTCCCCAACGGTTGTTGGAGAAGCCACGTAGGTATACCGGCATATCTTCTAGTTTTTGCTTCTTAGAGGCCATTAGACGCCTCCATTTGGGGTTTAACGACTATTCCATTACGTTTCATCTTTGTAACAAGGGCGGAATAATGGATGTCTAATGCTTCTGCAGCTTTACGTAACCGGCAGTCATTAGCTTCTATAGCTTGTCTTATGTAGGCATTTTCAAAGTTTGTCTTTGCCTGTTTAAGAGATTGGTTTTGTGCAATTAGAACCATGATAGTAACTCCTTTTATGTTCTAATCAGATACTCACCACTATGAGAATTTAGTGAGATTTAAGGTTTCCATAACCCCATAGGATGGGAACGTAATTGGTAATCACCGATTACTTTTTTTGTCCTATGAGGATGCTATGGAATGAGCCATTTGGCTCACTCAAGATGACCTGCCTCTTTATGAGGTGGCAGTTTATGCAGATACCCAGCTGCGTTCAGAACTATACTGAAATTATATCAGAGCCTTTTTATACATGGGCTGGCTGCATCAGCCTAACCAACATGAACCCGTTCCCAAAAGGTCGGGCAAGTCATCATTAATTTATGGGAGTGGCCTCGTCATTAGCGCAATTTGCGAGGGGTCCATCATTATATATAGTTATAACAGATAGTGTTCATAAAGTCAATATATAATGTTTGTTGAACATAAATAAATATGCTACTTTAGGGTGTTCACAAAACCTATCTGAAATTCAGGGTTAAAATTGGCAGAAATCAGCGGTTTTAAAATGGTATTTTTACAGTTCATTAATCATTAGTTAAATGAACAAAGGGGAAGAAATGAAAAGGGCAGTTTTATACCTTCGGGTAAGTAAAAATGAACAGACCATTGAAAACCAGAGAATTGAGTTGGAACGTGTTGCAGCAGCCAAAGGTTGGAAGGTCATCGCCACATTCAAAGACGAAGGGATATCTGGCGCATTTGGTCGTGAGGTGAGGGCGCAATACGACTTAATGCTTAAGCAAGGTGTTCAAGCAAAGTTTGATGTTGTTTTAGCTTGGGATGTTAGTCGCCTGTCCAGAAGCCTCGTAGACCTTGTGACCACACTAGATGAACTTCATGCTTGTGGGATTGACCTATATCTCCATCAGCAAGCATTAGACACTACGACTCCCGCCGGCAAAGCAATGTTTCAGATGTGTGGTGTTTTTGCAGAGTTTGAAAGAGGAATCTTAAGTGAACGTGTGAAGGCGGGAATCAATCGGGCAAGGGCAGAAGGGAAAAGGCTAGGCCGTCCAATGAAAGTAACAAACATTAAGAAGATGCTGGCGGATAGGACTGATGGGAAAAGTATCAGGCAAATTGCTATTGAACATGGTTTATCCATTGGCAAGGTGCATGGAACATTGCATTTATTGGAGGAAAAAAATAGCTACAAATTAGCAAACGGTGAAGAGAAATTGGGGTTGTAAAACTTAAGTAAATTTATACAGAATCGTTTCAAGTTCAAATTTAAAACCATATTTATGTCACTGGCATCAAAATATGATTTTTAACTTTAACAATGCGGACATTTTCCAGGGTATTTTTGTCTGGTTCTGTATTTCACGCTTTGCTCGAATCTATGGCCATTTCTGCACCTCCACCAAACCATTAAATTGCTGCCTCTTGTTAAGCTTTTTGGGTCGGCGTTATTAATCTCAAAATCCCACTCTTTCATTAACTCTGGGTATTGAACGAAGACATTATTCTCCTTGCTAGCTAATTTGCCAGCACAATAAGGACAGCCCTTTCCTTTTGTCCGGCCATGTACTGAACTTTTGTAAGAGTGACCATTCTGGCATATCCACCAAACCTTTTTGCTGGCCTTTGGAAGAAGGGCATTTGGAAGCGTTGGCATATTACGCCTAAAATCCCATTCTTTCATAAGTTCTGGGTGTTGTGACTTCAAATTATAATTGGCACTAGCAGCACGATTATTACAAATTGGACATCCACTTTTCTGCTTGACCCTATTGCTGATGATTGCGGTAAAATGATGCCCATTGGCGCATATCCACCAAACTTTAGCGTGGCTGTTAGGCTTGAAATCTTTAGCCGTTTTCCCTTTATTTTTAAGGTTATCAAATTCTGCTGCTAGCTTAGGGAATTTGGATAGAAGAGAATTATTTGGACTTGCTATCCTTCCAGAGCAATATGGGCAACCACTTCCTTTTCTGGTTCTGTTTTGAACCGTTGCCTGCCAAGAATGCCCTTCTTTGCAACGCCACCAAATCTTTTTTCCACTATTGGGCAATGTTTCTAAGGGTGTCAGAGGGTCGTTTTTGGCGGTGTCCCATTCATTAAGGAGTTCTGGAAATTTTATCTGTAAATTATTTTCTGAAGTTGCAAACCTACCAGAGCAATATGGGCAACCACTTCCTCGATATCTGCTAGAAATTGTTGCTAACCAAGAATGCCCTTTGGTACATGTCCACCATGCAGAAAAACCACTTGCATATGAAAAATTTCTGGGTCGAAGTGGGTGATTTTTTCTCGTACTCCACTCATTACTTAACTCTGGACTACGATATTGAAGACTGTTTTTAGGAAACGGATTTGGAAGGTGCGATATCAATTCTTTGAAATGTTGGTCATTAATAAAATCAAGTTGCTCTAAATACCATTTTAGTTTGGAGTTTTCTTTTCCGTTTGTAAGGTGATTGAGTGAAATTATGATTCTATCTAAGTCTTTTTTTTGAAGTTTTTGTGGTTCAACCAACACGTCATATCCAGACAATTTTTGGAGTGGTTTCTGACGTATCCGAATTATTTTTATTCCTAAGTCTTTAAAAAATATTGTTTTATTGCTATCTTTTTGTTGCTTGTTTCTATGCCAATAGTTTCCGTCAAATTCTAAACCAATTTTTAGTGACGGCAGGAATACATCTAATTCAACCTTTTGTTCCTTGTACCGGTTTTGAGCATCAGTGAATAACGCACTTAATTCTGAAAAAATTCGAATTTCTTCTAATGATGTGCTGAAGTTTTTACATTTTGGACAGTTGTGTCCCCTGATTGCTCTAGAGTAGATTTGCGCTTGCCATTGGTGGCCTTTTTCGCATATCCACCAAGCCTTGTAACCGCTGCCCGGTCTGTAGTGTAAGGGTTTACGGTCACCATTTTTTTGGGGATGCCATTGAGTTGCTAATTTAGGATGTTGTATTTCTAGGTTGAATTCACTTTGCGGTATTGAGGAACCCGACCTGCATTGGGGACAACCTCGTCCTTTATACACCCTTTCTCGCAACCCTTGACGCCAAATGTGACCTTTTTCGCATTTCCAAGCTAATATTGGTTTTTCTGATATCTTTATCAGGCTAAAAGGAATGCCATTATTTAGTGACTCAAAATACTCTTTTTCTAGCTGTTTTTTTCTATCAATTGATTTTTTTGTCACGGGCATATTCAAAGGCTATCATTCAAACATATATTTCGATAGATAGATTTGTCTGACGGTAATCAGGCCTACTGCCCCCGTACAAGGTTTAGAATTTTAAAGGCTGTCAATGGACACTATTTTTGACATTACTGCTAATTGCTGTTTTGTATATTTTATAAATAAAATCAATTGTTAATAAAGAACTCATTCGTCTCTTCGTATAATCCCTTCCCCTCCGCCATTTCTTTTCATTCCTCTGAGTTGTCTGATTTTTTTGTACTTTTGTAAGTGCCGTGGTTTAGCTTTGTACGAAGGTTTGTACCAAAATACGGGGATTTGACCAATGGGATTTGTCGTTTAAAGGGTTGAAAATTACTCTGCAAGGCTTGCTACACCCAACGCCTTACGTCCCATATTTGGCCAAAATGAGTTCAAAAAGACCCTTGGAACGACGAGCAAAAAAGAAGCTGATGCTAGCTGCACCCTTGGTCTTAAGGTGGAAGAAACTCATCGAAGAAGCGAGGATCGATGGAGGTAAGGCCAAGGCCAAAGCCTTGCGCCGCACCTTGAGTGACAACAAGGCTATTGATCTCATAGACGAAGAGGTGCAATGGAAGTGGTTCAGGGCATCATCATTGAAGAAGCCATCGAGACAACCATCGTGCTCTTCGTATCGACAAGTCAAAGACACAAGCAGGAACAAGAACAGTTCCTCTACATCCAGTTATTACTGACCTTGTCGACAGACTTGATGCAGACAGCAAGGATGGGTACTTGGTCTTCTCCAAATCCAAGAACCAGTATGACGAGAGGTCGACAGGTTTGAGCAGACGCTTTGGGAGACTAAAGTCATCACTAGGTTATGGCCCTGAGTTGGTCTTCCACAGCCTTCGAAAGACAGTAACAACAAAGCTAGAACAGGCCGGAGTATCTGAAGGTGTTGCTGCAGACATTGTTGGTCACGAAAAACAGACCATAACCTATGGTCTTTACTTAGGTGGAACGTCTATGGCGCAGAAGATGGAGGCCATCAGCAATTTCACCTACTGAGCCTGACTAAATAGTCAGATGATTATTGTAATAAGGGGCTGACTTTTATACAAAAATGTGGTTCTTATTCTCTTGTCAGTTTAGATGATTAAGCGTCAGCGACAACACACCCAAACCCCACAATCTAGAATGCCATTTAACGGTGATTTGAGAGTCGCTGAGTAGGGTTAAATGGTCGAGACACTTCTCTTGCTCCAGCAAACACCCCCTAGAGAGGCTTCAGTGAGCCTTAAATTGCGATTTAGAAAACACTGACTTAGGCATCTTTGGTCAACTAGTGTCAGACGACCTCGATTAAGACGAAAAAGACAACAACAACGATATCATCATCTCCCCCCTATAGTAACTATAGGTAACTATGATGTCCTTAGTTAAGGTTCTTACTAAGGTGTTGGTCAGGGTAGTTACTAATGTAACCTCAAGTACCTTAGTATCTAAGCCTGAGGTTGTGTAAAGGAAGTGCTTATAGAAAATATGCTCTAGTTAATTAAGGTTTTTTCGGAATGACGATTCCGAAGTCTCAATTAATGACAAGTCACTAGAGAAGAGCCCAACTTTTATCCCCGCGATGAAAAACCTGTTTTTATCATCGGTATTTTCAAATTGTTCTTGTGCTGGACTAACTCCTACACCGAGCATTCCAGTCACGTCAATTTGAAGAAAGTTTGAACCAGGCTGCATATTTGCTGTTACAACCTCACCAATCCCCAGTTTCCCTGCTGTAACTCCGTTGATCGAAACTTGATATAGTGCGGCGCTTCCAGCAAAGTTTTTGTCACGAGAAACAAAAATCTTTCCTGTTTCTTCTGTCTGTATTTGCTGCGAAATGGCGCTGTAATTTTTTGTACCGGAGCCTGAACAGGCCGATAGGCCAATAAGTAGCAATATCAATAACGAATATTTGAACTGGGTTATCATTGTCGGTCCTTTAATGCCCTCTAAAATCGCCAGCCGTAATAAAGGTAACCAAAGTCAGCACCGGCCACATCTCCGATGTCCATGTAGAGATCATATCCAAAGAAAGTCACATCACCATTCGCATCCTTCTTTTCGAATCCAGCTCCAATCATTGTGCCAGTTCCACTAGAAGAAGCTGCCGCGGAGGCAACGGTTGAGCCACCCAAAGCCACAGTCAAACTTCCATCAAGATCGGAGTTATGCAGCCCGACTTTTGCATACAGGCCACTGTCCTCAAAATCATATTTTACAGCAAAATCAAAACCTGACGCGCTGTAGGTTTCAGTCAACCTGGCGCCGGGAATAGAGTATGTGATGTCGATGTCACCACTCATGAAATAACCAACTTCTAAATTCACGGAATCAGAGAGTTCATAACCGCCCGTTAAGCGGCCGGCCCATGATGCTCGATCATACTCAACTGTAACAGTCTGACCAAGAGCGTTAGCAAGGGCTTGACCATTCGTATTTGCTGTTTTCGAAACATCCGCGATACTCAGGCCACCGGATAATGCAAAATAAACCGGATCGTCTTTTGAATGACTGTCCGCAGAAGACGCGGAAATGTTGACAAATAGGAACAATAAAACGGCACTCAAGGCACCCATCAATTTCTGAAGATGTAACATTAAATAATACTCCCCCGACCCGTTACTTTTATGACGTGATGTTAAACTCGTTTTTAAATTAAGCAAATCAAAATTTGACTGAAAGCTTAGCCTATTTGATTCTCAAAAACAAAAACTTGGCCCTTTGATCTCCTTTTTTGGAATTATGTGATTAGAGTGAACACTGGGGGTGGATTAGTTCAAGTATGGAGCCAAATCACCTGATACAGGGTGATTGCTTACAGATAAGAGTGGCTATTTTGTACCAAAATTTGTACCTCTTTATATTTTTAATTATATGATATCGTTGAATTGAATTGATTAAGAATTAGATCGCTCAGGAAGACTTTCCCTTCCCCTACGCCACTTCTTTTCATCACCAACAGTTGTCTGTTTTCCAATGCTTTTGTAAATATTATGGTCGCCGAGGAAGTTCCCACACTTACACTACAACCGCAATGCCGTAGACCGGTGGCGTGTCTTCACAATGTATGATGACCTAGGTAGCATCTAGTGAATTTATTTTTTCTGCCGAAGTTGTTTAGTGCATTCCATCAATGTCAAATTTTTTTGAGTGATTTATAAATTATGGCCTACGCCACCATCTCTCTCGGTTTTTTGGTGACGTGTTTATTAGTTATATACACATACACCTTTCGAGCTCATTGGGTGAACATTTGAATTTAATTGTAAAAGTTACTAAAAAAACACTGGGAACCGGTCGTTATATACACTTGAATACAGCGTTTTCTTGCTGTAAGGAGATATAACTCGGTGCTAGCTAGGCTCGCCATTTTATGTGTGTTGCAGCTGTTTGCGCATTTGTTTGTTGCAAATGCGGCAAATGCCACCTGCTATTCTGCCGACTCGAACACCATTGGTATTGCCAGCCCTTGTCTGGGCATGTTGATCGTCGATCAGACGATGTTAAATACCGCAGTTGCAAACGGTAGTTATGCGATAACTGGACCTGACTCAAACAGCTACACATTTGGGAACTCTGCTCGAAATATCTTTACTGGACAAATGACCAGTATGTATGGCTTGTTCCGTGACAAAACCTCATTCAATGCTGACATTGGTTACTGGGATGTGAGCAATGTTACAGACATGACGAATATGTTTCGTGGCGCTTCATCTTTCAACAAGGACATCGGATCTTGGGATGTAAGTAAGGTCGAGTACCTCGACTCTACGTTTCAAGGTGCAACGGCATTCAATCAAAATTTGAACTCATGGAGCGTCTCAAACGTAACTAATTTGGGAAGCACTTTTAAATCAGCAACATCTTTCAATGGTGATATAAGTTCTTGGAACACAAGTAAAGTCGATTATACTTGGTACACTTTTCAAGGAGCCACATCTTTTAATCAAAATATCTCTTATTGGAACGTGGCTAATGTTTCAAACATGATTTTCATGTTTGACGGTGCGACAACGTTTAATCAGGACTTGACTGGGTGGGATGTCAGTCGATTTGCATCTCAACCATCCGGCTTTTCCAACAATGCAACTGCATGGGCGCTGAATAAAAGACCATTGTGGGGCATACCACAACTGTCCTCAACTGCACCAACTGATGGAGCTTCGGGTGTTGCTGCAAACACCAACATAACCCTGACCTTTGGCAAAAACATTCAAGCTGGTAGCGGATTTATCAAGCTCTACAAATCTGACAACACCCTGGTGCAGTCCTTTAATGTTGCTAGTGCGGCAACCTTCTTGGGGAATGCGGTGAGGGTAAACCCATCGTCTAACCTTGACTCTCTTCAAAGTTATTATGTGCAGGTTGATGCAACAGCGATTGATGATACAGGCGGTAACTCTTTCCCAGGGATAAGCGACAACACAACATTAAATTTCACTGTTGCTGATGTGGCGGCACCGACGCTTTCATCAAGCGCACCTGCAGACAATGCTACGGGCGTTGCGGTCAGCGCGAACATTGTCCTCACCTTCAACGAGAATGTGGTTGCTGGCAGCGGTAACATTACCCTCAAAAAATCATCTGATAACAGTATAGTCCAAGCTATGCCAGTTGATGGCGTAGATGTGACGATATCTGGGAATACGGTCACTGTTAATCCAACGGCAAACCTTGATTCTTCAGTGGGGTACTATCTTCAGATTGCCGCGACCGCTTTAGACGACGCTAGCGGTAACTCATATGCAGGCATAAGCAACTCAACGTCACTCAACTTCACAGCTGCTGATATAATTGCGCCGACACTTTCATCAAGTTCGCCAGCAGATAATGCAACGGGAATTGGATCGGCTTCAAATATTACTTTAACGTTTGATGAAAATGTCAAAGTGGGGACAGGAAACATAACACTATTTAAAGCTAACAACTCGCAAGTTGAAGTCTTTAATGTCACGAGTGATGTAAACGTTTCTGGCGCAGTAGTTACGCTAAACCCTACGATAGATTTGTTATCAAATGGTGGCTATTACCTTCATGTTGCTGCAACTGCAATAGATGATATGAGTGATAACTCCTACGCTGGTATATCTGACGCAACAACACTCAATTTTACTGCTGCCGCTGATAACGTTTTACCCACGCTTGTGTCGAGTTCGCCAGCTGACAATGCGACAGGAGTGGCAGCAGGTGCAAACATTGTGCTCACGTTCAATGAGAACGTCGTGGCTGGCAGCGGCAATATTACGCTAAAGAAATCCTCTGATAATAGTACTGTTCAGGCTATGCCGGTTGGTAGTGGCAATATATCCATATCGGCAAATACAGTGACGATTAATCCAAGTGCTAACCTTCAGTCTTCTGAGGGGTATTACCTAGATATAGCAGCGTCAGCGCTGGATGATGCGAGTGGTAATTCGTATGGCGGTATGAACAATAGCGCTACATTAAATTTTACAGCTGCAGATGTTGCGAGCCCGACGCTCTCATCAAGTTCACCGGCTGACAATGCGACAGGGGTTGCGTTAGACGCAAACATTGTTTTGACATTTAATGAGAACGTTGTTGCGGGCAGTGGCAATATAACGCTGAAAAAATCTTCGGATAATAGTACTATCCAGGCAATGCCAGTGGGTGGCGCAAATGTTGCCATTTCAGGCACTGCCGTCACAATTAATCCAACTGCAAACTTAGACTCCTCTGAGGCATATTATATTCAGGTTGCAGCAACCGCATTTGATGATGCCAGCGGCAACTCCTACGCAGGCATAAGCGATACGACATCACTTAGTTTTACAGCGGCTGATACTGTTGGGCCAACGATGGTGATTACTTCAACGACCTCAGGGGTAAGCAGTGGATCAACAACTAATGACTCCACCATAAACCTGACATTTACCGCAAATGAGGCTGCAACAGGGTTTGTTGTGGGTGATATCACCGTAATTGGAGGCTCGTTAAGTAGCTTTAACGCGGTATCGTCAACAGTATATACGGCAACATTTACACCATCGAGTGCTGGCGCTACGACTGTTAATGTTGCTGCCAATAAATTTACTGATGCAGCTAGTAATAGTAATAGCGCTGCAACTCAGTTTAGTTGGACGTATGATAATGTGGCTCCAACGATGGCGATTACGTCGACAACTTCTGGTGTCACTAGCGGTTCAACAACTAACGACTCCACTATTAACCTAACGTTTACTGTAAATGAAGCCGCAACGGGTTTTGTTGCCGGTGACATTACCCTAAATGGCGGTTCTTTGAGCAGCTTTACCGCTGTGTCATCAACAGTCTACACTGCAACCTTTACACCATCGAGTGCTGGCGCCACGACGATTGATGTTGCCGGCAATAAATTTACAGATGTAGCTGGCAATAATAACGGTGCTGCCACTCAATTCACCTGGACATATGATAATGTCAATCCGACGTTGGCGTCTAGTTCGCCAGCAGACAACGACACGGGCGTTGCTGTAGATGCAAACATTGTACTTACATTTAGTGAGAATGTCGTTAAGGGCACCGGCAACATAGCACTTTACAAAACTGATTCGACTTTAGTCCAAACGATTGACGTGACGTCTGGTTTGGTAACTGTGTCAGGCACCGGCGTTACGATTAATCCGACTGCAAATTTGAGCTCCGCGCAGGGTTACTACTTGCATATCGACGCAACCGCGTTTGATGACGCTGTGGGTAATTCATATTCTGGCATTAGTAACTCCTCAACATTGAATTTCATTTCTGTTGACACAGTTAATCCAACTTTATTGTCTACGTCACCAGCAGATAATGCGACCGGCGTTGGGGTTGGAGCAAACATTGTCTTCACATTTAGTGAAGCTGTTAAGGCTGGATCTGGTGACTTTAAACTTTATAGGAGCGATAATACTCTGCTAGAGGATTTAGACGTTACATCTGGCGCTGTTACATTCTCAGGGGCCACAGTAACTGTTAATCCAGCGGCTGATCTAACCTCCTTAACAGGTTACTATATGAAAGTTGAGGCGACCGCAGTTGATGATTTGACTGGAAATTCTTACGCTGGCATCAATGACACAACATCACTTAACTTTACCGCAGCGGATATTGCTGTCCCCACACTATCTTCAAGCTCGCCGGCTGACAATGCAACTGGAGTGGCAGTCGGTGCAAACATCACTTTGACATTCAATGAGAATGTGGCAGCTGGTAGTGGTAATATCACACTAAAGAAGTCATCCGATAACAGTACGGTACAGGCGATGGCCGTGGGTGGCGGGAATGTAAGTATATCCGGTGCCGCTGTAACGATTAACCCAACAGCTAACTTGGATTCCTCGCAGAGTTACTATGTGCAGGTTGACGCATCAGCAATCGATGATATGAGCGGCAACTCTTTTGCTGGTATAAATGATACTACCACCTTTAATTTTACGGCTGCTGATGTCGTGGCACCAATACTCTCTTCGACATCGCCAACTGATAATGCAACTGGAGTCGCTGCTGGGGTAAACATTGTTCTGACATTTAATGAAAATGTTGCAGCTGGTAGTGGTAATATAACACTCAAAAAGTCATCAGATAATAGTACTGTACAAGCAATGGCAGTGGGTGGTGCAAACGTCAGCATGTCTGGCGCTATTGTAACAATTAACCCGACGGCTAACTTAGCTTCCTCACAGAGCTACTATGTGCAAGTTGATACGACAGCGATTGATGACACGAGTGGAAACTCCTTTGCTGGAGTCAGTGATACCACTACTTTGAATTTTACGGCTGCTGATAGCTCGGGGCCTGCGGTGGCATCGAGTTCGCCAGCTGATGAAGCGACGGGCGTCGCTGTAGATGCACACATTGTCCTTACATTTGATGAGAACGTCGTGGTTGGCAGTGGTGATATAACACTTAAAAAGTCATCCGATAATAGCACTGTTCAAGCGATGCCAGTGGGCGGTGGAAATGTCAGTGTATCCGGCGCTGTTGTAACGATAAATCCATCAGCAAATCTAGACTCCTCACAAGGCTATTATATTCAGGTTGCGGCAACAGCTTTTGATGATGCGAGTGGCAATTCCTTTGCCGGCATAAGTGATACAACTTCGTTGAACTTCACTGCCGCAGATGTTTTGGGGCCAACGCTGTCATCAAGTTCACCCGCAGATAATGCCACTGGTGTTGCCGGAAGCGCAAACATTGTTCTAACGTTTAATGAGAATGTTGTCCTTGGCTCGGGGAATGTTAGTCTTTATAAAACAAATGGGACCTTGGTTGAGGCGATGAATGTCTCTTCATCAGCGGTAACTGCATCGACCAATACCGTCACAATTAATCCCACTGCGAATTTAGTTACTTTAGAGGGCTATTATATTCTTATTGATGCCACTGCAGTCGACGATGCAAGTGGCAATTCATACTCTGGGATTGGAAATTCTTCAGCACTGAATTTTACCGCGGCGGACTTATCGCCTCCAACGCTTACTTCAACCTCGCCGGCAGATAATGCAACTGGTGTCGCTATAGATTCAAATATAACGCTTACATTCAATGAGACTGTAACAGCCGGCAGTGGCAATTTGACATTGTTTAAATCAGACAATACTCAAGTCGAAGCTATTGCAGTCGGATCAGGACAAGTAGCTATCTCAGGAAATGCTGTAACAATAAATCCAACAGCAAATTTACAATCTCTTCAGGGCTATTATCTTAACGTGGCGGCAACTGCACTTGATGATGCGAGTGGTAATTCCTTTGTTGGAATTAATAACGCTACAATTCTAAATTTTACAGCTGCCGATGTCACGGACCCCACGCTCTCATCAAGTGCGCCAGCGGATAACGCGACTGGCGTTGCTGTGGATGCAAACATTGTCCTAACTTTTAATGAAAATGTTGCGGCTGGCAGTGGCAACATTACCCTCAAAAAATCATCGGATAACAGCACTGTGCAGGCAATGGCGGTGGGTGGTGCGAACGTTTCAATATCTGGTGCGACTGTCACAATTAACCCGACCGCAGACTTGGATTCTTCTCAAGGTTATTATCTGCAGATTGCAGCTACAGCTATTGATGACACAAGTGGTAACTCATACGCTGGCATCAATGACGCAACCACATTTAATTTTATTGCGGTCGATAATGTCAGTCCGACGCTTGCCTCTACCACGCCGGCTGATAACGCTACTGGTGTCATCCCGAGCGCGAATGTCGTGCTAACATTTAGTGAGAATGTTCAAGTTGGTTCTGGCAACATCACCGTTTTCAAATCTGACAACACGCAGGTTGAAGCTATAGATGTGACCTCAGGGCAAGTAACTGTATCAGGTGCTGCAGTAACATTTAATCCTAGCTCAAATTTAGACTCCTTTCAGGGTTATTATGTAAAAGTCGCAGCGACGGCAATTGATGACCTTAGCGGCAATAGTTACAGCGGTATCAACGATACGACAACATTCAATTTTACAACTGGTGATGGCCAAGCACCAACGGTGTTGATAACTGGACCAAGTGGGTTGACTTCAGTTAATGGTGCTTTCAGTGCGACCGCGACATTCTCTGAGAATGTCACAGGGTTTGCTCTGGGTGACATCACAGTTGCTAATGGCGCGGCAAGCAATTTTAGTGGTAGTGGCAGCGCCTATACGTTTATGGTTACACCAACAGGTGGATCACCCGTCACCGTCTCTGTCGCTGGCAGTGTGGCTCAAGATGCTGCAGGCAACGCCAATGCGAGTTCCAATAATTATACCATGATTTATGATGCCGCTGCGCCAACAGTAGCCATAACTGGGCCATCAACAATTGCTACATCGCCATTCAACGCCACCATTACTTTTTCTGAGAATGTTGAAACGCTGATACAAAGTGAAGTTAATGTTGCAAACGGAACAATAACAAACTTTAGCGGCAGTGGATCAGTTTACACGATTACCATCAATCCAACGGTTGGAGCAACCGTATCGGTTTCAGTTGCAGGGTCAGTAGCTCAAGATGCCGCGGGAAATCTCAATACAGCATCCAATAACTTTACTGTAGTCGATATTGATAAACCAACAATGGCAATCACATCGACTACCTCAGATGTTACTAGTGGGTCGACAACTAATGACTCAACGATCGCTCTAAGGTTTACTGCAAGTGAGGCCACGACTGACTTTGTTGTGGGTGACATTACGGTTTCGGGCGGCTCGTTGAGCAGCTTTACTGCAGTTTCATCAACAGTCTACACAGCAACATTTACGCCTTCTGGAGCTGGTGCTACGACCATTGATGTTGCA
>QBYK01000042.1 GCA_003282865.1 SAR116 cluster bacterium AG-325-I21 | reverse complement strand
GCATTCGACTGCTGATGCGGACTCAATGCCCGTCCGACTTGCCGATGAATCGGTTTGTATTGGCCCACCCAGCAGTGCCGACTCGTATTTAAACATCCCAGCCATTCTTTCTGCCGTGGCAATCACCGGTGCTGATGCAGTGCATCCTGGTGTTGGTTTTTTATCTGAAAATGCCGATTTTGCAGAAATTGTAGCAGCACATGGCTTGACGTTCATAGGGCCGGAACCGCATCACATCCGAGCGATGGGTGATAAGGTTGAAGCTAAAATCACCGCTGCTGGTTTCGGTTTACCATTAGTTCCGGGCTCAATCGGTGCTGTTCACAACACTGCTGAAGCCCAGCGTGTTGGCGCAGATGTTGGCTACCCGCTATTAGTAAAAGCAGCGTCAGGTGGAGGTGGACGCGGTATGAAAGTGGCTGAAACTGCCGATGATTTAAACGACGCTTTTTCTGCTGCGCGCGCCGAAGCAAAGGCGGCCTTTGGGGATGATACCTTATATTTGGAACGTTATCTTGGCCAACCCCGCCACATCGAAGTGCAGGTGATAGCTGATCGGCACGGTAATGTTGTACATCTTGGAGAGCGCGAATGTTCGGTTCAACGCCGCCATCAAAAGCTATTTGAAGAAGCTCCCTCGCCCGCATTGGACGCCGAGCAACGCGCCCGCATTGGCAACATTGCAGTCGAAGCCACCCGTAAAATGGGTTATCTAGGAGTTGGCACAATGGAATTTCTTTATGAGGATGACCAATTTTTCTTTATCGAAATGAACACCCGTCTTCAGGTAGAACATCCAATTACAGAAGAAATCACCGGCGTGGATCTTGTGCGAGAACAAATCCGGATTGCGGCAGGGCTTCCCCTTTCCTTTACTCAGAAAGAGGTAACCTTTGCCGGCCATGCCATTGAGTGCCGAATTAATGCCGAACATCCTGAGACCTTCATGCCTACCCCGGGCAAAGTAACCGCATTTCATGCCGCTGGTGGCCCTGGCGTGCGTGTTGAGTCCTGCCTCTATTCGGGCTATTCGATCCCGCCCTACTATGACAGTTTGATTGCGAAGCTAATAATCCATGGTGATGATCGGGCACATTGTATATTACGGCTACGGCGGGCTCTGGAAGAATTTGTTGTCGAGCCTATTCCAACAACACTAACCCTGCACAAACGCCTCGTTGACGCCAGCGCAATCACGGATGGCAGCTATAACATCCACTGGCTGGAAGAAGTGTTTCTGAACGACCAGTGACCCGGAACCTTTTTTCGAGCGGATGCATCAAATGGATGAACAACATATTTACTCGCCCGAGACAATTATCAAAGCCTATTCACTTGGGTTATTTCCAATGGCAGATAGCCACGAGAGTCTCGACATAAAGTTCTACGACCCAGATCAGCGCGCCCTTATCCCCATCGATAATACGCTCGGCCGCGGCGTGCACATTCCTCGCCGCCTACAACGCCGGGTGCGTCAAGCCCCTTATGCGGTGACAATAAATAAGGACTTCACCGCCGTCATCGACGCGTGCGCAGCCCCAAGCGAACGGCGCAACGACACATGGATCAACCCAGATATTCGCCGACTTTATATCGCTCTTCACGAAATGGGGTTTGCACATTCAGTCGAAGTCTGGCTGGGCGAAGCATTGGTGGGTGGGCTTTACGGCGTGGCCTTGCGGGCCGCCTTTTTTGGCGAATCCATGTTCACAAGAAAAAGCGATGCGTCAAAAATTGCTCTTGTCCATCTCATGGCACGACTGCAGCGTGGTCGATTTTTGCTGCTTGATGCCCAATTTACTAACGATCATCTGCAACAATTTGGCATTACCGAAATTGACCGAGCAGACTTTCAGAACAGACTAGCCGGTGCGCTTTTTTCTGAGGCTCATCTGGCCCTTGAAATACCGAGTGCGCAACTCGTTATCCCGTTTCTGAACAGCCTAGCTGACCGAGCCAGTTAGTCATCGACACAAGCAAGAAGCGTCAAATCATAAACCGGATGCTCAAGTGCCGATACCGCCGGACTAGATGAAAAAACCCAGCCTGAAAAAATTAGCTTTGGTTCCAGTCCGTTATAGCCACGATCGTAAATGGTTATGAAAGCCGCATTTTCAGGTGGCTCTTCGGGCGGATGAAAGGCACAGCGATTTACCATCACTTCCAGCGTGCCAAAAAAACTTGACGCCCCGACGGGCGCTTCAACCGTTGAAATGCGGGCAGTGATCTTGTCAAGCGCTTGCAGACGGGCCTTACTGCCATCAATCCAGATCAACGGCGAGGCATAGGCAGATCCAGCCCATACGGCCCACAACAGAAAAAATACCGGCATGAATACTAGATATAGGCGCATTATTGGTTGGTTCATAATCACAGCTTTGGTACGACTGAACGTGGATTAATTTACTGGGGAATACCCCGCTTAGTTGGGTCCAGACTCAGCTGAAAATACTGCCTTGCCAAGTAAATCGTTTAGACTGACTGGATCGCGTGTATCATATATCACGGCACCGGCAGCAAGCGTTTCGGTGGCCGCACCGGGCATCAATTCCAGATAATTGCCACCCAGCAAAGATGCCTGGGTGATACGGGCGCTACTATCGCTGGGAATTTTAATCGCTGGATCAATAGCCATGGATATTTTTGCAACATAAGTGATTGGGTCTAGCTGCTGTGCCGTAATCCGCCCAACCTTGATCCCCGAAACGCGAACATCATCGCCTATGGACAAGCCGCCAGTGCTGCCGAATTCAGCGGTGATCTGATAGCCCTCATTACCCTTCATGTCCGCCGCTTCGTAAGCTAGCATCAAAAAGCCAACAGCAGCCAATAGAACGATGCCTCCCATGATGGTTTCCAAGGTATTACGATGCATTGCTTCGGCCTTCTTGCTATTTTAATTTCCAAAATCATAACCTGCCAATGTTTTCATCATCAGCAAAAAGCAAACACTAATCAAAATGGTTTCCACGGCTCATAATCACCGGTTGAAGAGCTAGGTTTTCCACCCTTTAGAATATGGCCTTGAGGACGATGAGCGTTGACTGTTCCGGTGACGTTGGGCTGATGTTCCAGCTGCCACTCATGCTTATCATAGCCACCTTCTGGCGGTGGCGATAATTCGGTATGATGCAGCCAGCCATGCCAGTCAGCTGGTACTTTTGAGGCCTCGGCCAAGCCTTTATAGCGAACATACCGGCGAGGGGGCTTTCCCCGACGGGCGCGACGTTCTTCATAATAGCGGTTTCCAAATCGATCGGCACCAACCTGCTGTGCCGTGAGTTTTAGCGTCATCAACGTTACCAAATCCATAAAACGCTCTCCTTACCTATGAACCATTGCTCTCGTTCCGACTGACCATATCTGCTGACAATCACATTATAGGCGTAAGCAAGCCAACGCGTCCAGCCGTCAACAGGCCAAAACATCAAATTAATTCATTGCCAACAGATGCCGACGTTCTTCCCCACGCCGTCCTTCTCGAGAATAGCATTTTTCTAGAAAACTCGGATATTTTTCAAAAATTCTGGCCGGTAAGTTTCATATAAGAGAGGTAATAAAAATAACTTTTGTTCAATGGCTTGGTATTAGTTGTGATACTTTAATGACAAGTGTAAAGGCTCATGTAACCGCAATTTAGTGACAATTTTTTGACCATACCAACGTTTTGTCTATTGTACCTGACCCGCTAGATAATGTAGATTATTATCTAGGCGCACGCTAGATGTTGTGACTTGTCCATATCAGTCGCTGTTAAGATATAGAAAACAAAGGAATTTCACAGCCGGAAGAGCTGCGAGCCTATTACATCAAAGGATCAAATAAATGCATTTTGAAAGACGGTTCACGACATCGGGGGAAGACGTATACGCTCACATCGAATTCAGGTCAGCGACTAGTGAAATTCGCAATCCAGATGGAACAATCGTGTTTCAAGCTAAAAACATTCAGGTTCCATCGCAATTCTCGCAGGTGGCGACCGATATTCTAGCGCAGAAATATTTTCGCAAAGCGGGTGTGCCTGTTGCCCTCAAACGGGTAGAAGAAACGTCGATCCCGTCATGGTTATGGCGAAGCAAGCCAGACACAAAGGCGCTCGCCACCTTGCCAGAGGAACAACGTTATTCAGGCGAGATATCGGCCAAACAAGTGTTTGACCGACTTGCCGGCACTTGGACTTACTGGGGTTGGAAGGGAGGTTACTTCACCTGCGAAGACGACGCCAGAACTTATTTTGACGAAATGCGTTATATGCTCGCAACCCAGATGGCCGCGCCAAATTCACCGCAGTGGTTCAATACTGGCATGCACTGGGCCTACGGTATCGATGGGCCAAGTCAAGGGCATTTTTATGTAGACTACAAAACTGGTAAACTAACCCGATCGACCGGTGCTTACGAGCACCCACAGCCGCATGCTTGCTTTATCCAGTCAGTTAGTGATGACCTTGTTAATGAAGGCGGAATTATGGATTTGTGGGTGCGTGAAGCGCGTCTGTTCAAATATGGATCAGGTACCGGATCAAACTTCAGCCGGCTTCGCGGTGAAGGCGAAAGCCTTTCTGGCGGCGGCAAATCATCTGGTTTGATGAGCTTTTTGCGAATTGGTGACCGGGCCGCAGGGGCCATCAAGTCTGGCGGCACGACCCGCCGAGCTGCCAAAATGGTTACGGTAGATATAGACCATCCCGATATTGAAGCCTATGTCGATTGGAAGGTCGTTGAAGAACAGAAAGTGGCCGCCCTTGTGGCCGGATCTAAATTGGCCCAAAAACACATGAACGAGGTGATGACCGCCTGCCAGATTACGGATGGTTTGGGTGGAGATGAGAGGTTTGACCCGAAGGCGAACGAGGTCCTGAAAAAGGCCATCTTGTCAGCGCGTAAGTCCATGATCCCAGAAAATTATATCCAGCGCGTGATCCAGTTTGCTCAGCAAGGCTATACTGATATTAAGTTCAAAACATACGATACAGACTGGGACTCTGACGCCTACCTAACCGTTGCAGGACAAAACTCAAACAACTCAGTTCGAGTTAGCAATGGATATCTACAATCCGTCCTCGACGATGGTGAATGGGAACTAATTCAACGTCGTGACGGCGTTGTAGCAAAACGCATTAAGGCGGCCGACCTTTGGGAAAAAATCGCCCATGCTGCATGGGCCTGTGCGGATCCGGGCCTTCAATATGATACCACTATCAATGAATGGCACACCTGCCCGGAAGGGGGCCGTATTAACGCCTCTAACCCGTGCTCGGAATACATGTTCCTTGATGATACCGCTTGTAACCTGGCATCACTGAACCTGATGCAATTCCGCAAAGATGATCTTAGCTTTGATATTCCTGCCTTTGAACATGCAGTCCGATTCTGGACATTGACACTGGAAATTTCAGTTCTGATGGCACAATTTCCGTCGAAGGAAATTGCCCAGCGATCATACGAATACCGCACGCTTGGTCTGGGCTTTGCCAACATCGGCGGTCTATTGATGGCCGAAGGACATTCTTATGACAGTGATGAAGGCCGCGCGATCTGCGGGTCTATTTCGGCAATTATGACCGGTATCGCCTATGCTACATCGGCTGAGATCGCGAGCGAGGTTGGTGCCTTCAAAAATTACAGGAAAAACGCCAAGAACATGCTGCGTGTGCTAAACAACCACAGGCTCGCGGCACACGGAAAAGGCGGTGGCTATGAAGGATTGGAAATTCTGCCTGTGCCGCTTGACATAAAATCTTGTCCAGATAAATCACTTACTGACGCCGCGAGCGCCGCTTGGGATCTGGCGGTTAATCTTGGCAAGAAGCACGGCTATCGAAACGCGCAAGCCACAGTGATTGCCCCAACGGGCACAATTGGTCTTGTAATGGATTGTGACACCACCGGTATCGAGCCTGATTTTGCCATTGTCAAATTCAAGAAACTTGCTGGCGGTGGGTATTTCAAAATCATCAACCGTGTTGTCCCCGAAGCCTTGCAACGGCTCGGATATGAGAAAAGCCAGATCAAAGACATTGTTAAATATGCGGTTGGATCAGGTAGCTTGGCAAATTGTCAGTCAGTCTCACTGAACGCATTGAAAGATAAAGGCTTTGGCGGCCCAGAAATAGCTAAAATTGAAGCTGGACTCAGCAGTGCTTTTGACGTGAAATTCGTTTTCAACCACTTCACCCTCGGTGCAGATTTTTGTAAAGATAAGCTTGGCGTAACAGACGAACAGTTGAATGATTTTGACTTTAATCTCCTTGAGTATCTTGGATTCAGCAAGGACGAGGTCGAAGCAGCAAATCTGCATGTCTGCGGTGCGATGACTCTCGAAGGAGCGCCGCACTTAAAAGACTCCCATTTGCCAATCTTTGATTGTGCCAATGTTTGCGGCCGTATAGGCCAACGCTTCCTATCAGTCGAAAGCCACATTACCATGATGGCGGCGTCACAACCCTTCATTTCTGGCGCCATTTCAAAAACCATCAATATGCCAAATTCCGCAACGGTAAAGGAATGCGGTGAGGCTTACATGCAATCATGGCGCCTTGGCCTGAAAGCGAATGCACTGTATCGCGATGGCTCCAAGCTCAGCCAACCACTATCATCCGGCCTAATTGACGATGTTGATTTAGAGGACGAGGTTGTTGACGCGCCAATGGCCGCAGCAGCACCCCAAGTGATTGAAAAAGTGGTTGAGAGAATAATCCGCGCCGAACGCGAACGCCTTCCTCATCGTCGGAAAGGTTATACCCAGAAGGCAACTGTTGGCGGCCATAAGGTGTATCTTCGGACCGGTGAATATGAAGATGGTCGTATTGGCGAGGTATTTATTGATATGCACAAGGAAGGCGCAGCCTTTCGTTCATTGATGAACAATTTTGCCATCGCCGTCTCAATCGGTCTCCAGTACGGCGTACCGTTAGAGGAGTTTGTTGAGGCTTATACTTTTACCCGGTTTGAGCCACAGGGCATCGTGACTGGAAATGACGCGATCAAAATGTCAACATCAATCCTAGATTATACATTCCGCGAATTGGCAATATCCTATCTTGATCGCAGTGATCTGGGTCATGTAAATGTCGATGATCTAGATGTAACGACAACGGGTGCCGGTGATAACCAGTCAGACATGATGAACCGTGTCACAAGTCATGGTTTTATCCGCCGCCAAGGTTTAGTTGTCTACTCGAATGATGGTGGTGCAGCGATTGCCGCTACTGGCGGAAGTGATAATGTGGAAACCTTGCGCGCAGGCGATAAAGAGGGAAGTACAATTGCCGGAATCGGTCTTGCCAGCGACACCGCCGGTGAGGTCGCCAGCGGCGCAAATATTATGAAAAGTACTCCAAAAACTGCCGACCTTGTACAACTGGCCCGTATGCAGGGCTACGAGGGTGAAGCCTGCCCGGAATGCCAGAATTTCACCCTTGTCCGCAATGGTACTTGTTTGAAATGCAACACTTGTGGGTCAACCACAGGGTGTAGTTAAACTCTCCCTGCAGCGCAATCTGCAGACTGGCCCCACGCAGTTCCGTGGGGCCTTTTTATCTCAGAAATTACCAGATTTATCAATCGATCTGGCTTGCCATTGAGGGGTGATTATGCCAGCCTCGCAAAGTAGATTGCATTAGCAGTTCGGCGCGGTCATCGCGCCAGGAAATACCGCTCAACCGCATATTTAAGAGGAGTGAAGCCATGACAAGCAAGGTAGAACAAAGGCTGCGAGTAACCGGTGTTAAAATTCCCAATGCACCCAGCCCGGCTGCAAATTATTTGCCTTTCACTCGCACCGGAAATCTTGTTTTCGTGTCAGGTCAAGTTCCATTTGTTAACGGTAAACTGGAGGTTACCGGAACGGTTGGTGAAAATGCCAGTGTTGAAGATGCGCAACACCAGGCAAAAATATGTGCGATCAACTTGTTGGCACAATTGAAAGTTGCTTGTGGCGGCGATCTGGACCGGGTTGTTAGGGTTATAAAACTTGGCGCGTTTGTTGCGTCAGCTGATAACTTTTTTGACCAGCCTATTGTGGTGAATGCCGCATCAGATTTGATGGTCGCGGCGTTTGGTGAAGCTGGTCACCATGCCCGGTTTGCCGTCGGCACCAATGTCCTGCCGCTAAATTGTCTTGTTGAAATTGACGGTGTTTTTGAAATTTCCTAGGCGATTATGTCCTTTACCAGTTTTTATGTTAAGTGATTGCAAAGCGTGTTGTCTCTGTTTCTAAGGGTTGCCAGTTCAAAAGCCGATGGGTGATAGCACTTTAAATCTACATGTAGGCACCGAAATGGTCGCCATAGATGCTGACGAATGGGATGCCATAGCGGGCAAAAAAAATCCCTTTGTTAGTCATGCGTTTTTAACAGCCCTAGAATCTGGCGGGGCAGTTGGCGGTAATGGTGGCTGGAGCGCAATGCACCTACTCTTACGTAGTGAAGACGGTCAATTGCTTGGTGCGATGCCGCATTACCTGAAACACCATTCCTATGGCGAGTATATTTTTGATCATAGCTGGGCTAATGCGTTTGAACGTGCCGGAGGCACCTATTACCCAAAATTGCTGGGAGCCGTACCGTTTACACCGGCCAGTGGTCCAAGATTATTGGTCCGTGATGGACGTAGCGATCTGAAAGCAGCCCTCGCCAAAGGAGCATTACGCCTGCTGGACAAATATCAATTATCCTCAGCGCACATAAATTTTTTGCCCGAGCATGATGCTAAGCTATTGGCCAATGATGGCTGGTTACACCGCACCGGTATCCAGTTCCATTGGCATAATCAAAACTTTGCTAATTTCGATGCGTTTCTGGCGACCCTGTCATCGCGGAAACGGAAGAATATTCGTAAGGAAAGAGCATCAATTGCTGCATCTGGGGTAACACTATTGCCACTGACAGGCTATGCCATTAAGAAAACCCATATTGATGATTTTTACCGTTTCTACATGTCGACAATTGACCGAAAGTGGGGAGGAGCTTACCTGACCCATGAGGTATTTATCCAACTCCACCGAACGATGGCCGATAAAATGCTTTTAGTAATGGCTGAGTACAATGGAAAAATCATTGGTGGAGCATTGAATTTCATTGGTGAAGACGCTCTTTATGGCCGAAATTGGGGCGCTGATATAAATATCCCAAATCTACATTTTGAGGCATGCTATTATCAGGCAATCGAATTTGCAATCCAGCATGGGCTGCAGCGCGTAGAAGCCGGGGCGCAGGGCTTTCATAAGGTGCAACGCGGGTATTTACCTGTAACCACCCATTCAGTACATTACATAGCGCATGACGGTTTTCGCGAGGCGGTCTCGCGCTTTCTTGACTCTGAAAAACATGGCATTGAGGCTGAAAAAAATCAGATTGTACTGAGTAGCCCATTCAAATCCAGTCCAACCTAAACGGGCCCTTCAAAATGTTTAATCCACTTGAGGGGCTGGCAACGCAGCCCGTTTACGTCCTCCAGTCAGCACCTTTTGTGGCGGAGCCTTCACTTTAACGGTTAGCGAATTATCATCAGCAACATCAACAAAGACCACCCCGCCGCCAACAAGCTCGCCAAAAAGCATTTCGTCAGCTAACGGCTTCTTGATATGTTCTTGCACAACACGGGCCAACGGACGCGCCCCATATTTCGAATCATAGCCACGATCGGCAAGCCAATCCAACGCAGCATCACTTAATTCGATTTCGACATTGCGATCCGCAAGCTGAGCATCAAGCTGCATAATAAATTTGTCAACAACTCGCCGGATCACCTCTTTGCCAAGAGGGGAGAACGGGATGATTGCATCTAACCGATTGCGAAACTCCGGCGTAAACATCTTTTCAATAGCTTCAATATCGGCACCTTCATTATGAGTCCGATTAAAACCGATGGCCGATTTTGACAATTCCACCGCACCAGCATTGGTTGTCATAATCAGGATAACATTCCGGAAATCTACAACCTTGCCGTTATTATCGGTCAACTTACCATGGTCCATAACCTGCAAAAGAATATTAAAAAGGTCCGGGTGTGCCTTTTCAATTTCATCAAGTAGCAGCACGGCATGAGGCGTTTGGTCAACAGCATCAGTTAATAAACCGCCCTGATCAAACCCAACATAACCCGGAGGCGCGCCAATGAGGCGGGATACGGTGTGGCGTTCCATATATTCGGACATGTCAAAACGCATAAGCTTTATGCCAAGCGCTTCAGCAACCTGGCGAGCAACTTCAGTTTTACCAACTCCAGTTGGACCCGAAAATAAGTAGTTGCCAACCGGTTTCTCCAATTCGCGTAATCCCGCACGTGATAATTTAATGGCAGAGGCCAGCGCGGCAATCGCATCGTCCTGACCAAATACAAGACGTTTTAAGTCATCTTCAAGCGAGGCTAGAACGACCTTGTCATCACGGCTAACATGTTTTGAGGGAATTCGCGCCATCGTTGCAATAGTGGCTTCGATATCCTTTTGCCCGATTGTTTGCCTACGCCGAGATGGTGGCAACAGGTTCTGAGCCGCCGCAGCTTCATCAATTACATCGATCGCTTTATCAGGGAGTTTGCGATCATTAATATAACGCGCTGACAAATCAACAGCCGTTTTTAATGCAGCGCCTGTAAACCTTACTTTATGGTGATCTTCATACCGGCTCTTCAACCCGTTTAAGATTTTGATAGCGTCTGGGATAGTTGGTTCAGCAACATCAATTTTTTGGAACCTTCGCACAAGCGCGCGGTCTTTTTCAAAATGACCTCTATATTCTTTATAGGTTGTCGAGCCAATACAACGAAGCGTGCCCTCCTGAAGGGCTGGCTTCAAAAGATTTGATGCGTCCATCGCGCCGCCAGATGTAGCGCCAGCACCAATAACAGTATGAATTTCGTCGATGAAAAGAATAGCATTTTCATCGTCAGAAACGGCTTTCATAACTGCCTTTAACCGTTCTTCAAAATCACCGCGGTACCGCGTTCCAGCCAGTAACTGTCCCATATCCAACGCATAAATTACCGCTGTCGACAACACTTCCGGAACGGCTCCTTCAAAAATTCGTAAAGCGAGACCCTCCGCAATTGCTGTTTTCCCGACGCCCGGGTCACCGACATAAAGTGGGTTATTTTTTGTGCGCCGGCATAGCACCTGAATAGTCCTGTCCAACTCACGGTCACGACCAATCAACGGGTCGATTCTACCAGCCGCTGCCTTGGTGATAAGATTGACAGCAAATTGGGAAAGCGGATCTTTACCCTCAATTCCTAGGGTCTCCTGATCAACGTCATCTTCAGAACTTTTGGCCAAGTTGCTCTCAGATCCGTGGCTAATGAAGGAGACCGCATCAAGACGCGTCATGTTAAGTGATTTCAGGAACCAAACCGCGTGACTTTCACGCTCAGAAAAAATCGAAACAAGAGCATTTGCACCCGTTGCCATCTCATGTCCAGATGATTGTGTATGTATGATGGCGCGCTGAATAACACGTTGAAAACTCGCTGTAGGCTGTACATCAGCGCTACCCTTTGGGTTTACAATGGAGGAGAGCTCAACTTCGATAAACTTTCCCAGTTTTTTTACCAATTCCCCGATATCAACATTACACGCATGCAACACCTCCAGCGCGTCACGATCTTCGGTAAGGGCCAGCAGCAAATGTTCAAGCGTAGCGAACTCATGGGACAGGGACGCAGCATTCGACATCGCACGGCGCAATGTTTCTTCGAGTTCGCGTGATAGCATTTAACTATTCCTTTTCTAGTTGCAATTGCAGCGGATGATCATTTTTACGCGCGTAATCAATAGTTTTCTGCGCCTTGCTCTCGGCGATTTCGAAACTGTAAACACCACAAACACCCACGCCACGCTGATGAACATTCAGCATAATTTGTGTTGCCTCGCCCGATGACCGGCTGAAGAATTTCTGCAACACGTGCACGACAAATTCCATCGGCGTATAATCATCGTTAAGCATGATCACTTTATACATTGAGGGCTTTTTTGTTTTGGTACGGCTATCAAGTATTAATTGTCCATTACCATTTTTATTATCATCATCATTATTCGCCATAGAATTTTTGACACCCTTGCCAATCAATTTCAAATTTTAGCGCCTCGGTCTTCGCCGCAAAGTGGATAAGATAGAGATAAAAAATTACTCAGCGTAGCTACCATTATACCATAAAGACGCTTTATTTTCCTAATAAGATATTGGTATTCTAACCGATAAGGAAAAGAGGGTGTCGAAAAAAAATAATAGGATTTTTCTGCTGACAGAACAAATGTACATCAATCCATGAAAATGCTGCCAAGTTTCTTGAATAGATAACTAATTACGTTACACTTCAATTCGCTGGAAATCTGGTTTTTATGACTTTGTCGACATAGGACAGCCCTTTATGCCACGATTAAACGTAGCAAAGATGCTACATCTCATGCGGATGACACCGCACCGATTTGTTCATAGGTGCGGTAACCAACCACTGTTCAGGCTTGTGCTGTTTTTTTTAGGATTTGAAACACAGCAATCGAGGCTTGCAAATCTACAATCCCAACCCACGCTCCGTGTAATAATTGCAACGCTGGCTTTGTTCGTGTGCCTCGCGCCGGGCATATCAACTGCACAAGTCAACAAATATGCCGCTATCGTCATCGACGAAGCCAGTGGTAAGGTTCTATTTTCGCGTAATGCTGAACACTTGCGTTATCCGGCATCACTGACAAAAATCATGACACTATATCTGTTATTCGAAGATATTGAAGCCGGCCGCATGACATTGAAAAGTCGGATCCCAGTCTCCAGAACAGCGGCAGGCCGGTCACCTTCAAAGCTCTATCTAAAACCAGGCCAATCAATCAGTGCAGAACAAGCAATTTATGCATTAATCACCAAATCAGCGAATGATGTTGCAACGGCGCTTGCAGAAAAGCTTTCTGGCACGGAACGCAAGTTTGCTCAACGAATGACCCGCAAGGCCCAAGCCCTCGGAATGAAACGTACAGTGTTTAAAAACGCATCTGGCCTGCCTAACCGAAGACAAAAATCAACAGCCCGCGATATGGCTAAATTGGCGGTTGCGATGCGACGTGACTTTCCACACTTTTTTAAATATTTCAGCACGCGCAGCTTCAACTGGCAAGGTCGTAAATTCGGTAATCATAACAAATTACTATCAAAATACCACGGTACAGATGGCATCAAAACCGGCTACATAAACGCATCAGGATTCAACCTTGTTGCCACAGTTGAACGCAAAGGTGTCCGATTAATTGGAGTAGTATTTGGCGGCAAAACCTCGCACAGTCGTGACCGCCATATGATGCAAATTCTGGACAATCAATTCAAACGCGTAAAAACCATCAAGTTACGAAGAGCAAGTCTTGCCGTGCCAAAAACCCTGCCAATAGCACCGCCTGAACGCGGCGAGAAACCGCCTGTCCCCCAACCAGTCAGGAAAACGGTGAACCGCCGCAACCCAGCCGAAAAACCAGAACAATTTATTGATCTGAGTTCAGCAAGCGTGGACAGCGCCAACCTTGTCAAAGCAACGAGTTGGAGCGTGCAAATAGGTAGTTTTGCCCGACGCGTCAACGCGCATCGTGCCGCGATTGCCGCGCGTCGCATGGCAGAAGATGTTCTTAGCATGACACCAGCAAATCTATTGCTTGTCACACGGGGCGAAATACCGGTATGGCGGGTACGCTTTAATGATCTTGATGAAAATCAGGCCCGCGCCGCCTGTGCCGCTCTGTTTAGCGCGGGGCGGCCCTGTATTGCCGTGGCCGTAAAAACCACATCACGCGGCTAGCGACACGTTAGGAAAGGTAAATTCGGTTGCACCAAGCATGCGCTAATGAAAGTCACGGCTTTTTATCCGCATACGGCCACCAGTACCAGCCTTTGCATCAATATGGTGCAAAAACCCATTTAAGTTGAACAAGGACTCGGCAATGACATTAATCACGGCTTGCTGGCGCTGCACGCGGCCAACCAGCCCCAAAATTTGTGCGTGTAATAATGCCTCACGATAGGTCTCAGTTAATTTTGGCCAGATAATTATATTTGCCGTCCCCTGCCCATCTTCAAGCGTTATAAATACAGTACCGCTGGCAGTGCCTGGACGCTGACGAATCGTAACAAGACCAGCCAAACGAAGCCGTTTGCCATCAGGCACACTTTGCACATGACTACACATCTGCCAGCCAGCCGCCGCCAATGGCGTTTGCAGAAGATCAAGCGGATGCGCTTTTAAAGATAAACCAAGGCTGCGATAATCTTCAGCGACATTTTCACCAAGCCCCGCTGGTGGCAACATTATTGCCGGTTCCATGTCAACAAGCCGTTCATTACGTTGCTCAGCATGTGCAAATAAGGGCATATCATGCAGTTGGTGCCGTGCTAGCCCACGGGCCGCCCAAAAGGCTTGACGCCGGTCAATATCAAGACTGGAAAACCCATCCGCATTAGCAATTGCCTGCAACGATTTCACCGAAACATCAGCCTGCCGCATGACATCCTCAAGGCTGGAAAAAGCCTGCTTGATCTTGTCCGGCTGTGCCTGATCGACTGCCACTGCTGCTTGGCTGGCGGCAATCCGTTCACCCTCACCACGTGGCAGCCCTCTTACAAGCCGCAGCCCAAGGCGCAAGGCATGATGTCCTGTTTTATGATCAGGGTCAAATTCCAACCGGTGATCCCAGCTTGAAAAGTTTACATCAACCGGCCGGATGGAAATACCACTTCGCTTGGCCTCGGCAATCAGCTGGGATGGTGCATAAAACCCCATCGGCTGGGCATTCAATAAAGCACAAATAAACACATCCGGATAATGACATTTCAACCATGCCGAAACATAAACCAAAAGCGCAAAGCTGGCCGCATGCGACTCTGGAAATCCGTAAGTGCCAAAGCCTTCAATCTGGCGAAAACAGCGCAAAGCAAAATCTTCATCATATCCACGCTTGATCATGCCACTAACCATTTTTTTACGGAAATGGCTAATTTCACCCTGTTTTTTAAATGTCGCCATTGCCCGACGTAATTGATCCGCTTCATTTCCTGAAAATCCAGCAGCAACAATTGCAATCTGCATTGCCTGCTCTTGGAACAGCGGGACACCAAGCGTGCGCTCAAGCACTTTACGCAGACTTGGTGATGGATAATTTACTTTTTCTAAACCAGCTCGCCGCCGCAGATAAGGGTGCACCATATCGCCCTGAATAGGACCGGGGCGTACAATTGCGACTTGAACTACAAGATCATGAAAACAGCGTGGCTGCAGGCGGGGTAACATCATCATTTGCGCTCTTGACTCAACCTGAAACACGCCAACCGACTGACCACGGCATAACATGTCATAAACGGCCGCATCTTCAGACGGTACCGATGCCAGCGTTAATGATCGGTTATAATGGATACGAAGCAAATCAAAAGCCCGTCGGATACAGCTAAGCATGCCAAGTGCCAGTACATCCACCTTCAAAAGTCCTAGTGCATCAAGGTCACCCTTGTCCCATTCGATGGTTGTACGGCCTGCCATTGCCGCAGGGCTGATCGGGCACAGATGATCAAGTCGCCCACGCGTAATCACAAAACCACCAACATGCTGCGATAAATGCCTCGGAAATCGACTGATATCTTCAACCAGCCTAAGCACAAGCTGCAACCGCCGATCATTTAAATTCAGCCCTGTTGCTGCCAACGAATCTCTGGCTAACCCGGTTTTCTCGCGCCCCCAGACTTGACTAGACAAGGCAGCCTGCACATCACGGCTAAGGCCAAAAACTTTTGCCACTTCACGGAATGCGCTGCGCCGCCGATAGGTGATAACACTAGCGGCAAGGCCAGCTCGATGACGGCCATATTTTGCATAAATATGCTGGATTACCTCCTCACGGCGCTCATGTTCAAAATCAACGTCAATATCTGGTGGCTCGCCACGTGCCTCGCTAACAAACCGTTCAAACAAGGGTTGTGACCGTTCAGGATCAACCGCCGTGATGCCAAGGCAATAACATACTGCTGAATTGGCTGCTGAACCACGTCCTTGACATAAAATACCTCGTCCACGGGCAAAACGGACAATATCAAAAACAGTCAGAAAATAGGCCGCAATATTTAACCGTTCTATCAGGGTTAATTCATGATTTAGATAAGCACTAACTTGCTTGGGAATTACATCTGGATACCGTTTTTCAGCACCCCGCCAAGTTTGGAACGACAACTCCTGCATGATGGTTCGTCCACCGGGCTTTAGCTCATCAGGATATTCATAAGACAGATCATCCATCGAAAAATGACATAAATCTGCCAAAGCGCTTGCCCCTTCCAGTGCATCAGGCACATGTCGCCAACGCCGTTCGGCCTCATCACAATCAATCAAATGACGTTCGGCATTACGTGATAAAATATATCCGGCATGATCTAACTGTTGCTTTTCACGGATACAAGCCAGCACATCGGCAAGGGGCCGGCGTGCAGGAATATGATACAGCGCATCTGCCGCCGCCGCCACGCGCAAACCCAAAGCATTAGCAAATGCATCAAGCATTTGACACCGCGCCGCATCAGCGCCATCCCGGTAAAGACAGATGCCAGCAAATATCTGGCCCCTGGCAATTTGAAGGATCTTATCCAAATTCGCCTGATAGCAGGCATCTGGATGGCGCGGTGGCATGACCAGCAATGCCGTGCTTTCTGGCAAACGGGCTAGGTCGGCAAGATAAAGCACCGGAGCCGCCTTACTGCCACGCATATTGGCCTCACTAAG
>QBYK01000041.1 GCA_003282865.1 SAR116 cluster bacterium AG-325-I21 | reverse complement strand
GCACCTACTTGGCTGGCTTGCAACTTTTGCGGCTGGTAAGGTATGGGTGCCGTTAAATCCGCGTAATGGACGCAGCGAGTTGGATAGAATCATTAACCTAACAGTACCAAGCATCATTATTTTTGACGCGGATTGTGATGAAAAATTTGGCATTGTATCGGCACATCTCATGGGCGGCAAAGACGGTAAGACAGTGCAGCGTGCATCCAGTGATATGATGGAGCTGGTTACTGTCAATAAGGGAAAAGTGCCAGTACGCTACCGCAAGACAGCAGAAGATTTGCAAGCGATCAAATTTACTGGTGGCTCATCTGGGATACCCAAAGGTGTGATGCAGACCTACCGTGTCTTTAATAGCTGTATTACATCAATGTTGGCGGCTTTTGGGTTTGAGTCCAGTGATCGGCATTTGTTGGCGGCTCCTATGACGCATGGTGCCAATACAATGATTCTGCCGATCTTTGCAGTTGGTGGGACTCAACTCTTGATGGGCAAGCCAAGCCCTGGAGCCATTCTAGATGCCATTGACAAAATGCGTGCAACAACAATTTTTGTGCCCCCAACAGTGTGTTATATGATGTTGGAGGACGACCGGATTAATGATGTGAATTTGACGTCTTTACGCCATTTTATTATTGGTGGCGCAACAATCCGGCCCGATGTGGTAGGTCGGGCCATGCCTATTTTTAACCATGCCATGGAAACCTGTTTTGGCCAGACTGAGGTCCCTCAAATTGCGATTTGTATGCGGGCTAGGGACTGGCAGAATCCAAAAAACTATGCATCGACGGGCCGCGCCACCTGTATGACAAAAATTGGTATCATGGATGGATCTGGTAATTTACTGCCTCCAGGACATGATGGTGAAATTGTGCTCGCTGGTGATTTGGTAATGAAGGGTTATTACAAAATGCCAGATCAAACCGCTGAAACTATCGTTGATGGTTGGTTGCACACTGGTGATGTTGGTCTAATTGATGATCGCGGCTTTGTCTTTGTGAAGGATCGGATACGTGATGTTGTTATCACTGGTGGGTTTAATGTCTACCCGAATGATGTTGAGGCAGTACTTGGCCAGCACCCTGATGTTATTGAATGTGTTGTCTTTGGATTGCCAGATGACAAATGGGGTGAGAGCGTACATGCTGCGGTTGAGCTGTCGAAAACGGCTGATAGTGATGAGGCGGCGTTGATTGCATTTGTCAAATCGCGACTGGATTCGATAAAAGCGCCAAAAAGGATTCACATCAGTGACCACTTGCCTCGCAGCCCGGTTGGCAAAGTTTTACGTCGTGAGGCAAAGATAAAATATGCCAAGAGCTGATTGGGTTGTTTGCTATTTCGTCAGTGCATGGTCAATGCGTTGATCGCTCTGTTGCTGTGGTAGAACGATAGCTGATATAATAATTAAGGTCGCAATTGCGCTCATCAGTGTGAAAAGACTGGTCATTGAATAGCCAGTTTGTAAAAGAATTCCACAGATTGGAAGTACGCTGGCTCCAATTGATAAATTCAGCATGAACTTAATACTGAATACACGGGCCCGCCACGCATCGGGCACGTAGCGAGATAAAATTGCGTCTGTGATAGGAATTTGTCCAAAAACAAAACTCATCGCTAGGAGCATGGCAAAAAACAACGCCAAATTATTAAATTGCGCTGCGAGATATATGAAAATAACTTGCCCGATCGCCATGGTAAGTAGCACATTCCTTGGTGAATAACGATCAATTAGCCAGCCAACTGCAATTTGGGAAAATGATGCAACCGCATAAACTAGTGCCGCTAGAAGGCCGGTGACGGCAACTGAGGTGGATAGGCTGACCATTGAAATTTCAAAATAACGCGGAACAATAAATGTCATTGCCCCAAAAATAAAACCGCCACTCGCTGTTGAAAGCGCCAATGCAGCCAGTGCTCGCTTCCAGTTGGGAGCAAAAGATTCAGCTTCACTTGTAAAAGACTTACTTGTATTTTCTGTATCATCTTTTAAAGCCCTAGCAAATGCTACGCCATAGGCAATACAAAACAGACCTGGAATAATGAAACAGAGCTGCCAATCGCCAATTGTTAGCAATAAGCCGGTAACAAGTGGGGCAGCAGCAACGCCAAAATTACCAAAAACCCCATTTACCCCGAGACGGAATCCGATAAGCTTATTGCTTTTAACAAGCATTGCAATACCAACGGGATGATATATGGCGGCAAAAATTCCAATCACACCGAGGGCAGTGATAAGCTGACCAATGCTTTGTGATATTCCCGCCATAATTGCGCCAAAGCCAATGCCAAAATGAAAAATTACCATCAACAGTGATCGCGAGAATCGGTCTGCGAGTTGTGCCGCAAAGGGAGCCATTCCGCCAAAAAGGACAAATCCAACAGCTCCATAAACTATAATTTCCTCATAGCTGAAGCCGAAGTGCCGACCTGCATCATAGGCGGCTTTGGCAAAAATAAGCATTATAAAATGGTCGAGAAAGTGGCTGATATTAATATAAATATCACCAACTGTTTTGCCTTGGAACGAACGGATTAAACTGTCAATCATTGATGGTTTCCTATCAGGTCACTGGCATTTTTTGTTGATTGCGAACAACATGAAAAAAGTGGTCAAATAATACGTCAAAAACATTGAACTGTCTGCTATATCGTTGCAAGTGTCATTTCTCAAAGTTTGTTTGCTGCCATGAATTGAAATAGGTATGTAGTCTGTTAATCCAAAGGTTTACATAGTAATTGATATTCCAGTTTTGCTAGGGTGGAAATAGCGATATGAAACCTGAGGTTTAGGTGTCTGGGTCAATTTTGAATTGGAATTCCATAGGACAGAATATGCACGATGATGATACTGAACAGCCATTGACCGACCATCTTGTTGATCAATTTGCTTCATATTTTTTGTTAACAATGCTGACATTTCATTTGTGTGGTTATGTAAAGAAACAATATGAAAAGCGCATAGCCGAGGAGAAATTTCCGATTGTATAGCGAGTGCTCGGACCACGTCCGTCACTTTTTGAGGTAATGATTTAATCAAGCTGAAAAATATCAAAACCTCTAAAAAGCAGAAAATCAACAAAAGTTGTTCCAAGGGCCTCATTAATAAATAAAATCAAAAAATTTGCCAAAATAGTCTAGCCTTTGCGTAAAATCTTTACATTTAAATGAATTTAGCGCTCCAAAGGTCCATGAGGGCAGGTTTTAGAAAATTTAGCTAAAAAAAACCCTCACCAGTCGTTAAAACTGATGAGGGTTCTCATCGGTGGCCAAAACCAAACTAATCAGTGTCTAGCACCCAAAAAGGAAACCATGATCCAAAAAGTGGTTAGCCTTGAAGAGACCCTCGCAATTTTCATGCCAAAATCAGCTCGTTAATGGACTGAATGCAATAGAGGTCCTTAATTCTCAAACCCTCTTTTGCCTGGAATTGACTTGCCACGTCAAAAGTTTAAAGAGAATTATTGTTAATAATGGGCGTTCCTTCCTTCTTTTCATGCGTGCAGTATTACCCTGTTGGGATCTCATTTATTTTCTTTGGAACATGATAACCTTTCTGCACCGCATCACGCATTAACAGCCGTTTGTACCATGAAAGAACATTTGGATATTCAGCAAGGTTGATCCTTTGCCATTCATAGCGTGAAACCCAGGGCCAGCAAGCTATATCAGCGATTGAATATTTATCACAAATATAATCCCGGCCACTAAGACGCTTCTCTAATACGCCGTATAGCCGCGCAACTTCATTTTGAAAACGAAGCTCGGCATAATCTGACCTTCCTGGATTAAAATGCAGAAAATGGTGGGCTTGCCCAAGCATCGGCCCTAATCCACCCATTTGCCACATCAACCATTCCATGACCGCGGCACGTCCAATGTTATCAGTCGGCAAAAACTGGTTATGTTTTTCGGCAAGATAAACCAGAATGGCACCTGACTCAATTAAGCTTACGCCAGTGTCATGATCGACGATTGCTGGTATTTTTTTATTGGCGCTAATCTTTAGAAATTCTTGTGTATGCTGATCACCCGCGCTGATATTGATTGGATGAACTGTATAGTCAAGGCCAAGTTCTTCAAGAAGAATAGACACCTTTCGACCGTTCGGGGTAGTCCAAGTGTAAAGGTCAATCATGCGTCTAGTCCTTTTCGCAAATTAGGTCTGATCAGATGTAATCAGAAACATCTCTGATCGTTAAATAAAAATTATTCTAAAGCAGGTTAGGGAGTGTCTAAAGTTTCGAATAGTTGATGATAATGGCACATGCTTATTGCCCCAAAACAAATTTTTTGGCAAATGTTGCGATGATTACATAACGAGATGTTTTTGCTATCGCCACGATAAGCAGAAAGGTTTTTAGCGGAACTTTAAATATACCAGCAGTAACGGTAATGGGATCGCTAATAAATGGAGCCCAACTTAAAAAAAGTTTCCATTGCCCATACTTCTTATACCAGTTTATAAAAGTCCAATAGCGTTGACCCTTTATTTTTTTTGATCGTACAACTGATATTGCAACTCCTCGGCCAATGAACTAATTGATCGTTGCTCCGATTGTATTGCTAAGGCTAGCGGCCATGACCAAAAACACCATTGAATAAATAGTATTAATAACGAGATATCCCAAACCCAATTCGGACTGCTCTGGTATCAATGTAGCAGCAAGAAATGCAGACAAGAAAAGTACAAGAAGAGCAATGGTTTCAATCGTCTACCTATTCTTTCTTGTCGAAATACGTTCGATCGAGATGACGTGTTTTTAGGGCCGATAATATTTCTTGTCCATAAAAATTTTTCATTTTTTTGTTGCTGGGAGTAATTTATGAATGAAAGTAAGGGACCAAGCACTACTCAATTTTATTAGGCTGACTATCGTTCGACCCATATGTACTGGATTGAACGGCGTCTAAATAAACGTTTTGAGCTCTGGTTCCGGCATAAAACCACCGTGGAAATTGATGACTTGCTGGCCAAAAGACAAATTAGAAAACTTCAGACTGAGGTGTTTTCCTATTATAGGAAGATAGATTATGAACCGGAGACTCAGTTGTCACATGCAGCCTATGAAAAATGGATTACTACCATTACTATGGGTTGTCTGATGCATAAGTCAGTATCCTGCTTGTCAAAAATCAAGATTGCTAGTGCGTCCAAAGGAAAATAAGGAATGATTTTTGTCCGAATAGTTTTATGAATATAATATCAATGGCTATCTTAAAAAAGATCTAAGATTGTGACGAAAAAATTGATAATGGTTGCGATCCTGATTTTGACCGACGTAAAATTTGGAGATGCGTTTGCCCATTCTGGGGTAACTGGTATTGTGAAAGAACGAATCGATTATTTCAAAGCTAGTCAAGGTAACCTGAAGAAAATCAGGGCGCACATTAGTAAAGAAAACTACGATTTAATAATACCGCCAGCAAATAGCATAGCAAGCTGGAGCGCAAGGATGTCGGATTATTTTCCAGCAAGAAGCGATACAAAGCCATCTGAAGCGTCTCCAAAAATATGGGCAGACTTTGAGGGCTTTACTGCGACGGCTCAATTAAACTGGAACGCAACTCTTTCACTAGCAAAGGCCGCCGAGACAGGTGATTGGGCCTCTGTCATCAACGCTTTTAGAGATACGGCAGAAGGTTACAAATCCTGCCATAAAACGTATCGTTTGAAATAGGAATTTAGTAGTAACGTGACTCATAAATTTTTTCAACGAGCCTAAACTTTATCTGTATTTGTAAAACCACTAGATTTAAACCTTTGGGTGGATATTGTGATATTCATTCCTAATTGTCCAAATCCAAGTTATCGTTACGCATTGATTAGTGAAGCGAGAGTGCAAGATGAAATTTACAATCCATGGGGTGAGAGGTTCTGTTCCAACTCCGGATGTTAGGTTTTTAAAATACGGAGGTAACACAAGTTGCTTCGAAATTGAAACTAGCAACACTCAAATATTTTGTGATGCGGGAACGGGTTTTCGGTCGGCGGAACTTTTTCGCGATAAAAAAGATGTTTCAGTATTTTTTACTCATTTTCATCATGATCACATCCAAGGGTTTCCCTTTAATCCTGGTTTGTTTTCAAAAGGCCGCCAGATTTCTGTGTCTAGCGCCCTGTGTGATGAAAAAAAAACACGTTCGATTCTAGAGGGTTATTTTTCAGGTTGTTTTTTTCCAATAAATGTTTTTGCATCTTTGGGGCATTTAGAAGTTCAAAACTTTGAGGAAATGAAATCATCTCTCATCGGTGAGGTTGAAGTGAAGTTTATCAACCTTGAGCACCCCGGGGGGGCTGTGGGTTATTCCTTTGTTTCAGCGGGAAAAAAAATTGCGATATTGCTCGATAATGAATTTCAAGACTTTCAGCGAGATGAGTTGGTAAAATTTTGCAAAGATGCAGATTTGTTGATTTGGGACGGAATGTTTACCAAAGACGAGCTGCAAACTAAAGTTGGGTGGGGCCACTCATCAATTGAACAAGCGGTTGAGTTTACAGAGGTGTCGGATGTTAGAAAAACACTGATTTGTCATCACGCTCCGTATCGTTTTGACTCAGACATAGATGAAATAAGGTCAAAGCTACCTTTAAAACGTATTGATTTCGGTTACGAGACTATGTCGTTTTCCGTTTAATTATTGGGCAAAATGAGCATTTAACCTAATTGGCACCCTACTTGAATTTGTCCTTAACTTTCATAATTTCTAGGAAAACGGCGTTTGAAATTTGGTCTGCAACCGTGTCACTAACGAGTGCCATTTGGCTCAACGGGCCGCCTGTATTCCCAGACCATAAGGTTTTTCCTCCTGGCGCCTTCAAAACGATATCGACATCAAAATTTGGTCCGTTTGCTGTAATACTTCCAATTAGTTGGTAATCGTCCTCGCTAGGGTTCTGTTGAATTAAAGAGTCAATCCAATCTTTCTGATCTAGATATTTTGCTAAATCATTTGTCAAATCACTGCCAAAAGAAGCAACGTCGTCACCAGCACCGGTGAATGGCTTAATAGCAATCGCTGGTCCATCATTGTCTCTATCCATACCTTTTGAGCCAACGTTTAGTCTGCCCGTGCTCCAAACTTCAACTGGAGTAGCAATATTTTTAAGAGTTTGCTTGCCGCAGTTGTTGAAGACTTTGGCTTGATTCTGGTCTAGGCACAAATACGCAGATGTGGAGATGGCAACATCACCTTGCTCTGCAATTGATTCCAACCGAGCTGCAATATTCACTGTGTCTCCGTAGACATCAGGGGGTGGTCCCTCTTCGTGTTCGACGTCGCCAAGGTGGATGCCAACTCTAAGCGAAAGTTGCCCCTGGCTTTTAGAGATTTCTTGCCATTCCATGGCACAGTTTACGGCGTTCGACGCGCTGTTAAATTCTATCAGCCACCCATCCCCAAGTGACTTTATCATGTTGCCACTATGTTTTTCTAGCGTTGGACGTATTACTTCTTTAGTGAAATTACGGAGTTTTTCTAGGGTTCCAGGTTCATCTTGGGCCATCATTTTTGAATAGCCAACGATATCAGCCAGAAATATGACTCCTAAACTACGCATGCCTCTTCTCCCAAACTTTCGCCTACTTTTTATTTCATAGCAGGATGTTATTCTTATTTTTACGATTGTCTTCAGACAAAAATTAAAATTTTATTAACACTATTACTATCATTTTTATCAGTTTTTACAAAGATGTTTTGAGTTTGACTGGCGCCTCTTTAACAAATGTCTAGAAATATTCTCTTTCCATAGCCGAAGAAGGTGGAGGCTGACAAATCAACATTTAATATTGAGGGAAATCATTCAAAAATTTATTTATGTGCCTGTGAAGCCTGAATGGGCTAAAGTTTCGCTTTATATCCTAAATAATGACCGGATGAGCTGTGAAAACTGGAATAGTAAATCAAAGTCAAACAGAAATAACGCACTTAAAGGCAACAATAGTTGTGCTGAGAGAACAACTCGAAGCGCTATCTTTTGATAAGGACAAAGCTGTGCAGCGAGCAGTTTTGATTTCCACTGATGAAATACAACAGCTAAAAGATATGGCAAGCAGCCTTCGAAGTGAATTGGAAAATCTAAGATTTGAGAAAGATGCAGCTGTGCAAAGGGCAGTACAGAGTTCTGCAGATGAAATTCAGCAATTGAAAAACACCACTTCTAGCCTTCGAAGTGAATTGGAAAATCTAAGATTTGAGAAAGATTCAGCTGTGCAAAGGGCAGTACAGGGTTCTGCAGACGAAATTCAGCAATTAAAAAACACCACTTCTAGCCTTCGAAGTGAATTGGAAAATCTAAGATTTGAGAAAGATGCAGCTGTACAAAGGGCAGCACAGAGTTCTGCAGATGAAATTCAGCAATTAAAAAACACCACTTCTAGCCTTCGAAGTGAATTGGAAAATCTAAGATTTGAGAAAGATGCAGCTGTGCAAAGGGCAGTACAGAGTTCTGCAGATGAAATTCAGCAATTGAAAAGTACGATAGCAAGTCTTCGGTCTGGGATGGAAAGTAAAAAATAGAGTTAGTCAAGAAAACTGCGAACTCTTAATCGACAACAAAATTTTAAATCCTTCAGTCAGTTTCTCCAAAAGAGGGTAGTATTATGGTGGAAAGTATAAGTGAAACATTGAGTTTCGAAGACCTTAAAAAGCAGTTCCAAAAATTAGAAAAAAGATCACGGCGCGCTGAATTGCTATTGTCAGTCAACCTTAAGGTCTCAGGGCTAACAGATTTGAACACTATATTGTTCAACATTATTGATGAAGTTGTTTTGGAGCTCGGTGCCGAGAGAGGGAGCCTCTTTTTGAACGACACGGCTACTAATGAATTGTATTCACGCGTTGCTCAGGGAGAGTTAACAAGAGAAATTCGGTTCTTGAACACTTCGGGCATTGCCGGTTCTGTTTTTCACTCAAAAAAAGGTGAAATAATTCACGATGTAACAAGCGACCAAAGGTTCAATAAATCTATTGATGAACAAACAGGTTTTGCAACAAGAAGCATAATTTGCATGCCAATCCTAACCACCCAAAGTGGGGTGATTGGTGTCGTTCAAGTGCTTAATAAGAAGAAGGGTCGCTTCACAAAAAGTGACCTCGAAATGGTTCACGCGATAACAGAACAAGTATCTGCAACTTTGCAAAATGCTCAAGGCTTGGAGCAACAGGCGTTAGCTCGCGAGAAAGAAAAGTTATTTATTGATCTGGTTTCGGATGTTACTGCGGAGATTGAACTGGGTTCTTTGCTCCAGCGTGTTATGATTGAAGCAACAAAAATGTTGAACGCGGATCGGGCCACCCTTTTCCTCCATGACTCAAAAACCAGTGAATTGTTTTCTCGGATAGCAATGGGAGACAATGTAGGGGAAATTCGTCTTCCCGATGATGTTGGAATAGCTGGTTCAGTTTTCCAGTCAAGAAAGACAATAAATATACCACACGCATATGCAGATCTTCGGTTTAATCCTGCATTTGATAAAAAAACAGGCTATTTCACTCGGTCTATTCTCTGTGTCCCCATAATGAATAAAGATGGCATTTGTATTGGCTGCACTCAGGTTCTCAATAAGAGTGGAGGTGGCTTCACCGATGAAGATGAGTCCCGCTTGAAAGCTTTTACCCAACAGGTCGCAATTGCACTTGAAAACGCTCAACTATTTGAGGAAGTGGCAAAAGAACGGACCTACAGCGACAGCATGCTTGCCAGCATGTCAAATGCGGTGGTTACAATTAACGAGGACGGAATAATTGCTACCTGTAATAAAGCGGGGTTGAAAATCTTTAGGGTTAGTGCGCAAGAGATTGTTGGCAAAGCTGTCGGAGATTTTTTTTCAGGAAGCCGGGCTTGGATGTTGGAAAAGTTTAATCAATGTAATGAGTCAAAGGAAAACATTGATTTGATGGATGTTACATTTGAAGTTGGAACCAACGAAGAAGATAATATTGATATTGTTTCTTCAAATGTAAGCTTCTTGCCATTAGAAAATAATGACTTAGAAGGAAGGACGGATCAAAAATCTCAGCATTTGGGTACACTTGTTGTTATTGAAGATATCTCAGATGAAAAAAGAATGAAGTCAACAATGTCACGATACATTGATCCTGGAATTGCTGATCAGTTGATGGCTGATGGAACAGATATTATGGGTGGGCAGGAAACTCTTGCTACAGTTTTGTTTTCTGATGTGCGAAGTTTTACCACTATAACTGAGACCTTAGGAGCTCAAGGAACCGTTACTCTCTTGAATGAGTATTTCGATATAATGGTTGAGGCAATTAGTGAACAAGGAGGAATGGTCGATAAGTTTATTGGGGATGCTATAATGGCTGGGTTTGGAATTCCCTTGGCCCATGATGATGATGAAGATAGAGGTGTGCGCGCGGGTATTAATATGATCAAGCGCCTTTGGGATTGGAATACCTTGCGCGAGAGTGATGGAAAGCCTCCAGTGGAAATGGGCCTTGGCTTAAATACTGACAAAGTTGTGTCTGGAAATATTGGCTCCAGTAAGCGAATGGATTACACCATGATTGGAGATGGTGTGAATTTAGCGGCCAGGCTTGAGAGCGCGTGCAAGTCCTATTCCGCTCGAATTTTGATTAGTGACTTTACATATCAGAGGCTCAAAGGAACATACCAAATAAGGTATATAGATGATGTCATTGTGAAGGGTAAAACGACACCGGTTGGTGTGCGGGAAGTACTTGATTATCACACGCAAGACACGTTTCCAAATCTCATGGACAATGTGAATCACTTCAATGAGGGGCGCTCATCTTTTAAAAGTGGTAATTGGAGCAAAGCCATTAAATCATTCGATGAGTGTCTAAAATGCAATTCAGATGATGGACTGTCAAAAACTTATTTAGAAAGGTGCAGAATTATGCGCGAAAAAAACCCAAAAGACTGGGATGGCATTTGGGTTATGACGTCAAAATAAATTTACAAATACAGTTTTGGCCCAATTTGCTCGTAACAAAAATAAAAGAAGTAATTGATTATCCTTGTGAATGCATGGTTATATAAATCCTGTTTACTTTTTTTACAGAACTGGGGATATGACGTGAAACACATGCAATTTGGTGGTAGAGCGATCACACTAACTGTTGCATTCGCGTTGGCCATCTGCTCTGGCTCTGCGTTGGGCCTGTCGCTGGAAGAAGCGTTGGTTCAAAGCTTAAAAAATTCAAACAAAATTGCCTCCTCTAGGGATAGCTGGATTGCTACGAGGGAGTCTGTTTTTTCAAGTAACGCCACAAAAGAATCATCTTTAAAATATTCTGGAAGTGGGTCGTTAAGCGAAACGGATAGTGGCAGTGGTTATACTGGATCAGACTCGTACTCTAATAAAATTACTTTCTCAAAAAATATTTTTGATGGAGGGCAGTCTCATGAGAATCTTAAGTTAGCTGAAATTCAACTAGAGAGCGCGAGTGCAAGCTATAGAAATACTGAACAAGGAGTGGTTCTCGAAACAGTCCAATCATACCTCAACTTATCTAAATCTTACCAAGAAATTGAATTGCAGAGAAATAATGTACTTAGGCTCGAAAAACATGTTGCGGCGGCCAAGGTTAATCTTGCCGAGGGAATGGCAACGCCAACAAGTCTAGCTGATGCTGAAGCACGCTATGCACGGGCTAAAGCAGATACAGCTTTATTCGCTACTAGTTTGGAAAACGCAAAGGATCTGTTTTTTAAACTGACGCGCATACAGGCGAACAATGATCTTGAAGAAACTCACCTACCGGGAGTTGAAAAAATTCTTCCCAAGAGTCAGCAAATTGCTGAAGAGTTGGCCTTAAAAAATAGTCCCACTGTGATGATTGCCAAATTAGCTGAAAAAGCTGCCGACCAGGAATTACAGTTGGCTCGGGCCGAACAAAACCCTACCGTAGGGCTTAGCCTTTCAGCAACCCAAAGCAACTCCTCAGATTCTATTTCAGCATCTATTTCGGTTTCTTCGCCTCTTTATACGACTAACTCCACAGCATCTGGTGCGCGGAAAAAGGTGGCGTTGCACTCTCAGTCCATGATCGATCTAAAAGAGGCAATTGGTAATATCAAGATTGAGGCAAGATCGGCATTCCGAGACTATGAGGGTGCAAAAAGTACACTAAGCGCGGTTGAAGCTGAAGTTGAAGCTTCTCGTTTAGTAGTTGATGGGGTAGCAAAGGAATTGAAATTTGGCCTAAAAACCACGTTGGATTTGCTCGATGCTGAGAAAAGCTTTAACGACGCTGAACTCCGCCTTGTTCAAGCGAGGCATGACATAATTTTGAAAGAGTTTAAGCTGATAGCTGCGACAGGGGGCTTAACAGCAAATAAAATTGGTATTGGGCATGTTTTAGATAAACTAACGGATAGCCCAAGGCCAGAAAACCCTCTCAGAAATCCCCTTAATTTTTGGTAACTTTGTCCTTTAAAAGGTTTTTGTCAGCGGAATGTGACCTTAAAATGAGAATCAACTCACGGCTCTCTGAACGAAGTTTCAAGTGTTTTAATTACTGGGAACATCAAGAAAGTCATCACTGTACGCTTCCCAGACTTAATATTACCAGCGACACTCATGCTGGGCAGTAATTTGAAGCCCTCCGGTAATTCAACGAGGTTATTTTCAATTATTTTAATTTCAGCGCGGTAAACGCTATTTTTCTCGCCAAAGACATCCTCATCAACAGTGTCTTTTGACAGTAGGGTAATCGTACCCAGTAATTCGCCATGTTTTTGAGACGGAAGCGAATCAAGCATAACTTTCACTGTTGCTCCTTCATAAACATGTGTGATGTCAGCTGGATCAATATCTACCTCAATGTGGAAGTCTAAATCTTTTGGCACCAATGTAGCTATTATGTCCCCGGGTTTAATCACAGTGCCTTCGAATTGATCTTCCAGTTTGAGAACGGTTCCATCGATAGGAGAAGTCAGTTTTACATCTTCAACTTGACGTGTAAGTTTAATCACCTTTTCTTTTAAGCTTTGTTGCTTCAATGTCAGATCTTTTAATGTTGAATTTTTTTCACTTAGTTTTCCTGAAATAAACTTTTCTTGTTCCAAATTAGCCTTCATTAAATCTAGGGAGTTTTCTTCGAGCTCAAGGGCGTTCTCATCTCGGTCGATGTCTGAGTTTTTTATATCAGATATTAACTTTCTTTCGCGCTGTTCAAGACCATTCAATTCAGTAGAAAGGCTCTGGATTTCGTCAAAAGCAGACGCAATCTGGGAGGTTAAATATTTCTCGTAACTGATGTTTGCCTGTTCAAGTTTGATGTTTGCCTGTTCAAATTTATTTTTCGCTTGACCTAGTTCATGGGCCTTTTTTTCATAGTCTGCTTTTGGAATTATTTTTGCGGCTAACAAACCCCTTGATCTGTCCAATTCTTTTTGCGATCTGTCCAATTCTTTTTGCGATCTGTCCAATTCTTTTTGTGACAGTGTCATTTTCCCTTTGAGGTCGGAAAGAGAGGTTTGAATCTCAGCTGTTTTACTGTTGAAATATTCAAAAGCTGAACTGTTTTCATTAAACGAATAGGGTTTGTTCTGCAAAAATGCAAGAAGCTGCTTTTTTACATATAGCCGCTGGCTCTTTGTTTCGATATCTGGTCGGACTGATTTTTTCAGCTCGTCGCGAAGTATCTCACCTTTCAGAATTGCACGATCTAATTTAATATTCGTGCGCTCAAGCTTCACTTCTAGTCCAGAAATCTTTGCCTCATGATCTTGTTTTTGCATTTGTATTTCACTGACTTGACCCTCAAATACTGCCAATTGAAGCTTGCCAGTGGGCGCTTCAAACTCTTTATCTAAAATGAAATTTAATTCAGCTTTTGTTCGTGTTATGTCTTTATCAGTAGCCACCAATTCATCTTTTGTGTTGCGGAAGTCAGATGCAATCAAAGTTTCATCAAATAAAGCTAGTGCCTGACCTTTAACTACATCGTCGCCCTCTCTCACAAGAATCGTTTTAACCACTGACGAATGATTGGACTGAACTTCAACATTTGGAATTGATGTTAGGATTTTTCCACGGGTTGAGACTGTAACGTCTATTTCCGCAAAACTGGCCCAAACACCAAAAGATAACACCATAGCTATTATCACCATGCCCGCCACTGCCAGAGGTTTTTTGGGCGAAATCTTTGCAAATTCATCAAGATCATCATTAAACTCGCGCAGGGTTTTCTTTGTGTAAACGTCGACGTTGTCTGGTTTGACAGAAGTCTCAGCACTAGGGCTATCGACTTCTGGCACTTCGGCAAAAGCATCTCTATTTAAACGTTCATTTGCATTCCTTACATAGCTTGCCAGTCTCCGCATCATCTCGAGGGACGCCGTCGGTGAGCTAGAGAGATGTTTCTTGAGCTGTTCTTCTGAAACAACTTTTAAAACGCACTCAGTTTTAGCACGAGCAGACGCGCTGCGGGCGCTACCATCAATAATAGCCATTTCACCGAAAAGTGCGCCTTTTTCGAGATCAGCTAAAATTGACTGTTGGTCACCCGTAAATTTTACAAGTTCAACTGTGCCACTGTTGATTATGTAAGCGTGTTGTCCAAATTCACCTTCACGAAAAATATAATCACCGGGCAAGAGGTTCAGGATTTCTTCTTTACTCATGACATCACACTCTTTATCGAAGCCTTATAGTCCTGTTCAAATTTGGGACTCATAACGCGGAGTTGCTTTTTCATCAAATCTTTGGCTGGTCCTTCTTGCTCGAGGATTGCTGCTGTTGGACCATATTGGGCTAGCTCAGTTCCATTAAAAAACATTAACTTTCTGCAAACTGTAAGATTATAAAGATCCCTAGAAACTAAGATCATAGTTCTGCTCTTGGATATTTTATCAAATGTGGCTTTAAACTTTAAAACGCTATCAGTATCCATATCTGAAAATATGTCATCCAAGATGAGAACCTTTGGATTTCTGAGCAATGCTCTTGCTAAGGAGAGTTTGATTTTGAGGTCCGCATTCCAAATGCCCTGCAAATCCTCCATCTGTGTCTCAGGTGAGACATTCAGTTTTTTCATTTCGTCTGCTGCGTTCGCAATCTCGCATGCCCACAAAATTCGATCATTATTTGCATTTGGTAGAATTCTTTGGAAATTGTCCCGCAACGACCCAGGGAAAAAATGGTTGGTCTTGTCGACAAGAGCTATATTTGAGCGCAAATGTTGAATGTTGAAAGTCGAAACGTCATTACCATCAAGTAAAATAGAGCCAGATGTAGTGGGAAAGAGACCTTGTAACAAATGCCCAACTGAGCTTACTGTGTCTGTGTTATCTTGAGAATAACAGATACCAACGGTTTCATGCACATCGATTGAGAAAGAAACATTCTCCATGACCGATGTTGTCTGATCTCTTATAAAAGAGACGTCTTGAAAACTTATCGAGCCGACAATGTCGTGAAAATTCCCGGCCGTACGGTTTTCGATTGTTAGTGATGTTGCGGATGCGAAACTGTCCAGTAGCTGAGATAATTTTTTCATCTCTCCTGGAAATTCCACTAATGATTGAGCTGGACGGAAAATTTTGCCGATAAGCATGTTCACACCGATAAGAACACCAGCGGACAAGCTGCCCTCAAAAACCATCAAAACACCAACAAATAAGACTACCACCGTGAGAATGTTGTTAAGCAGCGTACCAAATTCGCTGATAAATGCGCTGCTTGCCAGATTGCGATCATTTGCACGTAGGAAATTACCCTCTACAGTTTTCCACTCTTTGATGACGTCACGCTCCAGGCCAAGTCTCTTAATGTCGATAAAACCCTCGCCAACTGAAGTAAGTACCTGTTGACGATCATTAGAGCTAGCAGAGTAATCCTGGACAACAGATTGGTTTCGACGTTCGTGAAGTGCACTTATGATACAATTCAACAAAGACACAGCGACCACTATTGCTCCAAGTATGGGGCTGTATACGATTAATATCGGAACAAATAATAAAACCGCTACAAGATCAGTTATGATGCCAAGGAATTTTGTTATTATGACTGATCGAATATTGTTGAGGCTTTGCCCTAAATTAGGAAATTGACGGCTTTGCTCTTTGAATGTTGATACTGGCAGATTCATGATTTGATTAAAAATGAGCATGCCGTACTTAGCTTCAATTTTAGCGGATGCGAGATTTATAATTGCAGACTTGTAATACGTTAAAAGAAAGTTGAAAACGTGTGCAATTAGCACCCCACTTGCTACAACGTACAGAGTTGCATAGCTCTCATAATTAACGACTTTGTCGAGAACTATCATTAAAAATACGATGGGCGCTAACGCAAAAATATTGATGAAAATAATAATCAAGACAAGCTGTGCACAGACCCATTTGTCTTCTAAAATATCATCAAAGATTGCCCCAACGCTTATTTCACCAGATTCTCGTCTTAATCGCCTAGATTTCTTGAAGATTAATCCAGTGCCGTTCCAAACAGAATTAAATTCATCAATATCAATATTTTCAGCTTTAGGGTTCGAGGCTTTAGGATCAATAATGATAACGGTTTTTTTCTGATCAGTACCATCAGAAAACTTTAGCACAATCACATAACGCCCACCTTTGAGCTGCGCGAGTACAGGCTGTTTTTTCACGGCTGCAGCAAGCCCATTCGAGTTAGTCTTCAGTGCTCGGCATATAAGAGAATGATCGCTAGTCAGCTTCTTGATTTCTTTGAAGGTGAGTTCGCGTGTGTCGATGTCGCTAAATTTATTAAATTGTTGCTCCCCAAGCTCAACACCTAACCGTCGTGCAATGATTTGGAGGCCAATGGCACCTGAGAGCATAATTACAAACCCCTACATAGCAAATTCCGGCACTAACAACCCATCAGTGCCGGAATAATAGTTTCAAATTAAACGACGTCGCTGCCGCCCGCCTCGGTATCAGCTTTACCTTCATCGGCGTCAGCGGCTGTGTTGGCCGCATCCATGCCTTCTGCCATGTTGGCTGCCTGAGCGCCATCCATTGCTGCCATCGCGCCGTCAAACGCTGGGTTACCGCCCATCGGGGCACCACCCATTGGATCGCCACCCATCGGGGCACCACCCATTGGATCGCCACCCATTGGGTCACCACCCATTGGGTCAGCACCCATTGGAGTCATGCCATCAAAATCACCGGCAGTGCCACCCCAGGCGCCTGATCCCGCATATGCCTCTGCTGGCATAGGCATCGCTGCCATAGCTTCTGGTGGCATATGCTCCATGTGCTGTGGTCCCATAGCGCCCATACAATCATGAGGCATGTAGTGCATCATTGGGCCATCAAGACCGCCCATGCATTCTGGCGGCATATGCTCAAACATTGGAGGTGACATGCCGTCCATACAATGCGGAGGCATATGCTCCATATGCATCGGTCCCATGCCGGCCATTGCTGGTGGTGGCATCATTTCCATATGCATTGGTCCC
>QBYK01000040.1 GCA_003282865.1 SAR116 cluster bacterium AG-325-I21 | reverse complement strand
TCATCAAATGGTTCCAGAGGGCCCCAACTGCGATGCAGAAAATGACTGCGGCCAGTGTGGAGGTCACGTCGGGCCGGCATGCAAGGAAGGCTGCCAACATAATGATTGTCGAAGGTAACCGAACGCTCCTGAAAGCGGGTAAAATTTGGTGTATGTACAACCTCTGACCCGTAAGGTGTCATCGCATTACGATTCAGCGAGTCTAAAAGTACAAAAACTATTCTCATGAGATTAAAATTCTATCTAAAAAATAAAGATGTGCCACACGCCCAATTAGGCGTGTGGCATGCTGTTTAATTGCTGACACTTTTCGCAAATTCCTCAATGCCGGGCACACCAGCTTCACGATAATAGCGAAGAGCCCCAGGGTGCAGCGGGATAGTAAAACCATTAATGATGCCCTCTTTACTGACCTTCTTCCATGCTGGGTGAACTGTAGCCATAAAATCAAGGTTTTCCATAACAGCCTTGGTCGACTGGTAGACAATTTCCTCCGGCACATCCGATTTAATCAGAAGAACATTACCAAGCCGGTACGACATAACGTCTTTGGGCTGATCTGCGTATGTGTTCGCAGGAAGATCACCCTCAGTATAGGCAGCTGAAGATGCGCGAATTTTTGCAGATATTTCCCTGGGAATATCCAAAATTCGTACTTTGTGCTGTGACTTTAGTTTAATCACTGGAGGCATTGGCGGCGAACCATTCCAGATCAAAGCATCTAATTGACCATCACCCAACATATTAACCATTGCAGGCAGCTTTACACGAAAATCCTTAAAATCCTTACCAGGCTCAAGCCCATTGGTCCTCATCAGGAAGTCTGCATCTAGCATTGATGTACCACCGGGCTGCCCCATACCAACACGCTTTCCTTTTAAATCAGAAATTGATTTGATATCTGATTTGTCCATCACAATCACATGCATGATGATTGGCTTAATCGACATCCACCCCATAATTTGCCCTGGCTTCTGACCAGCGTAATCGCCTTCAGCGTGGTGCGCTTCATAAGCCAGCTTTGTGTTTGAAAATCCGGCCTCAACTTTACCATCAAGCATGAGTTGGACATTAGCGACATAGCCCTTAGTCCCCTCAGCAGCAGCCTGAACTCCGGAAACATTTTTATTAACAACATCCGATATACCGGCGGCCCATTGATATGCTGTGTTGCCAACTGGGTTTGAACCAATCGACAAATATGTGTCAGCTTGTGTTTGTGACGCCAGCGCGAGCCCCCCAACCACAGCCAAGCTGGTGAACAGTTTTGAATATCTCATAATTTTCTCCATTTCATATGCTTAAAACCCCGTCCAATCACAGATTAATTTTGATTAGACTTAGTAAATTGGCCAATTTTCCAAGCTACCAAGACGGCCAAAATGGCAGCTATTCCCATAAGTTTAAATTTGAGATCAGGCATTAAGACCGCAAGAGCCGCAGCTCCCATGACAAAACGCGAGAACGTTGTTAATTTACCAACCGCATAACCCTGCAGAACACAAGCAAGCGACAACACTCCAACAACAGCCATCGCAAAAACGGCCAACGTTTCCGTAATGTCCCCCATCCCCAATAATCTTGGCTCAAGAACAAAGAAGTAGGGAAGAAGAAACGCAACAAACCCAAATTTCACCGAAATCATTGCCACCCTCATTGGCGGTTCCCGGCAGATCGCTGCAGCGGCAAATGCGGCTAGAGCAACTGGTGGCGTGATTGAAGACAGCATTGCTGAATAAAATACAAACATGTGTGCAGCCATCAAATCGACACCCATACTAACCAATGCTGGAGCGGTCAATGTTGCTACAAGAATATAAGCTGCGGCTGTAGGCAAACCCATCCCAAGCACCAAAGAGGATGCCATTGTCAGTATCAGTGCAACCAAAAGATTATTTCCAGAGATAGACACTATGAAGGAGCTAAATTTCAAACCCATCCCAGTAAGTGTGACGACACCAATAATTATACCCGCTGTTGCTGTCGCCAGCGCAACAGGTAGAATAGCTTCAGCTGCTGAAACAGCCGCAGCTATCAGCTGACGGGGGTTTAACCGACTTGAATGGCGGAGCAGTGATAATGCTAGCAGGCAAATGATTCCAGCCAACGATGAATACATTACCGAATATCCTGAAATCAGTGTTCCAATAAATACGGGAATTGACAATAGAACATGCCCGCTGTTTCGTAATGATTGCGCAACATCCGGGATATCACTGCTTTCAAGCGGCTTCAGTCCTGTTTTAACAGCCTCAAGGTGCACAGACGCAAACACTGCAATATAAAACAATAATGCGGGCAACAACGCTGCCTTGGTTATGTCCAGATAAGGGACCTCCATTATATCAGCCATGAGGAAGGCCGCGGCACCCATGATTGGTGGCATTAATTGTCCCCCCGTAGACGCAACAGCCTCTACTGCACCAGCAACAGCAGGTTGGTATCCACCTCGGCGCATAAGCGGAATACTAATTGTGCCCGTCGTAAGAACATTTGCGACAGCAGTACCAGATATCATCCCCATCAAACTGCTACCCACAACTGCGGCCTTCGCTGGGCCACCTCTAGAGTTTCTAGTCATGGACACCGCAATATCCATAAGAACACCACTAGCGCCTGTTTTTTCGAGCAGCGCACCAAGGACAACAATGATAATAACAAAAGTTGAACTTACACCCAGTGGGGTGCCGTAAATTCCATCAGCGCCAAGATAAACCTGCTCCAGGATCCTTACCATGTCATAACCACGATGAGCTAAAAGTCCTGGGAAATAACGCCCGTAAAACGCGTAGACAAGGAAGAATATGGCAAGGCCAACCATAGACCAGCCAATCGTTCTGCGGGTTGCATCAAGAAGCAGAATGATTGCCAAGATAGCGATTGGCATTTCATAGCTAGTAATTGAACCAAACCGTGAAACGACATCTTCATAGAAAAAAAATTGGTAACCCAAAACAGCGCTACCAAATACGCCCAAAACAAAAAAATTTATTCGGCTCCAACTCAATCCACCAGCGCCATCCACACCAAACAACCGAATATAAACAAGGCCAATCACAGCAGATATGTGCGCGCCGCGTTGGATCATATCAGGAAATACACCGAACATAGCTGTGTAGAGTGAAAACGCGACCAGCACAGTGCTCAAAATTGCAAAAGCTATTTTTGGCTTTTCACTCATTTCCACATCCCAAATTTTCTTCATTGTTTCAAATTGGCTCATTTTTCAAGACACCCTTGCTTCTATGGGCGCCTGCACGATCTGATTGAAATTGAAATTGGGAGAATAGACCATATCTGAAAGTGCCAGATAAACGGACGCCATTGACGGCGTTATGATATTTGTTTCACTACCAAGAACAACGCGGCAATTCAGGTCAAAATGCAAAAGCGTATCCCGAAAAGCACCTGCATAGGCGCTGTGTCGGCCAACCGGCCCGGTAAGGCAAATCGCCTCAGGGTTCATAATCTGTATGGTTGGCAATACATGCTTCGCAAGCGTCGCTCCAGCCTCAGTTAATGCCGAAATAACCTTTTTATCACCCATTTTTTCTGAACCAAGCAATTCTCGGAGCTGTTCATTCTGAGTGCGATACTTGTTGATCGTGTCATAGGAACTGCGTGCCGCACCCAATTTATGAATTACTGCCCATCCTGCTGCCACCGTGTTAAGGCAACCCCGCTTTCCACATGAGCAAAGTTCACCATCTACCACAGCCAAAACATGGCCGAGATTGCCGCCAAGATTATGGCTGCCGCGCAAAACCCTGCCTTCACTTACTACCGCACCACCAAGACCTAGCGCGGATCTGATAAGGATCATGTCTTTTGCATCGGCCAGAGTTCCAAAACGTATTTCGGCCAATGCGATACAACGGTTTACATTCTCAACCGTTACATTTTGCCCAAACATACTTTGAAGTTTTGCCTTCAAATTGAAATTCGGCCATCCAAGGTAAGAGGCAAATTCCAAGCTTTGTTCATCCGAAGCAAGATAGCCAGCAACAGAAAAACCAATGCCAAAAAGCCGATCCATGGGAACAGCGTTTCTTTGCAAAACAATGCTAGCCTTCTTATGTATCTGTTTAAGTGTGTGTTCAGGATTTTCGATCTGCGTCGGATCAACATCAATTTCGTCAATCACCTCACCACGAATATTAGCAAGCACGATGCTCACACTTGTAGCAATTGCAGTAATGCCGAGAACAAATCCACCTGACCGGTCAATTTGCAAACCGACCCGTTTTCGGCCACGCGCAACGGAGTCACCGGATGAAATAGTTTCCTGCACAATGTCTGCAACAATAAGCTCATTCACAATATTCGTGATCGCAGCGTTGCTGACGCCTATCAATGACGCAAGCTCAGTGCGGTCAATCCCTGATTTATCCTGAATCAACCGCATCACACGCGCTCGATTGACCTGCCGCACGCCGTCAGTTCTGGCTATTTCAAAATATTCAAACACTAGCACTCAACCAAGGTAATTCATGACGTCTATTTTATTATTTTACTTAATTAATTATTATGTCAAGATTCATCAGTCCACATATCCACAAATTATGAGTAATGAGGGCTGAGATGCATGCAAAGTCTAGAGCGTTGGGCGAGCCCTGTCTTAGAATTATACCCAAATCTAAGGAACATACCATGAGCGTTTGGGATGATTTTTCTCTATTATAAAAGCCAGGTTATTAGCGGGCATATTTGCAGTTTTGACAACTTTCAGATTGTGACTCTGGAACACATCAAGCATCCATGTGTCATTTTTATATCCGATATCCGGATCGGCTTCTATCAAACTCTGATGAAAAAATTTATCACCATCGCTGGTGAGGAAGCCGTCTCGCATAAACGGCCCATAAATAACACAACGTCCACCTGGCGTGAGCGATTGCGAAATTCCACCAATAATCACTTTGGCTTCGCTCTCACTAACAAGGTGTAGTAGGTTTACCAATAAAATAAAGTCCTGATTCGGACATAAAGCTGACCAACCCTCATCGGTCACATCTAACTTTATGGGAGGCAAAAGATTTGGTAATTGTTTCTCAAAACTCCACGAGGCAATACTATTCAAGCGAGCTATATCTATGTCTGAGGGTTGCCAAGTCAAGTTGGGAATAGCTGCAGCAACTTTAATTATATGCTGACCCGTGCCACTTGCAATTTCCAAAGCGGCACCGTTTTTTGGCGAGACGCTGCAAACAAGTTCGGTTATGTGACTTACATTCTTTGCAGCAGCAGGAGAATGCAGGCGGTCACCGTTCATTTTCTTAACTACACTTGCTGTGGCTGGAATAGTTCTACGTAATACCAATTTCAGTCATCCAATAAACCAAGAGTTACATTGCTTGCCCGCGCAAGGACCTCCAAAAGCTAAAAAGGACCGTGGTCGAGCGGTCCGAGTTTAGGAAGTAAATCTAACGATATCAAGCTTGGCTCTTTGAATATTGGTATCTGTCGGATAGGGTGACTTTAGGCCTTAATGTAAACTCCAAAATACCGTCTTCGCCAATATTTAAAATCTTTACTGACAAAAAATAACGGGCTTAAGCGGCGTCCAGTCTACAAGATTTTTGTAACTCCAACGCTTGTTTAAGATCTGCAATAATGTCCTCGATATGTTCGATACCTATCGATAGCCGAACGTAACCAGGGGTGACGCCAACGGCAATTTGATCCTCAGCGCTTGGTTACGAATGAGTGATTGAAGCAGGATGGATCGCTAAACTACGGGCATCACCGATGTGCGCCACATGATAAAACATTTTTAGGTTGTCAATAAACTCTCTTCCAGCCTCTATTCCACCTGAAAGCTCAATCCCCACTAATGCATCGAATCCTTTTTTGAGGTATTTGCGGACCTTGTTTTTTGCTGACCCAGAAAATTCGCTCGGAAAAATTTCAGAAACTACATTTGGATGTGATGACAAAAACTCTAAAACCTGACTTGCATTTTTTTGATGCTGGTTAAATCTCAAAGCAAGCGTTTTTAACCCTTGAATAATATTAAACGCATTAGCGGGCGATAGTGCAGACCCCAAATCTCGTAATAACACCACACAGGCTCAGAAAGCATATGATATTGGCGCACCAAGAGCTTCGGGGACCAGTTCACCCCATATTGCACCATAATAGCTGCTATCAGGTTTATTGAAATGTGGCTGCTGATTTGGATTGGCAACCCAATCGAAAGTACCTGAGTCAATGATAACACCCCCTATTGAGGTGCCATGGCCACCTATATATTTGGTTAATGAGTGCACAACAATGGCAGCGCCAAAGTCGATAGGGCGGCATGTGATGGGCGCTGCTGTATTATCAACAATAAGGGGAATTCCTAACTCCTTACCAATAGATGCCACTTCCTCAATCGGAAATGGCACAAGCTTTGGGTTCGGCAGTGTTTCGCCAAAATAAGCTTGTGTTTTGTTATCACTGAGAGCTCTAAAACTTTCAGGTTCACCTGGATCAGCAAATCTTACTTCAATACCCATTTCCTTTAACGTGTTAGTAAAAAGGTTATAGGTTCCTCCGTACAAATGGGCTGAGGCAACGATATTGTCACCAGCAGACGCTGCATTTTGTATGGAAAGAGCGACGGCAGATGAACCAGATTCCACAGCTAACGCTGCAACACCACCCTCAATTGAAGCGAGCCTCTCCTCAAAAGCCTGTGTGGTTGGGTTCATAATTCTTGTATAGATGTTCCCAAGCTCTTGGAGACCAAATAATTTTTGAGCATGCTCAGCACTATCAAATTGGTAACTCGTAGTTTGATAGATAGGAACAGCCACCGCGTTAGTCACCGGATCTTTTCTATAATTGCCACCATGAAGTCCGAGTGTCTCAGGGTGTTCCGAGTCTATATACATCGATCTCTCCATAGTCTGGTCATCAAAATTTCTACTGAACAGATTAGTACGCTGCGTCTCACGATTTTACATCGTAATTTTAGAACATTTTCCTTTTATTTTTTATTTTTCATGATAAAGGTGAATTACATTCTTTTATTATGGATAATTCAGAATGGATGTCACAGACTATAAAATCTTAAGTCAAATACAAAAGAAAGCCGACATACCCCTGGTTGATCTCGCCAATCTCATAGGTTTATCCAAAACAGCTTGTTGGAATCGATTACGTCGGCTGGAAGAAGACGGGGTAATCATTGGCAAGTTTGTTCAGCTAAATCGCTTTTCTTTAAACTTACCAATTGTTGTTTTTTTAGCAATCACGGTTCGTCGCCACTCAAAAGAGTGGGTTAAACAATTTCAATTTTTAATAGATCAGTATCCAGAAATCATAGAGGCCCATAGGCTGACAGGTGAAGGAGCAGACTACCAGCTCAAGATAGTTTGCTCCAGTATCGAGTCATATGACAAGCTCCAACAAGCACTGATTGAGCGGATTGAATTCAATTCGATGTCGACACGAATTTCGCTTTCAGAGTTGAAAAACATTAACACTCTTCCAATAGCTCCCGAAAAAACTGCTATTTAGATTTGATAAAGTTTTGAACTGTATCATTGAATGAATCAAATTGATTAACAGATGGACGATGGTCAGGCTTTAAATTTAAGTGTTGAATGAAGTAGCAACACGCCCACTGCCAGCGCTGGGACCCCACACACGAAAAAGCCCAGTTGATAACTTCCAGTTATGCTCAAACATAACGAATATATCAGCGGCAATACGAGCCCACCGAACTGCCCAAATGACAAGACGCCACCAGTTACCGCGCCCCTCATTGATGATGGGGCCAACCTAGCCGCCTCTGCTAATGTAACACCGTGCCAGGAAAAAACTGTTGCGCTAACACTGGCAGAGACAACCACAATGAGCCAAGAAGCCCAGTTGTCGCTAAACATACCGGTAAGGGAAACAGTAATAAACATAAAGATAGCAAGAAGTCCTAACATCACCCTAGGATTGATAAAACTACTACTAATCCATCCCCAAAAAATTCGGCCAGGTATCGCCACAGCTGTTGCTAAAGAGAATACTGTACCAGCCTCAATGAGGCTAAAACCTAATTCGGTTAGATAAATTACAAAGTAAGCTATAAAGGTTGTTTGTAATCCAACAAAGGCGAAGCAGCCTAGCGCTAAGCTTCGTAATTCACCCTGACGCAGGACTAATCCAATGGTACCTTTGAAGTCCGACAGCTGAAACTTCCTTGTTAGGTCCCTATCATTATCAAACTCGTCTCTCATGAGTTCAAGCACTATGGCAAATAAAACACACATCCCTACTACTGACATTAATGCGCTTCGCCAACCATAAAAGTCTGTCAATATTGGGCCAGCCAAACCAGCAGTCAACAGTCCCATAGGGACGGACGTTTGCTTTATAGAAAAGACTAAGGGAGCATATTTAGCGGGCGTGTATTTGCCCAACAAGTGAGAACTTGCCGGCGTAGAAGAAGCGCTTATACCAATGGCGATAGCAGATAGAACCATCAAAACAATCAAGCCTGGCATTGCAAGAACCAGGCCCAAACCCGTAACCAACAACGTCACTTGGCTTATTCTCAACGCACCATACCTGACAATGACACTTCCACAACCCGCCTGCACTGCTAAAGATACGGCTGCAATAATCCCAACGTACACACCGAGCCAAGAGGGATCTATGTTTAGCTCTAAGAGAATTGGAGGCGCTATCACAGCAGGTAATACTTTGCCGATAGTTACAAATGATTGCTGTATAAACATAAAGCCGAGAGCTATTGAAAGTATTTTCATTTCAGTAACACCCGTACCTCATGTGTTTTTGAATCTTCATTCAATTGGTAGGAGATTTTTTGAGAACTTGAAAAAGATAGCTTACTTCAAATAACCAAAATATAAGCTGACTAACCAAACTTGGATTTAGTCTAGATTAAAATATAGCGGAAAGCTACTCTGTGAGGCTTCTAAACTTAAATAAAAAAAGTCAAAACAAAGAGTTTATGCCTCCCGTAATTTATAATTTCTTAATGTAACCATTAATGAGCTAATTACTCTGGTCTCCTTAAAGGGGTTAGGCAGAGCCAGGAGATTTAATTGCCAGAAGGCCACACCATCCATCGCGCCGCACGTGACCATAACTCATTATTCGCGGGTCAAAAATTGACTGTGCTATCACCACAGGGTCGATTTACTGACGGTGCTTCCCGCCTTACAGGACGTATTTGCATTAATATCGAGGCATTTGGAAAGCATCTGATCTACCATTTTGATAACGGAGAAGCTCTTCATATCCACCTTGGTCTTTTTGGCAAGATAAAAAAACAAAAGTTACCTGCTGCCGAGCCGCGGGGCGCTGTTCGCGTTCGCCTGGTGGGTAATACACATCTTATAGATATAAATGGTCCAAATATTTGTGAAATTTTAGCTGAGCACCAGTTTATGGATTTGATTAATAGAATAGGGCCAGATGTACTACGCTCCGATGCCAATCCGACCCTAGCCTACGAGAAAATCAAAAAGAGCAAAGCGTCTATAGGTCGATTGATTATGGATCAAGCTGTAATGTCAGGCATTGGGAATATATATCGCTCCGAAATTTTGTGGAGGCAAGCTGTACACCCAGAAACTCCCGGCAATAGAATTGACCAACAAACCTTTAATCGCATTTGGGAAGATGCCCGCGCTTTGCTGGCTATTGGCGTTAAGCACAATGCAATTATTACTATTGATGGTGCCAGGGCTTCCTCACGCCGCTATCGTGAGCGCGTCAACATATTCGCGAAAGAGGTTTGTCCCAAATGCAAAGGTAAAATACGTCGTTTTGAAATTAGCAATCGTCGAGCGTTTGTTTGTGAGATCTGCCAACCACTAGATTAAAAAGTGAAAAGAAAACCGCTTCTCTAAAGATCGTCATTTTCAGGTCTCTTGACTTCGAGACACTTTCGCAATCAACAGATTCTTGATTATAAAGTGGGATGTTCCAACCCTCATATCGTAGTCCTCCGAAGTGTTGGTTTTTTCTCTAGCAGTATTCTTGGGCGAATAATCATATCGGATTAGAGATGAAGAGACATCCGTCGCCATCACCAAGCGAACCACATGCCTGGCCTTAAAGCTTATTAAGTCACTTTAAGCGAAGCCATTTCAGCTTTTGTGGCGGTCCATGACGCAACAGAATAGGGGACAAGACAAGTCAGGCCCATCTTCATCACGCACTCAGGTGTCACCGCCCCACTCATAATCAAATCTCCATGATTTATAAATGCCAGAATTGTCCCCATAAATATTGCTGTCTTGACTGAATTTATTAAAATTTTCTTGCTCAACCAAATATCCAATGCAATTTTAAAACGTATCAAGATTCCTCTCCACTAAGAAATGAGCTACCATGTTTACAAAGATTTTTATTAGAACCTTTCCCTCAACTGAAGAGTGCGAGCTTTTCGAATCAATTTTACAAACACGCTGGCCTGACCTTATTGGTAGGGCTGAGGGCGTGCGTTTTACGGCATGGCGCAATCCGCAAACACCTCATATTTCCACTGTAATCTGGGAATTTCCCAACGACAGTGCGCAAAAAACTATCGAAAAATTAATTGAAGAGCACATCGCAAAGTTCACCAAGACATTGTCACCCAAAACAATTACGTTCTCCGGTGAACAGAAAATAGAGCTGACATCTTAATTGAGTTTGACGAAAAAGGAAGAGTGTCCACAGGCTGATCTTTTTGATCCTGAGATCGTCAAATTCAAATAGCTTTTTTGAGCAAACCTAAAATCGGAGAGGCAAAAAGGAAGTCACCGCCCGGGTTTGAACTTATTGTGTAAAGTAAGCGAAAGCTCAATCAGGAAATCCATAAGCAAGACAGAGCAGATCCCATTTCGGTCTTCTTCCGATGTGTTCCCCCAGCTTAAGCCTAAATTCGACCCTTCAAAATAGTCGCTGACGGCTGTTTTTAAATCGATTACCGTAGACAGATGAAAGGCTGTTTCTTTTTCTTCAATTCTTTTTTCCTCTTGAAGTTGAACCCACTTGCGGAAGAGCACATCACTCAGTTTTGCGTGGTGATTATCAACGTTTCGTCTTAAAACGTCCATTAGCTCAGAGTTTCCAGCCATCAAAATAATCTCAATCGATTTGTTGTTTGTATTTAAACAGTCTAGGGACAAAAACCCTCTTAAGGAACCCCGCATTGGATATGCGAACAGCATCCCAACGGCGAAGTCTTCATCCCCGATACAAGGAGTAAATCACTAAAATTTTCATTTTAATTTTCCGGTTTCTTTTAATGCCACCGGAGTTTGAAAATTAATTCTTACTTTCTTTTTGAGTTAAGAAACGTTTTGCATTTTGGGTAGCACGGATAATATTTTTTACGTTGGCCTTTTTCAGAATAGAATTAATCAACAATTTTATTTCCGGAGGGCCCTTAGAGTAAGATATTAAGAACAACGAAAGTTTACGCAAATTTAGTGACTCATTTTCACCACTTTCAGTATGGATTAGGCCTAAATTGAGTTGTGCTAAACTACTATTTTCCTCAGCAGCCAGAGCGAGCAGCTTTTCAGCTTTGAACTTATCTTTACTTACACCCTTTCCATGCCAATACATGTTACCTAAGTTGTTCATTGCACGCTCATCCCCACTGGTCGCAGCCCTGTGATACCAAGTCGCAGCTTTTTTGAAATTTTGTTCAGTGCCTAGTCCATCCTCAAACATTACGCCAAGATTAAACTGTGCTTCAACTAACCCCAATTCTGCTGAACGATGGCAAGCATCAAATCCTTTTTTGAGGCAGGAGTCGTTTTCAGCAACCTCAAAAAAATGTTCTGCTAGTTTGAAAAGTGCGAGGGAGTGATTTTGTTTACCCGCAACATCGAGTAATAAAACCGCAGTCGCTTTGCATTGCTTAACACCCCAACCATGCGAATACATCATGGCCAATTCAAATGTGGCCTCTGGTTTATCTCTGTGTTTGGCAGCTGCCGAACACCATTGAAAAGCCTTTACGGGATCTCTCTCAACGCCAAATCCCTCCCGGTACATATGACTCAAACAAGACTGCGCCAGACCAGATCCGCTTTTTGCAGACTGTTCTAATTTGTAACTTGCCAGCCCGGCCCATCCTTTTTGTAAGTTAAGGTCCCCATTATCAAACCTCATTCCATCGATGAACTGGAAGTCCGCGTCCCAAGCGTTATCATTTGTCAAGCCCTGCATTTGCACGGTGGCCAAGTCTGTAGAATTAAATCCAACAATGTTAAGCAAAGCCATATCTCGCTAATCCTTTTGAATTAAAAAGCCTTATGTTTTGTCAGTTCTGGCGTACCGTAATTTTACCTGGCTCTGAAATCCCCATTGTAGTGTTCTCTTGTGCTTCAAAGTCAGGAAACCTAGCATCAAAAAATGCCTGAATCACATATGCCAAGATCGCATCTTCTGTCTGCTCTGAAAACCATATCGTCACTTCTGTTATTTTTTCCGTGTCTTTTTCGGGCATCGAAACTGACATCTGTTTCCCAAAATCAGCCGGGCTTGGATGACCTTTGTTAAGATTTTCACCCATTATAGCAATTATGACCTCTGGGTTATCCTCCAGACTCAATGAAGTTAGAAAAGCACCGTGATCATCAATAAACTTTTCAAAAATTACTTTTTCTTTGTCATCCATTTTTTTGCTAACTTAATATTATTGACTAATCATTTTTACTTCTGTGGTGAACTCGTACCCTTTTCCAAATTTATGGAGTTGAAAATTACCAATATGGTTTGTCCCTGTTTTGATGCTGCTATAATCAATTAGATTACAAACAGGCGGCGCTATGTTGGCGTCAAAAAGACCCATACTTCTTTTTATTGGACGATGAAAGTGACCACAGAACAACGCCACTATCTGTGAGTGCCGATCGACAAGTTCACCAAATAATTTTATTGAATTTTTATTCACGAATTCAAAGTGAGGTGAGTTTTCTGATGAAAGATTAAAAGGAGGATGATGTGAGAAAATTATCACCGGGTCATCCTGATGCATCGAGAGAATTTTATCTATTGCTGCGATCTTCTTGAAATCAAGCAGGCCACGGTTATCAAGCGATGTGGTTGTATCAAGAGAGGCTAATTTGATGGGTAAGTTATCTACAAGATATGTGATTGGCCCACCGATAACTACGTCACTCAGTTGCTCCGTAAAAACGTCCATTAACTTGTCAGCGCAATCTTTGTTCCCCGGTGTGACGTAGTATGGAACGACGAGCTTATCAAGGTATTTCTTAGCAAGCAGTAGCTCTTCAGAACTTCCATTATCAGACAAATCGCCAGTATGAATCACCACGTCGGGAGGTGTATCGAGATTATTAATAGCCTCAATACACCTCTCCAACGCGATTAATTTTTCCTCACCAAACCTGCCTGGACCACCCGGAGCAATTAAGTGCGTGTCTGATATTTGAGCAACTAGCATAGAAGTGTTTATATCACTCTGCAGCCTGCTTCACGTCATCAACGAGATGGTACACTGGCGCTTTTTCCATCTCAAACTCACCAGTGCGCTCGTCATATTGGGACAAAGTGAAGCAATGCCAGTTTTTATCATCAAGCTTTGGATGATCGCCGCGGTAATAATAGCCCGGCCAACGAGTTTCTTCCCTAAACATTGTATGTGCTGTAACACATTCTGAAGCAAGGACTCTGTGATGAAGCTCCCAAGCACGTTGCAACTGGTGTAAGCCATCCGCACCTAAATTCTTCAAGTCCTCCTTTAACATTTTCAACAGTTCTATTCCTCTTGTCATAAGGGGCTCGTTAACCATGTAGCGCTGTCCAACGCCGCCACAATATTCGTCCATAATCTTTTCCAAACGCTGCAAGCCTGAAAGAGGCAACAAGTAGGTTGGTGATACAGTTCCGGCAGTAATTTCATTGCGGCCGACTCTGTAAGTTTCAAGAGGCTTGTAGATTTGCTCCTTGAGCTCCAGGTACTCTTCTTCACTAATCTCAGGAGTGTTTGTACCCAAATCATCAACATATTTATTCGCTGCTTTTCCGGCGAGCCGGCCTTCCGTAAATGAACCAGATGAAAACTTGTGAGGAGTTCCACCCAAGGTATCCCCTGCACCAAACAACCCATCCACGGTCATCATTCGATTGTAACCCCACTGATACTCATCCGGAGCGTAATCTTCTGGACCACTAGCCCACGCACCCGAGCAAGTCGCGTGCGATCCCATAACATATGGCTCTGACATTACGAGCTCTGGGTTAACTTCTTTTGGATCGATGTTATTAGCCGCCCAAACAACCGCCTGACCAATAGTCATCCCCAAAAAGTTTTCCCAACCAACAATTTCTTTATGGGGGTCCTTAAAAGCTTCTTTGGTGACCATGCGGATTGGCCCACGTCCAGCTTCAACCTCTTTCAGGAATGCATGGTTTCTGAGACAGGTAGGAACAGGCTCATGATTTACGTAGTCCCCAACCATGTCCTCGATTGATTGACGCCAAGTCGGCTCGTAAGGCTCACCATAGCCATTTTGGGTGTAAGTTTTCAAATGAAGGAAATAAGCACCAACCGGACCATAACCGTCCTTAAAGCGCGTTAGAACGATGCGATTTTCCATCTGAGTCATTTTTGCGCCTACGCGTATTGGCAACGCATAAGCAGATGCACTACTCCACGGAGCATACCAAGTACGGCCCATCCCCTCGCCTGCAGAGTGGGGTTTAAATATATGCGATGCACCTCCCGCTGCAACAATTACAGCTTTTGATTGGAACACATAAAAGTCACCGCTACGCACATTAAAGCCAACGGCACCAGCAACCCTGTTGGGCTTCTTCTTGTCCATCAATAAATGGGTCACCATGATTCTGTTGTAGACCGCATCCGCCGCTTTACGGGCCGCCTCCGCGACAATTGGCTTATAACTCTCACCGTGGATCATAATTTGCCATTTGCCCTCACGCTGGTACCGACCAGTATCAGGGTCGGTCATGATTGGAAGGCCCCATTCTTCAAATTTATGAACTGTCGAGTCTACGTGACGTCCGATATCATACCCAAGGTCCTCACGGACAAGGCCCATGAGGTCATTTCTCTGGTAACGCACATAGTCTTCCGGTTCATTTTCTCCCCAACGCATTCCCATGTAGCAATTGATGGCATAGAGGCCCTGGGCAACTGCTCCACTACGCTCTATATTTGCTTTTTCAACAACAACTACCTTTTTATCACGTCCCCAGTAACGAGATTCATAGGCGGCGCCACAGCCACCAAAACCTCCACCAATCACCAGGATATCTGAGTCAACAAAAACTGTCTTTTTTCCAGCCATTACCGGAGCCTCCCTTAAGATCTAATTTTACTCAGCAGCCTGAGCGCTAACTTTTTTTGATTTTTTCTTAGCCGCTGATGAGGGCGCTAGTTCATATTTGATGAAGTGATCAACTGTGACGCTTGGAAGCCCTTGATCAGTTTTCAAATAATCAGGTTCATGTGCCAACTCTTGTGAGTTTATGGCGTCATTAGAAGGGACCTCATATTCAGATGCGCATTTTATAGATCCCCAGGCAGTTGTTCGAATTGGGGATTCAAAATGCTTCTCTCTGCCATCCCGGAATTTCAAACGCCAAGAGATGGTTCCTTTATCCTCTTCCCGGAGAACACGAACACTGTGTCCCATTGGAGCAAAATCTGCGTAACCGCGAGCATCAATAGCGTTTTGAGGGCAGGCCTTTACGCATGAGTAACACTCCCAACAAAAATTTGGCTCAATGTTAACTGCGCGTCGTGTAACTGGATCAATATGCATAATGTCAGATGGGCATATGTCAACACAATGGCCACATCCATCACAACTGGTCATATATACAAAAGTAGGCATAGCTTTCCTCCAAACTGAAGATTGATTATTTGAAATTAATAGTGGTGTGAATGACGTTGGACTTTCCCGTATATTGAAGGCTTCTCTGATGGCGCTGGTAAGTTACGCCTGCCGCCATCAGCCTTCGCCATATTTTTTTGATAAGCCGCTGCAGGTTTAAAAAACATATGAGAAAACTTTGACCAAATGACAGAGCCGAATAGCACAGTCGTCGAAATTAGGTAGAGGCCGAGAGCAAAAGCAGACCAAAAATTGCCACTCACTTGTAGATAACCCCATATGATTCCCAATGAAGCACTGACCATTAACGCAACAACAAAGAGATCAGCTCGGACCATTCTAAACGGTGAATTGCCTTCTGCTGCAACATCAACCCGAATGAAAAACCAGAACCAATAACAACCAACAGCCAACATTATTATACCAATCCACCATACATTCACTAAGAGGGCGGGCGCTGGTGTTGACGCGGTTGGGTAAGCAAAAACCATTGTAGCAGTGGCAATCACGTACGCGAGAAAACCATACATGGTGAGCAAATGCGCTAAACGACGCCTGACATTGCAAAATTCACCCGATGCAAGAACGTCATGGGCAGTGGTCTTCGCAACTACTGACACTTTTTCACCAAACGGTACCTCTCTGGTTTTTCCTGCAGATCCCTTTTTCACAAGCCCAAAGAAATACTTTGCGCTACCCTTGTGTATTACGTCATATAATGTACCACCAGCAACGCAAACAGCCATTGCGATAACAAAACCTTGCATAACGGCAGGGCTTATGGAGTGCGATAATTCTGCAAAAGGATTTATATCGAACATTGGTTTCCCTCTAAGTTTCTCTGTTTCTGACCCTATGACACTGTGGGTTTTCACATTAGAATGCTTTGATTTTAAACTTCTATCAACCGATTTTAATCTTCTATCAACTGATTTTAAACTTCTATCAACCGATTTTAAACTTCTATCAACCTACCTGAGACAAATTGTCGTAGTACCTCTGGAGAACGGCCACAACCTCTGGGCGGCTAAATTCGGCTGGCACAGTTTCCTTCTTTGTAAACATTTCCCGAAGTCTAGTCCCCGAGATGTTTAGCCTCTCATTCTGTTCCGACGGACAGGTCCGCCCGGTTGCCATCCCACCGCATTTATAGCTGTAAAAAGCAATATCAATTTTAAGCGGCTGCGTTTCCATACTCCCTTTTGGAATTTCATCAAAGATCTTGTGGGCGTCAAAAGGTCCATAGTAATCGCCCACGCCGGCATGATCTCTCCCAACCACTAAGTGTGAGCAACCAAAATTCTGTCGAAAAACTGCGTGCAAAAGCGCTTCTCTGGGTCCCGCATATCTCATCTCAATGGGATATCCCGCTTGAATTGCTGTGCCGGGAACAAAATAGTTTTTCACGAGTGCGTCAATAGCGTCAACGCGAACTTCAGCTGGGATATCGCCAGGTTTCAACGCACCGAGGACTTGGTGGATCAACAATCCATCACAAATTTCAATCGCTATTTTTGCAAGATGCTCATGACTTCTGTGCATTGGGTTGCGAGTTTGAAACGCCGCAACCGAAGACCAGCCATTACTCCTAAAAAGTGCGCGGGTCTCTGCTGGACGCATATATAACCCTTTGTATTTTGTTGGGTAATCACCTTCGTCAAAAACCTTTACAGGACCACTCAAATTGTAGGCCTCTTGTTCCATCACCTTCGCTACACCCGGATGGTTTGTGTCTACAGTCCCAAAAACGGCATTGCACTCAATCACCTTATCGATTTGATATATTTCTTGAACTGTTAATTGTCCATAGACACGGCCATCATCGTCAGTGAGGGCTACATCATCGCCAATTTTAATGCTGTTCGCGACGTCTTCTCTAACCGAGAGCGTGATCGGAATAGGCCAAAATACCCCTGTGCTAGTTCTCATTTCCTCGCACACACTGTGCCAGTCCCTGTAACCCATAAAGCCGTCCAACGGCGTGTAGGCTCCCATACCCAACATCAGGAGATCAGACAATTCACGGCTTGTCATTTCGATTTTGTGTTCGAAACTGTTCGCGCGCTGTTGAGCTTCCCTCGCTTCTGGCGTAGGGATTAACAATGGCTTTAAGTCCACTGACCCGTGAGGTGAAACTAACATGCAAGTACCCAAATATACTACAAACTAAAGTGAGGCGCATTCGAATGAACACTCGTAAATATTTCTTTCGCTATTAACTCATAGTTCAATTGAGGAATCTACAAAGAAAATGACAAAATAAGATAGTTTCTGGCTATCACCTAATATTTTACCAAGTTCTCCTCGAGATTAATTTTTTTACAATGAAATTCAATTAGTTATGCCGTTTTAAATTGTTGAAAAGCCGTAAACCAAGGAGGTCTCTTAATGACCAAAAATCTTGCAACAAATCAGCCACAGCGAGAATCCAAACTAAACAAATTTATCAAATGAAATGCAAAATGATTTTGCCAGCACGAAATGACTCGTAGCAGGCGGTCTGTAAGGACTATAATTATAAAACAAAATCAGTTAGGTAATAGGCCCGATTGTAAAAACAGCGCTGAAAAGCAATTTGTGACGTAAAATTTCCGCAACCCAAAACGTTAACAACTTCCAATTTAAAGCGACCACATCATATGTTTTTATCTCCCAAATCCTGCAGCTTTAGGCAGCCACGTTGCAGTCTCAGGAACAACCAATAAGATGATTAATCCAAGTTGCATAAAAAGAACATATGGAAAA
>QBYK01000039.1 GCA_003282865.1 SAR116 cluster bacterium AG-325-I21 | reverse complement strand
GGTGCTGGCGGCACTTTGCTATGCTACATCTAGCACACTAGTAAAATTGTTCCCAGCCAATTACTTGTCAAGTTTAATTCAGTTTAGATCACAGTTGTTTACAGCAGGGTTGTCGTTAATCCTATGGGTGTGCTTTGGTGAGACAAAGTCAATTGCGTCCGCCGCTGATCTTGGGCTGTTTTTGGCCCTTGGAGCTTTCGGTGGTGCTGGAGTTTTAGGACTTGTTTCTGCCTACCGCATGACGCAGTTGAGTTTATTAGCCCCGTTTGAATATTTTGGTATCCCCTTCGCCTTGTTATTGGGTTGGTGGTTTTTTGCTGAAGCCCCAATTGAGCGCCTGTTTCCCGGTGTTCTGGCGATTGTCGCAGGCGGTCTTGTGATTATCTGGCGTCAGAAAATACTAAAAAAAGATGTGGCACCCTAGTCAACGACGGCCGGCGGCTAAAACGTTGGAACTGTAATTCACGCCGGGACTTCAGGTATTGTCATTATAACGTTATTTAAGCAAGTTCGTAGCGAAGTCGTTCTATTTGACTCATATCGGTGCCTTCAACACGAACAAGACTTGTTGGCCCGACGCGTGTTGGCGAGTGGAGATCTCCCTCGTTATAGACATGGACAATGCCGGGTTTGAGACTGTACGTACGCGACACTTTTACCTTTCCTGGCTTGTCGGCACTGGCGTCTTTTATCTTGTCATAATCATGCATGATTGTCTCACCGCGAGCCTGAGCATAAATGGCCCATGATGGTCCATGGTCATGCGGTGGCGATGTTCTTTCTCCCTTGTATTTATGTGCCAGAATGCAAAAACCTAGCTCGGGGTCACGATATAGCATGTCGCGCTCACCTGTCGATTCTGGAACTAGAGCGTCAACATTTGCCGGATCAGATAATAGAACTTGCAGTAATTCAGCAATTTTCTCACGGCCATCCGGTCCGGGTCGATCACCTAGTATCTCTCGACATTGCTGCGCTAAACTCTTTAACACTTTATTCATAAGAACACGCTCCTAACTATCGTTTCAGATTTTGTCTCTCATAGGTCAGCTAATGTATAGTCACTCAGTTTAGACATAGGGTGCTGGCATTTCAACGAGCATATTTGGGCTAGGATAAATTTGGTTCAATCTCTTACCCGACGCTGTTCTCGCCATGCGATCACTATGCCGGCAATGGCAATCAGGCTCATGCCCAAGAGGGCTTTTGGTGTTGGCCACGTGCCAAAAATAAGTCGTCCCCAAAACGCGGCAAACACTAAATAAGTAAAATCTATTGGTGCAAGCCAGCTGCTATCTGCAGTTTGATAAGCTCGCGCAAGACAAATATTACCGATTAGGTTCAATGTGGAGCAGAAAATGGCAATGCCAAGCACCACAATTGTTAATTTGGGCCAGCCAATCGTGATAAAAGGCATTTGTATCGAGAGATCGCTGGCCAAGGGAAACAGCGTCAAAAGCCCAATCCCAACAAGTCCACTAAGAATAGACAAAATGGCAACTGCCATCACAAGCGACAAAACGGACTCATAACGGCAGGCATGTCGTAGGATTAGAATGTTGCATGCGTAAAAGAAGCCTGCCGCAATAGGAAGTAGTTGGACTGGTGAAAAACTAGCATGAAACGGATCAAGGATTAGCCCAGCCCCGCTTGCGCCAATCGCGATAGCGCTTATACGCCACGGCCCGACTTTTTCACCGAGGACGGGACCGGCGAACAACGATACAAATAATGGATAGGTATAAAGGCCCGTAGTCATTTGCACTACAGATAGTTGTGGTGCGCCTGAAAAAAAGCAGAACATACAGATGGTTATCATCGATGCCCGAAAATATACAGGGCGCCAGCTTTTGGGGACAAGAATGCCAAATCCGCCGCTAAACCATGCCAAACTTGCTAGAAATAGTCCATTTCCTACCGAACGCAGTGTTTGAAACTGCCAGAAGGATGTCTCATGTGCGATCAATTTTACAGTGACATCCTGAAGGGCAAGAATGAAGACGCCAAAAAGTAAAAGGATCAAAGCAATTATTGGCCGATCACCTTTAGGTGACTGAACTATGGCCAAAAACTGTCGCTTCATTTTATTGCCTAAGTATACATTCTGCCCACGATGGCGCTTCATATTGGCGCAACAAGAGGGTAAGCGCAAGCCTGTAGACCAAGACTCAAGCGCCTAGCTATCAACCCTTGACGCATGGTTTTTGGCGTTATTGCAAGGGTGACCAATATTTGAGATAAATTTGCAAAACTGCCCGCGATGCAGCCCATTCAAAAGTGGTAATACCTTTGGAGGCAGGATTGACACCATTTGCACAGGCATCATTGGTGGTAAGAACAAGATTGATGAGGCAAAAAATAAGATTTATTTTGAGTTGATCAATTGTAGACATAACCCAAATAAATTACTTTTTAGTTTTAAAAAAACAGTCTGGGACAGTTGCAAATGGACCATCGGGGGAATAACATTCCTTCACTAAAAATTAAAGGCTTTTTTCAAGTCGTCATGGGCCGAGGGCGCCAGCAAAAACTCAGCCTTTGAATCAGGTGAGGCGCTAGCAATAAAATGGGCTTGTCGCTTCAATTGAAAAAATTTGTGTCGTTAATTACAAAAATACGTTTGGCATACGAGTAACGCGAGATGTTGAGGAGATAAATATGGCCTACGATGAACAGGAAAAGGATTTAATGGCTGCTTTGCAGGATTTGACTGTCCGCTTTAGTAATTATGATCCACCAAGACTTCGTAAAGACGGTGATATTGTAATTCCGCTGGACGCGGTTTTGAAAAAGAACCGTGAGGCGCATCGCAATTTTGCAGAAGCCTTTAGCCAGCTTATGCGCGATGACCTCGGGCCAAAACGCAGTTCAACTTGGGTAAAATAGGGTCATTAAGTCGCGTCTCACTGTATTAGTATTAATTATTGTCGGTTGTACAGAGCCGCAATCCTATCCTGGTACTCCGCTTTTATAATATGCCTTCTAATTTTAAGTGTTGCTGTTAATTGACTGTTTTCAGTGGTAAAATCTTCATCTGCAATAACAAAACGTCGAACGCGCTCGATTTGGGATAAGCGGCCATTTGCCCGTTCAATAGTATCAGCAATCAGCAATCTTAACGCCTCAGTTGACTGAGCAGTCTCGCGGGCCTCGGCACTTGGTACAATCACTGCCGCTAGCCATGGTCGTTGGTCGCCATCAACCATCGCTTGTTCAATCTCAGATTCGATGGTTAGTAGGGCTTCAACCCGGCTCGGAACGATGTTTTCACCACCAGAATTAACAATCATTTCTTTTTTTCGGCCGGTAATGGTGATGTAACCATCCTTGTCACAATTGCCGATATCACCCGTGTGCAGCCAGCCATCTTGAATCGCAGCTGCGGTGCTGTGTTCGTCGCGCCAATAGCCTTTCATCAGAACGTCGCCTCGTACAAGGATTTCGCCATCATCGGCGAAACGTACCTCAACACCTGTAACGGGAGGGCCGACCGTTTCAATTTTAATTTTATTTGGTCGGTTCGCCGAAATCAATGGTGAGGCTTCAGTTTGGCCATATCCTTGCAATAACTTAACGCCAAGCGCCATAAAAAAGGTGCCTATTTCCGGATTTAATGCAGCACCACCGGAAATAAAATATTTTAGCCGGCCGCCAAGCCGTGCTTGTATCTTTTTACGGATGAGACGTTCAAGCACACGGTCTAACAAAAATTCATGTGGCAGTAACCGTTTCCCAGCAAGCCGTTTGCGACCAAGGCGGACCGTTTCCATAAAAAGTGCTTCTGACAGCCCACCTTTGGCACGAACGCTGCGAATTATGCGCTCATGGAGAACATCATAAAGGCGCGGCACAGCTGTCATAAGGCTTGGCGAAACTTCTTGCAAATTTGCGCCAATCTGTTCAGCAGACTCGCAATACCACACTTCGGATTTGGTTTGTATGGGAAGATGCATGCCAGCGGTGTGCTCATAGGAATGGGATAATGGTAAAAGTGATAAAAATCTCTGGTTTTCCGCAACATCGCCTTCCTTCAGAATTTCTTTTGCAGCAGTGATACAGGCTTGAATAGATCGATGCGTCAGCATTACTCCCTTTGGCCGCCCACCGGTGCCCGATGTATAAACAAAACAGCATATATCATCAGTATTCTGAGCGGAAATGCGGGCATCAATATCAATAAGAGGTTCGGTTGATTTCATTAAAGATTGCCAGGTATAGATAGTGGTAGGGGCAATGTCAGGCATTTCAGTGCTGGGATCCATTGTGATTAGCATGCGGATGTTTGGAACACGCGATGCTGCAAGGGCCACACGGTTGCCCAAAATGCCCCCTGACGTGATGATTACGACCGCGCCAGAATGCTCCATGATATAGACGTGATCATCTTCGGTATTGGTTGTGTAAGCCGGCACAACAATAGCGCCAATCGCCATGATAGCGAGATCGGCGATGGCCCATTCAGGTCGGTTTTCCGCACAGATCATAACGCGGTCGTGCGGTTGCACGCCGGCAGCAACCAAAGCTCCAGAAAGTCGCTTTATTGAATCCGCGACCTCGTTCCAGGTTGTTCCGGTCCATTTTCCCCTTTTTTTGCAAAATAGGAGTGGTCTTTCACCTAGGTTGACCGCATTTTTGAAAAAAGCAGAAGCAAGGTTTGTATTTCTAACATTGCTTTGATCAATTGATGTCGCAAGTTTCTGATTCATGCTTGTGTTACTTTGCTCAAATAATGAATAATTGTTAAGCCTATCGAAAGTTTGCCTAATTGCAAATTTGATTGCTAGAAAATCTAAATTTGTTTTTTAGTTTTTGCCTCCCATACTCCTCTCCTGCGAACATGTATGTTTGACGAATTTTTGCAAAGTGAATAGGACGGAGAGTATCCCTTTGTCCTGCCAAATTAAGAAATTGGCTAATTGATGATGACTGGAATCAGGCTTATGAGTAACAAACTGGCTGTTGTGATATTGAACAGTCGTAGTCTTTTTGATGTATTAAGAACTTGTCCGATCACAAGACCAAACAGGGTCCATGTGATGGTGGATCCAACGGTGACAAAAGAGAACACAAGAAACAGCGCGAAAACCTCGCTCGCTACTGTGGTTGCGCTGCTGGTGTAAGCGGTAACCGAACTAATGATAACCGACACTCCTTTTGGGTTCACCAACTGAAACATTGCGGCTTGCCAGAACTTCAAAGGCTCGCTGGGCCGCTGAGTTCGCGCTCGGCCAGCACTGCCAATTCGCCATGCTAGATAGATTAGGAATATAAAGCTGATGATTTTCATAACATAATAAAGGTTGGGAAGTGCAGCAAACAAGCTAGCAAGCCCAAATCCGGCCGCAATTACTAATGAGATAAAACCTGCCGAAACCCCAAGAATGTGTGGTAGGCTTGCGCGAAACCCAAAATTTGCGCCCGATGCTGCTAGCATTAGGTTGTTAGGCCCTGGAGTAAAGGCGGCAACAGATGCAAATAGAGTGAATGAAACGATGGTTGGTAAATCCATTGAATGCTTTTGATTTGATTTGTGAGCCGGGTGAAGCCTTGATAGTTAACTAAATTTCAGCCCTATTTTTGGCAGAGATATCTGAATTTGACAATATGAAGGTGACCAACATGAAGCTAATTTTAGCACGGTATAATAGGGACCATCTAATAAAGACCAGTGTTTAGCGGGTGAAGCGCAATGCCTCACCAGCTGCCCGTATTAGGGCACGCGCTTTATTGAGGGTTTCTTCATATTCTGAGTCTGGATCACTGTCATAAACAACGCCCGCACCAGCCTGGACATACATTTTTTGATCCTTAACAATCGCTGTTCGTAGCGCGATGCAAGTATCTAGATCGCCGGCAACTGAAATGTAGCCAATGGCACCAGCGTAAGCGCCACGGCGATCTGGTTCAAGTTCCTCAATAAGTTCCATTGCTCTTATTTTTGGAGCACCCGATACTGTGCCAGCTGGAAATCCGGCAATTAACGCGTCAATGGCATCAAGGCCTTCACGGATTTCTCCTTCAACCTGCGAGGCAATGTGCATCACGTGGCTGTAATATTCGACTTCGTAATTGGATTTAACTCTTACGGAACCGGGCTTTGAAACACGGCCAACATCATTGCGTCCAAGATCGAGCAGCATCAAGTGCTCAGCTCGCTCTTTGACATCGGCCATTAAATCAGCTGCGTTTGCTGCATCTTCATCAGGTGTGTTACCACGTTTTCTGGTGCCAGCAACCGGACGGATAGTGACTTGATTGCCACGCAAACGAACGAGGATTTCTGGACTAGATCCGACAATTGCCATTCCTCCAAAATCAAAATGAAACAGAAATGGGGAAGGGTTTAACCGGCGCAATGACCGGTAGAGGTTGATAGAGGGCAAGTGAAAAGGAATACTGAAGCGCTGGGAGACAACAATTTGGAAGATATCGCCAGCCCGAATATATTCTTTGGCTTTTGCTACGATAGAAAGAAAGGCTGATTTGTCCATATTGGTTTGTGGTTCGGGAATTGGTTTGTCAGAATTACCAATTTCAGTATGTGGAAGTGGGCGATTGAGATCATCAATCGCATTGGCAAGCAGGTCTTGCGCGCTCTCCCTTGCGACTCTGGCATCATCCCAATCCTCAGGTCGGACTTGAGTGACCAGAGTAATGCTATCTTTAAGCCGATCAAAAATTGCAATTAGAGAAGGTCGTAATAATAGGGCATCATCCGTCTCAATAATTGTTTTGTTAGTATCGGGGATTTCTTCGATCTCGCGGATCATGTCATAGCTAAAATAGCCAAATAATCCAGCAGCCATGGGCGGCAAGTCGCCTGTATCAGGCATTTCTGATTGCCGCATCAATGCCCGCAATGACTCAAGAGGTGGTAGGGTATCTGCTTCAAATTTGTTTTCACCACGCGGTTTTCGATTAATTTCTGCCTGCCCCTTGCGACAACGCCAGATCAGGTCAGGGTCCAAGCCAATGACTGAGAACCGGCCCCTAACTTTACCGCCTTCAACAGACTCAAGTAAAAAACAGTTTGGCTTTTCACCAGCTAGTTTAAGATATGCGGAAACAGGGGTCTGGGTATCTGCAACTAGGACGCGATGAACAAGTTGACATTTTCCAGCATTAAAGGTGGCAGCAAATTCATCAAATTCATCACTTATTGCTGGCATCTTCACTGGGTCCCGACCAGTATTTTTCGAACCCCGGCTGGGTTTAGCTGAAGATCATGACTTTCCGAAAAGGACAATAACACCATATTTAACATATCCTCGCGAAGGGCATTATTCAGCACCTCAACAACAAGTTTGGTGGTCTCCTCAATTTCTTTGTCGCTGGCCGGAACAATTTCAACTGTTTTTACAGCAATCGCCTCTTTGCCGGTTTCAACCACACCACTGCTACCACTAACCTGACTGAAGGCTTGGTTGGCAATAATGCCTGCGGCCTCGTGATCAAAGCCTAGACCATTACGGCGAAACAGCTCGGTGATAATGCCGTTATCATCGTTGAGTTTGGCCGCGGCTTCGGCACTTGCTTTTGCTTTCTTTATAGCTTTGACTCGTTTCATATCAGCAATGACCCGCGCTTTTACATCGGCAAGGCTGCGTTCTCGTTGCGGGCTTTCTGAATTGACCTCAACCGCAAAGAACATATCATCGCCGCCCTCTTGAATAACACTCGTTTCTTTGACGTCGCTACTCCAAATCAAATCTAGCACAGCGGTGTCCTGTATTAGACTGGCCCCGTCGCCTGTGATCAGGGCGCCATCAATATCTCGGCCATTTCGACTGACATTGTCTACTGTGACGAGGCTCCCGCCTAATTTTTCAACAGCTTCATGAAGGGTGGCACCCGAACCGATTGCGTCTTCAAATTCATTGGCCTTGTCGTAAAGTACGTCGATCGATTTTTCGGAACGGAGTGTGGCTATAATTTTTCCTTTCACATCGGCCAGCGCAGCCTGTCCGCCGAGTGTAATCTCGTCAACAATAATAACATGTTGTCCAAAGGCTGTTTCCACCGGTCCCGTAGGACGTCCAGCTTCACTACTAAAGGCAATTTCTGCCAAGGCTGGATCTAGCGCCGATTTGCTGACGGCGCCAAGTTTTGTGTCATCCTCGGTCCAGTTCAACATGTCGGCAGCAACGGCATTAAATTCTTCCCCTGCATCGAGTCGCGATAGGGCGGTAATAGCTTTCTCTATATCATCAAAAACCATTTGCCGAATATTACGTCTTTCCGGCGTGCTGAACTCGTCAATGCGGCTTTCGAAAGCGGTTTTTATGTCGGATTCACTGATTGCAAGCCCGGTGGCAATCATATCGGCTGATATACTGGCAATGGTTACATTTCGGAGATCAGGAGCGTTATAGGCAGTTTTGTTTTCTGCAAAAAAATCGTCGATTTCGCTATCGGTTGGCCGGGTAATCGTCTCAGGATTTACAGAAAAGCTGGTCAGTCGAACAACGCGCCTTTCCAAATCAAAAGCGGCGATAGAATGCGCGGTAGTGCTATCAAAACGGACACCAGACGACAGAGCACCAACAAGTTGATCGCGCATCAACACATTATCGACACGTTTTAAATAATTTGCTTCTGATATGCCCGCATTGGCGAGCGTCTGCATAAATCGGCCTTCCGAAAAAACGCCCAAGTCATCTTGAAAGGATTTCTCGCTGATAATTGCATCACGCTGCATTTCGCGCGTTACGGTCAAACCAAGCGAGCTATTTTCAGCACGAAAAAGAACCTCACGCGACAAAGCGCCCATCACATCGCTGAGTAAGCCGTCTTGCAAGGCCTCGCCAACACTGCTATTCGGCATATAATTTCGACGTGTGCGCTCAAACTCAATAGCGACTTCGCGCGGTGAAATAGCTTCTTCACTGGCTGAAATGGCTTTATCACTGCCCCCAATCAGGCCGGTTGTAACATCGCCAATACCCCATAATGCAAATCCAGCTGCCAGAAACAGCAGAAAAAACTTCATAATTGGTGATTTGGTGCCGCTGCGCATTGCTTGTAGCATTTCTCAGGTGTCCATTTCTTGCTTTAGTCAATCGATTTTCGCCATGAGATCATAGCAGGGTTTGAGTTACAAAACTTTGGTCGTTAGGTATGGTAATAAAGATTGCCAACAAGCGGGGCAACTTCAATATCGGTAAATATTGTATTTAACAACAAAAATCAGCGCCTTTTGCCCCATTGTGCACAGTATATAAAGCTAAGGCTAGTCAGGTTATCCCGTTCCGGGTACTGTTGCCCAGAAGACGTATTGAAAAAGGCCGAATGGAACTAAAAGTTGAATGCTGGGTTCCGCAATTAAATATGCTCTTTTGGTAGGGGTTTTTGTCAGATAGTTAATAATTCCGGCGGCGACTGAAAAGTCAAAGTGGGATGATAACCGTAAATACAAAATATTAAAATGGTTTTTACGAAATGATTGTTGCCGGTAATTGGAAAATGAATCCGTCATTTGATGCCGCGGGCAGGCTTGTGACTGGTCTTGATGCGTGCAGTTTTCAGCCGGTAAAGCGCATTTTATTTTTGCCGCACCCTTATCTAGTGCCGATATCGTTACGCCTCGGGCAAAGTGAAATCCGACTTGGTGGGCAGGATTGCCATCAGGATGCGGCTGGGGCACATACGGGCGACGTTTCAGCGGCGATGCTGCGAGATTGCGGGGCTTCAATTGTGCTGTTAGGGCATTCTGAACGTCGCGCAAATCACGGTGAGACAAGTGAGGTAGTAGCCGCAAAGGCGCGTCAGGCAATAGCGCATGGTTTGGATGTTATGATTTGTCTTGGCGAGACGCTGGGCGAGCGCGAAGCAGGGAAGGCTGAACAAGTTGTGATTAATCAATTGCGTATTTCAGTGCCTGATGATACGCCGCAAGACCGTTTGATGATTGCCTATGAACCGGTATGGGCCATCGGTACGGGCGAAGTTGCGTCACTTGATGATATTGCTGCCATGCATAACGCAATTGCCAGCGAACTCATCAAAAGTCAGGAGGGATTGGCTGTGGCTAAAGCACCGGTCCTGTATGGTGGGTCGGTGAATGCGGAAAATGCAGCTGCTATTTTCGCGCTTGATAATGTTTACGGAGGGCTTGTGGGCGGTGCAAGCCTCGACGCCAAGGCTTTTGGTTCAATTTGCGACTCGGCGTATGCACAGATGTCAAAATCTTAGCTTGTCTTGAAAATAAGGCAAATGAGCCCACGATCGAGACGTATTTGCGGCATTTTTGTTGAAAACAAAATAAAGACGCCATATAAGCGCTCAAACACTCCAATTTTCAGGAAACCAAAACTATGGAAACGCTGGTTCTAACCATTCATATTCTAATCGCCCTCGGTCTGGTTATCACTGTTTTATTGCAGCGCAGTGAGGGCGGTGGTCTTGGTATCGGCGGTGGCGGTGGCGGTGCTGGTGGAGGTTTTATGACAGCGCGTGGAACAGCAAGTTTACTAACAAGGGTCACAACCATCTTGGCCGTTGGCTTCTTTTCAACAACTATTATTCTTGCAATCATGGCCGGTGCTGGAAAGGAGCCTATGTCTATTGTTGATGATGTTATTAAAGAAGTGCCACCGACTCCCTCTGGCCCAGCTGTGCCAACAGACAAATAATTTCAATTGGTGGTTAGCCATTTGTCATTCCAGACAATTTTGAAATTTTCGTGCTGCGACGCATTTTGTGCCTTATCAAGATCGTGGTGATAGGCTACTAAATATGCCCATGCCTCGTTATATCTTCATCACTGGTGGCGTGGTCTCCTCGCTAGGTAAAGGTTTAGGTGCAGCAGCGCTCGCGTCATTGCTTCAGGCGCGCGGATATACTGTACGCCTCCGTAAACTCGATCCTTATCTTAATGTTGATCCCGGCACGATGTCACCAACCCAGCATGGCGAGGTGTTTGTTACCGATGACGGTGCGGAAACCGATCTGGACCTTGGTCATTATGAACGGTTTACCGGCGTCCATGCCAAGCGTACCGATAATGTAACAACAGGCCGTATCTATTCTGATGTGCTAGCGAAAGAGCGTCGGGGCGACTATCTCGGTGCCACCATCCAGGTCATTCCGCATGTTACAGATGCTATTAAAAAGTTTGTCTTGTCGAACCACAATAATGAAGATTTCATTCTGTGCGAGATTGGAGGCACGGTTGGAGATATAGAATCATTACCTTTTCTAGAAGCCATTCGTCAGATTGGGAACCAGCTTGGCCGTGATGCCACCTGTTTCTTGCATGTAACGCTAATTCCCTACATTGCGGCTGCCGGTGAGTTAAAAACCAAGCCTACCCAGCATTCGGTTAAGGAATTGCAATCGGTTGGAATTCAGCCAGACATCCTATTGTGTCGAACGGAACATCCGTTGCCCGCCGAACAGCGCGGCAAGATTGGGCTGTTTTGTAATATTCACGAGTCGGCGGTGGTTTTGGCGCGTGATGTTCGTAACATTTATGAAGTGCCTTTGGCTTATCACGAAGAAGGGCTTGACCGTGAGGTTGTTCGTCATTTCGGTTTGGATGATAAAACGCCTGATTTGTCAAAATGGAGAAGGATTTGTCACGTGATTGCCAACCCGGAGGGAGAAGTTAACATCGCTATTGTTGGCAAATATATCAGCTTACAGGATTCATATAAATCTCTTGGTGAGGCTCTTGTCCATGGTGGAATCGCGAATGGCGTAAGGGTAAATATTGATTGGATTGATTCCGAGTTGTTCGAAAAAGAAGATACCGCACTCCAGGATTTGCAGCATGTTAGTGGTATCCTGGTACCGGGAGGTTTCGGTGAGCGTGGTTCTGAGGGAAAAATCCGCGCGGTGCGGTTTGCTCGTGAGCAGAATATTCCCTATTTTGGCATTTGTTTCGGCATGCAAATGGCGGTTCTAGAAACAGCGCGTAATTTGGCTAATATGCCGGATGCAGGATCAAGCGAATTTGGCGAGTCCAAGCTGCCACTCGTTGGGTTGTTGACCGAATGGACGTCAGGTAAACAAAAATTGCAACGAAGTGCTGAGGATGATCTTGGCGGCACGATGCGGCTCGGTGCTTATGAGTGCCGCTTGACCAAAGGTTCAATCGCTGGTCGCATTTATGATGAAGAGATTATTTTTGAGCGTCACCGACACCGTTACGAGGTCAATATTGCCTATCGCGATCAGCTTGCTGATGCTGGGATGTTGATTTCTGGGCTATCGCCGGATGGCAGTTTGCCAGAGATTGTTGAACGGGCCGATCACCCGTTTTTTGTGGCCGTCCAGTTCCATCCGGAACTGAAATCAAAGCCATTTGAACCACATCCCTTGTTTACGGGGTTTATCGCGGCATCGATGGAGAAATCGCGTCTCGTTTAATCGTGGCTTTGGGCTGTGAGCGACCGCTATTTGTGTGAGGGAGCAGGTTTATGCAGGCTGTAACAATCGGTAATATTGCATGTGGCGGCGATGCGCCGCTGCTATTGATTTCAGGACCTTGCCAGATCGAAAGCGCTGATCATGCTCTGTATTGTGCCGAGGCGCTTGCCAAAATGGCAGCCAAGGCCGGAATGGGGTTTGTATATAAATCATCCTATGACAAGGCAAATCGAACATCTGCCGGTGCCGCGAGGGGAGTTGGTATGGATAGCGGCCTTGAAATTTTGGCCATGGTTAAAGCCAAGATTGGTGTGCCAGTACTAAGTGATGTGCATCTTCCTGAACAATGCGCTGCGGCGGCTGAAGTGCTGGATGTCATTCAAATTCCCGCCTTTTTGTGTAGGCAAACAGACCTTCTCGTCGAAGCGGCCAAAACCGAATGTGTGATAAATTTGAAAAAGGGACAGTTTCTAGCGCCATGGGATATGAAACATGTTGCAGGAAAAATTATCACGGCTGGTAATGATAAACTGTTGCTAACCGAGCGGGGAACATCATTTGGCTATAATACATTAGTATCCGACATGCGCGCCTTGCCAACCATGGCGGCGTTGGGACACCCAGTAATTTTTGATGCCACTCATTCCGTCCAACAACCAGGTGGCCTCGGAGATAGCTCGGGCGGGCAACGGGAATTTGTACCAGTGTTGGCACGTGCGGCGGTGGCTGTTGGTGTGCAAGGTCTTTTCATGGAGTCGCATGAAAACCCTGATCAGGCGCCATCTGATGGGCCGAATATGGTTCCATTATCTGAAGTGCCGGCAGTCCTCGATATGGTGATGAAAATTGATCAGGCGAGGCGGGGTTAGCACATGTTGAATGGTTGCACTGGTCTGTAATTTTGGGTACACATCCCGCATTCGAAACATCGTTTGATCGAAAAGAGCAAAATCATGTCCGCTATTATAGATATACAGGCTCGCGAAATTCTGGACTCACGCGGCAATCCAACAGTTGAAGTTGATGTTGTTTTGGAAGATGGTTCTGTTGGCCGTGCTTCGGTACCATCAGGGGCGTCTACTGGGGCTTATGAGGCTGTGGAAATGCGGGATTATGATGCTGATCGCTATGACGGTAGGGGTGTTTTGAGAGCCATTGAGGCGGTTAATCTTGAGATTTTTGACGCATTGGCCGGGGCCGACTCCTTTGATCAGGCAGGGGTAGATCAGGAATTGATCGATTTGGATGGAACCCCAAACAAGGGAAGGTTGGGTGCAAATTCAATTCTGGGTGTATCAATGGCGGTTGCCCGTGCAGCGGCGCATTCAGTTGAAATGCCTTTATGGCGTTATCTTGGGGGTTTGCACGCGCACCTTTTGCCAGTGCCAATGATGAATATCATCAACGGAGGGGCACATGCTGATAATGCGCTAGATGTTCAAGAATTTATGGTCATGCCCGTTGGGGCAAGCCATTTTGCCGACAGCCTACGAATGGGTGCCGAGATTTTTTATAAATTGAAGAAGCTGCTTTCAGAGGCGTCATTATCAACGGCGGTTGGAGACGAAGGCGGTTTTGCGCCAGCATTAAATTCAACTGATGAGGCAATAGGATATATCGTGAAGGCGATTGAAAGCGCAGGCTATAAGCCAGGTGATGATGTGATGATCGCTTTGGATGCCGCTGCCAGCGAGTTTTGTGTGGACGGTAAATATAACCTCGCCAGCGAAGGGCTCCTGCTAGCAACCGAACAGATGAACACCATGTGGCAGGAATTAAGTGGTCGCTATCCCATTGTTTCAATTGAGGATCCGTTACATGAGGACGATTGGGATGGGTTTAGGCAGCTGACCAGTGCTATTGGTGGTGCGGTTCAGGTTGTCGGTGATGATCTTTATGTTACTAACCCGGAACGGCTAAGACGAGGGATTGCTGAATCCTCGGGCAATGCAATCCTGGTCAAGGTTAACCAGATTGGCACCCTGACCGAAACATTGCAGGCTATCGATATGGCGCAAAAAGCTGGATTTGGCGTGATAATTTCGCATCGGTCTGGTGAGACTGAAGATAGCTTTATAGCTGACCTTGCAGTGGCAACGAATGCTGGCCAGATCAAAACTGGATCCCTGTCGCGGTCTGATCGTCTTGCAAAATATAACCAGTTGCTTCGTATTGAACAGGAGCTGGATCGCACGGGACTTTATGCCGGGCGAACAATTCTGCGTGGGTAGCAAGAATATCACAAAAGTTGAGTAAGACCGGCGATTCGTATTTTTCTTGACGCAGTACTCGGGGTCTGATTCAATTGAGTCCTTGTTGTGTTGCTCAGCCTCTTGTGCAACTTAAATTGCGTTAGGGATGCGACCTATGTATGTAATGAGAAAGACATTTGCATTTGTTGGTAGCTTCTTTCTACTGGGAACAATGATCGCGTTTTTTGGGTTTCATACTATCGCCGGTGATCGCGGGATTCTTGCGCGACCACAGCTTGAGCATAAAATCATACAGGCTCAAGAACAATTGTCTTTACTTGAAAAGCATAAGTCTTTTTTGAGCCACCGTATTTCATTGATGCATAAAGACGCTGTTGATGCTGATATTCTCGCTGAAACTGCACGCTCGGAGTTAGGACTGTTTGCGCCAAATGATGTGATTGTTTCAATAGACCTGTCAGATTTGAAATTTTAATATCAAAAATTAAAATAATTAGTTAACTTAAATTAAGTTTATTTATAAAAAACATTGTAAAAACAAAATAATAAAAATGTTGCAAAAATTAAAAAATCGCTGAATTCTCACGCGTAGAGATGCTTGTGGCTTGTTATGCCGCAAGCCACGTTCGCATAGTCTGTCCATTTTGGTTATGGTACTACGGTCAAAACAGGTGAGAAGCATGAATGCAAAAGCAGAAATCAGACGTAAGCGTGGGCCGGGTCGACCGCCAAAAACAGTTGTTTCTGGCGTGGGTGACATGCTGCCCACTGAAGAACTATTGGCGGTTTATAGGGATATGCTGTTGATCCGCCGTTTCGAAGAAAAGGCTGGACAGCTATACGGCATGGGGCAAATTGGTGGGTTCTGCCATCTATATATTGGCCAAGAGGCCGTAGTCGTTGGGTTGCAATCAGCCTCTCAACCGGGTGATACCGTTGTTACATCATACCGCGATCATGGCCACATGCTTGCATGTGGGATGGAACCCAGCGGCGTTATGGCAGAATTGACTGGTCGCGAGGGCGGGTATTCGCGGGGCAAAGGGGGCTCCATGCACATGTTCAGCCGTGAAAAAAACTTTTTCGGAGGTCATGGTATTGTTGGCGCGCAGGTACCCATTGGCGTTGGCCTTGCTTTTTCTCATAAATATAAAGCCCAACCCAATGTGTGCATTACCTATCTTGGCGATGGCGCGGTAAATCAGGGGCAGGTTTATGAAAGTTTTAACATGGCTGCCTTATGGGATCTTCCGGTCGTTTTTGTGATCGAAAATAACCAATATGGCATGGGAACAAAGGTGACGCGGGCCGCGGCGGGTCGGGCCTTGGCTGATCGGGGTATGGCTTATGGTATTTTAGGGAAGCAGGTTGATGGCATGAATGTCCTGGCGGTGCGCACCGCCGCTCTTGAAGCCTTAGCCCATTGCCGGGAAGGGAAAGGCCCTTATATCCTCGAGATGAAAACCTATCGCTACCGTGGGCATTCAATGTCAGACCCCGCAAAATACCGAACCCGCGAAGAAGTGGATGCGATGCGCCGGCAGCATGACCCAATTGACCATATTCGCGAACTTCTTAAATGCCAGAATGTTGACGATGTTCGCCTGAAAGACCTTGACTCAGAAGTCAAAGCAATGGTCACGGCAGCAACCGAGTTTGCTCAAACTAGCCCAGAGCCAGACCCAAGCGAACTCTTTACCGACATTCTGCTGCCGTTGACTGATGCACGGCTTATTGCAAAGGCATAGATTATGGCCATTGAAATCAGAATGCCAGCATTGTCGCCAACAATGGAAGAGGGCACGCTTGCCAAATGGCTGGTTGCTGAGGGTGATGATGTGCGATCAGGTGATGTAATTGCCGAAATTGAAACTGACAAGGCAACGATGGAAGTCGAGGCTATTGAAGATGGCAAAGTGGGGCAGATTTTCGTTGTTGCGGGAACCCAGAATGTAAAGGTAAATACGCCAATTGCTGTGCTGTTGCAAGATGACGAAACAGTCAGTGACATCGAAGCCCAACCCGCGCCAAATCTTGCGCCAGGTCCAATTGAGGTTCAAAAGCCGCTGGAACCAGAACATTCAGACCGATCCCGGAAAATGCCATCTGTTTCAGTTCAACCCCCTATCGCTGACGAGGCTGAATGGAACGGGTCGTCAACCGCATTGACGGTTCGCGAGTCGCTGCGCGACGCTATGGCCGAAGAAATGCGCCGTGATAAAAATGTGTTCGTAATGGGCGAGGAAGTTGCTGAATATCAGGGCGCATATAAGGTGACGCAGGGGCTCTTGGATGAATTTGGACCAAAACGCGTTATTGACACGCCAATTACCGAACAGGGCTTTGCCGGGCTTGGTGTCGGGGCGGCCTTTGGCGAATTGCGGCCTGTAATTGAATTTATGACCTTTAATTTTGCGATGCAGGCGATTGACCAGATTATCAATTCGGCGGCAAAAACGCTCTACATGTCTGGTGGCCAGATGGGCTGTCCCATTGTGTTTCGCGGGCCAAACGGGGCGGCCAGTCGCGTTGCGGCCCAGCATTCACAATGTTTTGCCAGCTGGTATGCTCATTGTCCGGGGCTAAAAGTTGTGGCTCCTTATTCTGCGGCGGATGCAAAAGGCCTTTTGAAGGCCGCTATTCGTGACCCAAACCCGGTTATTTTTTTGGAAAATGAAGTTCTTTACGGACAAAGTTTTGATGTGCCCGATAATGATGATTGGCTGGTCCCGATTGGTAAGGCCAAAATTATGTGTGAAGGTAGCGACGTTACAATCGTGGCCTTTTCCATCATGGTCGGCCGCGCATTAGAGGCGGCGGATCATCTTGCCGAACAAGGCATTAGTGCCGAAGTCATTGATCTGCGTTCAATCCGCCCGGTTGATAGTGTCACAATTGTTGAGTCGGTGAAAAAGACCTCGCGTCTGGTAACATGTGAAGAAGGCTTTCCGTTTGCTGGTATTGGCGCTGAAATTGCCATGCAGGTTATGGAACGTGCCTTTGACTGGCTTGATGCGCCAATTATGCGGGTGACCGGCAAGGATGTTCCAATGCCTTATGCAGCAAATCTTGAGGCTTTGGCATTGCCAAAAATCGGCGACATTGTTACCGCAGTGCGCACCACTTGTGACGGTTTTAAGGGGCAGGGCTGATGGCGATTGAAATTAAAATGCCGGCCTTGTCACCAACCATGACGACCGGAACGCTGGCAAAATGGCTTGTTGGCGCGGGCGACCGCGTCAGTTCGGGAGATGTGATTGCGGAAATCGAAACTGATAAGGCAACAATGGAAGTTGAGTCGATTGATGATGGAATTTTGGCAAAAATTTTTGTTGACTCTGGCACTGAGAATGTCGCTGTTGGCGAAGTGATCGCGCTTCTGGCAGAAGATGGCGAAACCGCAAGTGATGTTGCCAAAACCAGCCTTCAGGAATCATCTTCAGCACCGTTGCTTTCAACCGCAACCGACACAAAAGCGCCAGTCGAACCAGTGCCAGCATCAGTGAACGCAGCATCGGTGCCAGCCACCCAAACCAAAGGTAGCGACAAGCCTCGAATTTTTGCGAGCCCGCTGGCACGCCGGATTGCAGCTGATCAGCATATTTCGCTCGATAGCATTACCGGAAGCGGCCCCTATGGCCGGATTTTGCGCCGTGATGTTGATGCTGCCTTAATAGCCCCAATTGCGGAAAAAACCGCAGCACAGGCAGAGGCGATGCAGCAAGGCGACAGCTACCTTGTTGGCAATAGCCAGATGCGCAAGGCGATCGCTACCCGGCTGCAAAACTCAAAACAGCAAGCGCCACATTTCTATCTGACCGTTGATTGTGTGATAGACAGTTTGCTTGAAGCGCGTAAAGCATTGAATGCCAAGACAGCCGAGGGGATTAAAATCTCGATTAATGATATGATTATCCGCGCCGCAGCGATGTCTTTGATTGCAGTTCCTGAAGCCAACGCGTCATGGGAAGGCGAGAATACCCGCATGTTCAATCATGCCGATATTGCCATCGCAGTAGCTATTGATGGTGGTTTAATCACGCCAATCGTTTGGGCCGC